>JACUUN010000004.1 GCA_014859265.1 Coriobacteriia bacterium
CTAGGGGGTGAGCAACCGCCCGAGACGCTGCAGCACAGCCTCCGTCTCCTCAGCAGGTAACCTGCCCGCAAGCTCGGCGCTTCTCGACCGCCAGTCAAGGCTCTTGGCCTGATCGGAAAGCACGACGCCTGTCACTGGCAGATTCCCAGGAAGCGCTACCTCGAACGGGTACCCCTTCACCTGGCTCGTGATGGGTACCAGGATCGCGAGGCCCACCTTCCCGTTATAGGAGGCTGGCGAGAGAACGAGTGCGGGTCGACGTCCGGCTTGTTCGTGACCCGCGCTCGGGTTCATGTCGATCCAGACGATGTCGCCCCGCTCGGGCACCCACGACATACCTACCAGGCCTCTCTACCTATTGCGGGGCCGCTGTCGACCTCGCCGTGGAGGTTCGTCTCGTCAACGGCATCGAGCAACTCATTGAGAGTAGGCACCCATGTTGAGGAGGGCTCCAGCAGGAGCCCTCCTTTCACGAGACGCATCTCGACCGGCGAATCATCCGTGAGGCCGACTTCCTCGGCGAATGTCTTCGGTATGCGAACTGCGAGGCTGTTGCCCCACTTCTGGACCTTGGTCTTCATGGCGCACTCCCCTGGTGGGTATCTACAATGAGTATACACCGTAGGCGCAAGCGAACGCCTCTGTGCGTATTACGTCCCGATGATGTGCTGTTCTGCACATTGTTGGTACCTTAAATGTGCTATGATGCACATAATCCGAATGTAAGGAGTCACGACATGGAGCGCTTTCTCATCGAGCCCCTTCGCGCGTGGAGGGTAGCACCCCGCCGCAAGCCGCTGATTCTGGGCGGACAGCGTCAGGTGGGCAAGACGTGGCTCCTCAAGCGATTCGGTCGCGACCACTACGAAGACGTCGCCTACTTCAACTTCGAGGAAGATCCTGCGCTGACCGGGATCTTCGAGTCCACGAAGAACACTGACCGTATTCTTCAGCACCTCTCGGTCGTCGGCAGCGTCCCGATTAAACCGGGAGCCACCCTACTCATCCTTGACGAGATTCAGGAAAGCAACGCAGCACTGAGTTCGCTGAAGTACTTCGCCGAGAACGCCCCCGAGTATCACCTTGCGTGCGCCGGCTCGCACCTCGGAATCGCCCTTTCGAGCCCGGATTCCTTCCCCGTGGGCAAGGTGGACTACCTCACGCTCCACCCGATGACGTTCTCGGAGTTCCTTGTCGCAAGCGGCGATGAGGGACTCGGAGAGTACCTCGATAGTGTCGTCGCGTTCGACCCCATACCGGAAGCCATCGGTCGGCCGCTCACCGAGAAGCTCTCCAGGTATCTCGTGGTCGGCGGTATGCCTGAGGCCATTCACGTGTGGGTGACCGAACAGGACATGGGTGCAGTCATCGAGGTCCAGCAAGGTATCCTCAACGGCTACCAACTGGACTTCTCTAAGCACGCACCCGCGGAAGACATCGCACGGATCGGACACGTATGGAACTCGCTCCCCGCCCAGCTGGCCCGCGAGAACAGGAAGTTCGTCTACCGGGTCGCACGCGAGGGCGCTCGCGCGCGCCAGTACGAAGACGCGCTGAACTGGCTCGTCGAAACCGGAATCGTCACGAAGGTCGTACACTGCCCCACGCCGAGACTGCCGCTGTCGGCCTACGACGACGTGAAGGCCTTCAAGCTCTACTCGGCCGATACCGGGCTCCTCGGCCGCCAGTCTCGTCTCGACCCGTCCGCACTGTCCGACCCGCTCGCCCCGTTCACCGAGTTCAAGGGCGCCCTCACCGAGAACTACGTACTACAGTCACTCATGGCCCACTTCGACGTGCCCCCGCGCTACTGGACTTCCGAAGGGACAGCCGAAGTCGAATTCCTGATCCAGCACGGCAACGACGTGCACCCCGTCGAGGTTAAGTCGGGACGCAGCGTCAGAGCGAAGAGCCTCGGTGTGTTCCGCAACCGGTACCACCCGCGAATCGCGGTACGGCTATCGCTGCGCAACCTCGAACTCAGGGACGGGTTGCTCAACGTGCCGCTCTACATGGCAGACCAGCTCGAGCGGCTCCTCACGATCGCCTAGAACGCGCAGGTTGCCCCCGTCTCCGGGGGCCACCAACCCTCACCCTACAGCTCCACGCTCCAGGCGTCCTCCATCCCCGCCTCGGTCACGATCGTCTCGAGTGTCTCGGGCGGGACGGGGGTGTCGACGTTGATGCCCATGAGCGCCGTGCCGTGGAGCTTCTTCCGGCCGACCTGCATCTGAGCGATGTTGATCTTGTTGGCGCCAAGGATCGTGCCGACCTTGCCGATCATGCCGGGCCGGTCCTCGTAGATGAAGAACGACATGTACTCGGAGGGGATCATATCCAGGTCGAACCCGTACAAGGAGACGAGGCGCGGCTCGTTCTTCTTCCCCATGACGGTCGCACCGATCTCGAGTGGCTCCTCGGGGGTCTTCGCGCACACTGTGATCATCGAGACGTAGTCCAGCGTCTCGGACTGCCGGATCTCGCTGATCTCCATGCCTCTCTGCTCGGCGTAGTAGTCGGCGTTGACGAAGTTCACGCTCTCGGCACTCACCACGCTCAGGAGCCCCTTGAGCACCGCCGTCCGCAGGATGCGGGTGTCCACGTCGGCGAGCCCGCCGACGAAGCGGATGTCGAGCGCTTCCAGGCCGTGACGTGCCATCTGCGCGACCATCTTGCCGAGCGTCTCGGCGACGTCGATGTACGGACCCACTGCGTCGAGGACCTCTGGGGAGACCGGCGCGATGTTGACCGCGGTCGGCACCATCTTGCCGAGCAACCCCGCGCTCACGTACTCGGCGATCTGCTCGCCGGCGCGGTCCTGCGCCTCGGCGGTCGAGGCACCCAGGTGCGGCGTGAGGATGACGTTCTCGTATGCGGCGAGCGGCGAGTCGGTGCACGGCTCGACCTCGAAGACGTCGATGGCCACACTCGCGACCTTGCCGCTCTTGAGCGCCTCTTCGAGCGCCTCGGTCCGGTAGATGCCGCCGCGCGCGGTGTTCACGAGCCGAACGCCGTCCTTCATGAGTGCGAACTGCTCGGGGCCGAACATCCCGATGGTCTCTTTGGTCTTGGGCAGGTGCACAGTGATGAAGTCGGCCTGCGACAGGACCTCGTCTACGTCTGCGAAAAGCTCCACGCCCATCGCCTGCGCCCGATCCTCGGTGAGGTAGGGATCGTAGCCGATGACGCGCATGCCGAGGCCGCGCGCCCGCTCGGCCACGAGCGAGCCGATGCGCCCGAGACCGAAGATCGCGAGCGTCTTCTCGTAGACCTCGGCCCCGGTGAACTTCGAGCGCTCCCACTTACACTCGCGCATCGATGCCCACGCCTGCGGGATGCTGCGTGCCTGCGCGAGCATGAGCGCGACGGTATGCTCGGCGGCTGAGACGATGTTGCTCGTCGGCGCGTTACACACGATGATGCCGCGCTCGGTAGCAGCCTGGACGTCGACGTTGTCCACGCCCACACCCGCCCGGCCGATGATCTTGAGGTTCACGCCCGCCTCGATGACCTCGCGTGTGGCCTTCGTGGCCGAGCGCACGATAAGCGCGTCGTAGGCGGGTATCTCGGCGACAAGCTCCTCGGGTGAGAGGCCCACCTTGACCTTGACATCGAAGTGCTCCTTGAGCATCTCTACGCCGGAGTCGGCAATCTTCTCGGCTACCAGTACCTTCATCGGTCGCTCCCTGTGCTGTCCGGTGGTCGCTGCTGCTGTTCCATGAACACGGCTTCGGCGGCGCTCAGCCCTGCGCCGCGCTCGAACTCGTACCCCAACTGCGCGAGCGTCATCTCGAGCGCCGCGAGTGTGGTGATGATGTCGAAGTCGCCGAAGTAGCCGAGGTGCCCCACGCGGAAGATGCGGCCCGCGTAGGCATCCTGGCCACCGGCGATGGTCACGCCGTAGGCATCCTTCATGATCTTGACGATGGCCTTGCCGTCCACGCCCTCGGGTACCCACACGGGCGTCACGGCGCTCCCGCGGCCCTCCGGAGGGGCGAAGAGCTTGAGGCCGAGGGCCTCGCAGCCCCGGCGGGTGGCCTCGGCCAGACGCGCGTGACGGGCGATGGTGTTCTCGATGCCCTCCTCGCGAATCATCCGGAGCGCCTCAACGAGCCCGATGATGAGCGAGACCGGCGGGGTGAACGGCGTGGTCTCCTTCTCGAGGTTCTTCTGGTAGCGCGCCCAGTCGAAGTAGAACTTCGGCAGGGTGGAGCGCTCGTAGGCGCGCCAGGCCTTGGGCGAGACGGTGAGTGCGGCCAGCCCCGGCGGGAGCATGAGTCCCTTCTGCGAGCCGGTCATGACCACGTCCAGACCCCACTCGTCGGTCTTGCACTCCACGGCGCCGATGCCGGTGATCGAGTCGACGATGAAGACGCACTCGGGGTGCTCGGCGACGATCGCGCCGATCGTCTTGACGTCGTTGAGCACGCCGCTCGAGGTCTCGGACTGCACGACCACCACGCCGCGCACGCCCGGGTTCTCCTCGAGCGCGGTGGCGATGTCGGCCGGGTCGACCGTCTCAGTCCACTCGTAGGAGAGGTCGACGACGTTCAGCCCGTAGGCCTTGCCGAGCTGCACCATCCGGTCGCCGAACTTACCGTTGCGCGCCACCACGACAGTATCCCCGGCACAGAAACAGTTCGCGAAGGCGGACTCCATCACGCCCGTGCCCGAGCACGACATGATGAGAACGTCTGATTCTGAAGTCTCGAAGACGTACTTGAGTCCCTCGATGGCCTCCATGAGAATCGCCGAGAAGTCCGGCGTCCGGTGGTGGATCATCGGCCGGGCCTGCGCGAGGAGCACCTCGGCAGGTACCGGCGTGGGACCAGGCGTCATCAGGTACTTCTTCTGCATTGTGGGGCGCCCCTCCTACTCGGCGTTCTTCTCGGCGATCCAGCTGAACATCCCGCGCAACTCTCCGCCGACCTCCTCGATGAGGTGCTCGGCGTGCAGGCGGCGCATCGCCTTGAAGTGCGAGCCGCCTGCCTTGTTCTCGAGAATCCAGTTGCGCGCGAACTCGCCGTTCTGGATCTCCCAGAGGACCTCGCGCATGGTCTCGCGCGTCTCGTCGGTGATGATGCGCGGGCCGGTGACGTAGTCGCCGTACTCGGCGGTATTGGAGATCGAGTCGCGCATCTTGGCCATGCCACCCTCGTACATGAGGTCGACGATGAGCTTGAGCTCGTGCAGGCACTCGAAGTACGCGATCTCGGGCTGGTAGCCGGCCTCCACGAGCGTCTCGAAGCCCATCTGCACGAGGTGGGTCGCACCGCCGCAGAGCACGGCCTGCTCGCCGAAGAGATCGGTCTCGGTCTCCTCGGGAAAGGTCGTCTCGATGACCGCAGCACGCGCGCCACCGATGCCGGCCGCCCACGCGAGCGCGGTGTCGCGCGCCTTGCCGTTCGCGTCCTGGTGCACGGCGATCAGGCAGGGCACGCCCGAGCCCTCGAGGAACACGCGGCGCACCATGTGGCCGGGGCCCTTGGGCGCGATCATGATGACGTCGACGCCGGCCGGCGGCTCGATCTGGCCGTAGTGGATGTTGAAGCCGTGCGCGAAAGCGAGCACCTTGCCGGCACCCATGGACTCGTGGATCTCGGCGTAGTAGATCTGCGCCGCGAGTTCGTCAGGGACGAGCATCATCACGATGTCGGCGTCCTGGGCGGCCTCGCGAGGGGTCATGACCGTCAGGCCGTCGGCCTTGACCTTCTCCCAGCTTGACGAACCAGCACGCAGGCCGACCCGCACGTCGCAGCCCGAATCGTGCAGGTTGAGCGCGTGGGCGTGGCCCTGGGAGCCGTACCCGATAACCGCGATCTTGCGCCCGCTGATGAGCGACAGGTCGCAGTCCTTCTCGTAGTACACATTCGCCATCTTCTGTCCCGTCCTCTCGTGTCGTCGGCACCACCCCTGGCGGGCCGGACCTCTAGTAGTGGTCTCTTCTCTCGCGCTCGCGCGACCCGCGCGCCAGAGCGATGCGTCCCGTGCGTGCCAGTTCCTTGATGCCGTACGCCCGCAGCAGGTCCTCCATCGCCGCGAGCTTCTCCACCGTGCCCGTCGCCTCGATCGTCAGGCTGTTCTTGCCCACATCGATGATCTTGGCGCGGAACACGTTCGTGACCTCGATGACCTCGTGCCGGCGATCGGGCGGTGCGTTGACCTTGATGAGCACCAGCTCGCGGTAGACCATCTCGGCCGGGTCGAGGTCCTGGATCTTGATGACGTTCACGAGCTTGTGCAGCTGCTTGGTGATCTGCTCGAGCGGCGTCTCGGCCGCACTCACCACCATCGTGATGCGCGAGAGCGTCAGGTCCTCGGTCACACCCACCGCAAGCGAGTCGATGTTGAACCCGCGCCGTGCGAAGAGCGAGGTCACGCGGGTGAGGACACCCGGCTTGTTCTCCACGAGCACTGAGAGTGTGTGCTGCATCTACTCCCACACCTCCTCGAGCAGTTCGTCGTCGAGCATCTCTGAGACCGGACACCCGGGGATACCCCCGAGCATCTCGTCGATCGAGCCGCCCGGGGCCACCATCGGGTAGACGCACTCCTCTGCCTCGACCCGGCAGTCCACGATGGCCGGGCCGTCGAAGGCGAACGCCGCCTGGAGCGCCTGATCGACATCCTCGGGCTTCTCGGCCCGCACGCCAAAGCAGCCGTAGGCCTCGGCCAGCTTCACGAAGTCCGGGCAGTCCTGCGGCAGGATCGACTCGCTGTACCGCTTGCCGTAGAAGAGTTCCTGCCACTGGCGCACCATGCCGAGGAAGCCGTTGTTGAGGATGACGACCTTGACCGGCAGGTTGTGGATCTTGGCGGTGGTGAGCTCCTGGCTCACCATCTGGAACGAGCCGTCGCCGGCGATGTCGATAACGAGCGCGTCGGGACGGCCCGCCTGCGCGCCGATCGACGCCGGGAAGCCGAAACCCATCGTGCCGAGCCCTCCCGAGGAGACCCAGTTGCGCGGCTTGAGCGCCTTGTGGAACTGCATCGCCCACATCTGGTTCTGGCCGACCTCGGTGCAGATGATGGTCTCGCGGTCGGCGGTGAGCTCATCGATGCGCTCGACCACCCGCTGCGGCATGATCGTCTCGGATTCCTTGTGGTAGTGCAGCGGGAAGCGGCTGCGCCAGTCGTCGATGGCGCGCATCCACGCATCGGTGCGCGGCTCGGCGCCCGTCTTGCGCAGCTCGGCCACGAGCCCCGCGACGATGTGCTTGGCGTCGCCGACGATCGGGACGTCGACGGGCCGGTTCTTGCCGATCTCGGCCGGGTCGATGTCGATGTGGATGACCTTGGCCTTGCTCGCAAAGGCCGCGAGTTTGCCGGTCACCCGGTCGTCGAAGCGCACGCCGATGCCGATGAGCAGGTCGGTCTCGGTAATCGAGTAGTTGGTGTACTTGGCGCCGTGCATGCCCGGCGTGCCGATGGAGAGGTGATGGTCCTCCGGGAACGCTCCCTTGCCCATGAGCGTGCAGGTCACGGGCAGCTGCATGAGTTCGGCAAGCTCCTTGATCTCCTTGGAAGCCCCGCTCGCGATGACCCCGCCGCCCACGTAAAGCAGCGGCTTGCGCGCTTTGGCGATGAGGTTCGCAGCCTGCTTGATCTGCTTGGCGTGTCCACGATAGGTGGGCTTGTAGCCGGGCAGGTTCACCGAAGCGGGCCAGACGAAGTCGACCTCGCCCTTGCTCACGTCCACCGGCACGTCGATGAGCACCGGCCCGGGGCGACCCGTGGTGGCGATGTGGAACGCCTCCTTGATGACCTCGGGCAGGTCCTTGGCATCCTTCACGAGGTAGTTGTGCTTGGTGATGGGGAGCGTGATGCCGGTGATGTCGGACTCCTGGAAGGCGTCCGTGCCGATGACGCTCGTCGCGACCTGGCCGGTGAACACGACGAGCGGGATCGAGTCCATGTAGGCGTTGGCGATACCCGTGACGGTGTTGGTGGCGCCCGGACCGCTCGTGACGAGCGCGACGCCTGGCCTGCCGGTCACCCGCGCGTAGCCGTCGGCCGCGTGGACCGCGCCCTGCTCGTGGCGCACCAGGATGTGCCGGATGTCCTCGGCGTCGTAGATGGCGTCATAGATGGGGAGCACCACACCGCCCGGGTATCCGAACATGATGTCGACGCCCTCGGCCACAAGCCCTCGCACGAGGGCTTCGGCGCCGGTGATACGTTCGCTCATGAAACCACCGCCCCTTCGTCGGCGCTGGAGACGAAACGTGCGTAGCGGGCGAGGTAGCCCGTGGTGATTCGAGGCTCCGGAGCCGTCCAGTGGCGCCGCCGGTCGGCGAGGCGCTCCTCGGTCACCGCGAGCATGATCGTGCCCGTGTCGATGTCGATGGTGATCTCGTCGCCCTCCTCCACGAATGCGATCGGTCCGCCGGCCGCCGCCTCCGGAGAGACGTGGCCGATAGCCGGGCCCTTGGTAGCGCCGGAGAAGCGGCCGTCGGTGATGAGCGCAACGCTGGTGGAGAGTCCAATGCCGGAGATGGCAGACGTGGGCGTGAGCATCTCGCGCATACCCGGACCGCCCTTCGGGCCCTCGTAGCGGATGACGACGACATCGCCCTCGCGGATCTCGCCGCCGAAGATCGCGGTCACGGCCGCCTCCTCGGAGTCGAAGACGCGGGCCGGGCCGGTGTGGACGCGCATCTCGGGCTGGACCGCGGACTGCTTGACGACGCAGCCCTTCGGCGCAAGGTTGCCCTTGAGCACGCGCAGGCCGCCCTCGGGGTAGTAGGCGTTGCCGACCGGACGCACGACCTCGGTGTCGTAGTTCGCCGAGCCGTCGACGATCTCGCCCATCGTCATCCCCGAAACGGTCATGACGTCGCGCGCGACGAGCCCGGCCTTGTCGAGTTCGACTAAGATGGCACCGATGCCGCCGGCCGCGTAGAGGTCCTCGAGGTGGTAGTCGCTCGCCGGCGAGATGTGGCAGATGTTGGGGGTGCGAGCCGAGACTTCGGCCCAGTCCTCGAGGGTGATCGGGTAGCCGGCCTCGTGCGCGATGGCAGTGAGGTGCAGCACTGTGTTGCTCGAGCCGCCGAACGCCATGTCGAGCGTCATCGCGTTGCGAATGGCATCGGGCGTGATGATCTGGCGGGCGGTGACACCCTGCTCGAGCAGCTGCATGACCTTCATGCCGGCGCGCTTCGCGAGCCTCAGACGCTCCGAATAGACGGCCGGGATGGTGCCGTTGCCGGGAAGCCCCATGCCGATGGCCTCGGTGAGGCAGTTCATCGAATTGGCGGTGAAGAGCCCGGCACACGATCCGCACGTGGGGCACGCGGCGTTCTCGAGTTCGAGCAGCTCGTCCTCGGACATCTCGCCGCACTTGACCTTGCCCACCGCGGTGAAGACCGTGTCGAGATCCACGTGCTTGCCGCGGTGCGTGCCCGAGAGCATCGGGCCGCCCGAGACCACGACGGTGGGGATGTCGAGGCGGGCGGCCGCCATGAGCATGCCCGGGATGATCTTGTCGCAGTTCGGGATCATCACCATGGCGTCGAAGGCGTGCGCCTCGATGGCGAGCTCGACACTGTCGGCGATGACCTCGCGACTCGCGAGCGAGTAGCGCATGCCGGCGTGGTTCATGGCGATGCCGTCGCACACGCCGATGGTGGCGAACTCGAGCGGAGTCCCACCGGCCATGTAGATGCCAGCCCGGACCGCGTCGGCAACCTTGTCGAGCATAAGGTGGCCGGGGATGATGTCGTTGACCGAGTTGACGATGGCGACCAGCGGCCGCGCGATCTCCTCGTCGGTGAGCCCGTCGGCCTTGAGCAGGCTGCGGTGGGGGGCCTTGGTCACCCCCCCCTTCATGAGCGTGCTTCTCAGCTCCATCGTCCACCTTCCCTTACGGCGGGCAGGAGGCGTCCGGGCGGCCGCACGAGCTGTGGACGGGCACGGATGGTGCCCCGCGCGCCGGGTTGGCCCCGAAACGCACAAAACCGCGGTCAGGACATACTCCTCCCGTCGCCGGGACGAGAGTCTGCCTCCCGCGGTACCACCCCGCTTGGCGCGTTGACGACGGCATTCCCGCCGCTGAGGCGGTGCAGCCGGCGCGTCCGCGCCCACTCGTGCGGCAGGTAACGGATGCCACCGACCCGGCCTACTGGCCCCGGATCCCGTCGGAGGTCGTCCGCGCGAGAGGGTCCGGGCTGTTCTTCCGGGTGGCTCAGGGGACACTTTCGAGACGTCCTGCGCCGGGCTCTCATCTGTGCCCGGCTCTCTGGGAGCAAGGATTGGCCCCTACTTCTCCCCGTCGTAGCCACTCACCGTATTCAGATTGCAGTAAGTGCGCAGTATAGCACGCCGGTTACGGGTGTTGACAGGATGGAACCGTACAAGGTGGAACCGTACAAGAACCGCGTTGCCTGATTCGCCTGTCCGTTATAGATCTCTTCCGCGAGATGGTGCGGTGAGCGGCGACCGCCACCTGCTCGAACTTCGCGAGTTCCGGGGAATCCAGATCGTACGGGTGGCGCGCTTCCTCGAGGACCTGTAGGGGTTGCGCGCTCTGTCGGGTTAGTGGGTGCGGTTGCACCCACCATGGGTGCGATCGCACCCACTTTCGTGACGCAGCCGCAGACCCCCTCACCCCCCAGGCGGTCCCGCGCCTGCAGCCTCGCAGCCGCCAGCCCGGCGCCTCTTACAGCCCCGCACCCTCGATCACCATACGCCTGCCCAGACCGCCAGCGCGGGCGGTCATGAGTGCAGTCGGCTCGCCCTGGAACGCGTTGCCCTCGATGAAGAACACGCTCGCACCGTCAGCGCTCCATCCCAGCGGGTAGGTGTCGCGACGCACTGTGAGCGAGACCGGCGTGCCGCCCGCGACCGGCACGATCGACGCGCGCGAGTAGCCGTCGTCGCCCACCTCGGCGTAGAGCAGTCGCTGGCCGTCGGGAGAGAGCATGAGGTTGGCGTAGCCGAACGGGCGCTGCGTCTGGGGCTTGCCGACGATGCGTCGCGGCGTGCTCCCATCCACACGCATGACCCAGATCTCGGGATCGATCTGCTTCTCGGTGCCGGTCACATCGGTGTAGCGCATGCCGATCACGGCGTAGGCGATGACACCGCCTTCGACGGCACACGCAGCAGGCTGACCGCGCGTGGCCACCTGCGTCGCCGAGCGCCCTGACGGCAGCACCCAAAGGCTGCCTGCGGTCGGGTCCATCACCACCCCGGGAATCGGCAGAGCCGCAATCGTACCGTCCGACGCGACGGCGGGAGCCCCTGCCTGGACAACCTTCACGGGGCCTACGCCGATGCGCCGCGATGCCCGCCACACTTCGGTCACCCCGTGACCGCCTTCGATAGCGCGCAGGTAGAGCAGCGCCGAAGAGTCCGTCTCCCACGCGAGCGCGTGAGGCTGGGCATCCCCGACCACCGTGCGCTGGCGGAGATCCACGGGGAGGATCGTGAGTTCGCCCTGTTCGACCAGCGCTACCGCACTCCCATCGGGCGAGAGCGCGAACGTGCCCTGCTCCGAATCGGCCACTTTGACCGGTTCGGTACCGTCCTCGCGTGAGACCCAGATCCCGCCAGCGAAGCGGTACGCCACAAACGGTGCGCGTCCGAGCGCTACCGTAGACGACTCTCCGCCCTCAGAACCGTTACTGCCGGTACCCATGCCGCCGCCCGGCCCGGTGCCACCCGCCGTCCCGTCGGGCGCAGGGGTTGTCTCATCCCCGGGACCGACCGTGCCGGTAGCGTCCGTGCCACCGGTCGGGGGTATGGGCTCCACGACAACCAGCTCATCGTCATCGGCGTCCGGGCCGAGTAGCGCGGGCACGGCAACCATCGCAATCGCGCCCAACACGACGAGCACCCCGGCGACAAGCGCCACAAGCCTGCGCTTATCGGCCAAGAGCCACTCCCAGCGCGTGCCGGGGATGTCGATGGGCTTCTCGTCCACGTCGCCCCCTGACGGGGTCGTGCCGCTAGAGCTCGGCGATCAGCGCATCGGCGTAGGCCTGCGTGCCGACCGAGCCATCGGTGCTGCCGGTATTCGAACGCTTGATGTCGTAGGTGACCTTCTCGCCCTTGCCGATAACGGTCCGCACCGCCTTGAGCACGCGGTCGGCCGCCTCGGACTCGTCGAGATGCTTGAGCATGAGCACCGCCGAAAGGATCTCAGCGGTCGGGTTGGCGACGTCCTTGCCGGCGTACTTGGGCGCGCTACCGTGGACCGGCTCGAAGACGGCGCATTCGGTGCCGATGTTGGCACCCGGCGCAATGCCGAGCCCGCCGATGAGACCCGCCGCGAGGTCCGAGACGATGTCGCCGTAAAGATTCGGCAGTACGAGCACGTCCCACCACTTCGGGTGCAGCACGAGCTGCATGCAGGTAGCGTCGACGATGTAGTCCTCGAACTCGATGCCGCTGCCCGCATACTCCTCGGCCACCCCGCGCGCGACCTTCAGGAACAGGCCGTCGGAGTGCTTGAGGATGTTGGCCTTGTGCACCGCGGTGACCTTTGTGCGGCCGTTGGCAATAGCGTAGTCGAACGCGTACTTCACGATGCGCCGCGTGCCGGTGATCGAGATCGGCTTGAGCGAGATACCCGAATCAGGACGGATGGTGCCCGCGCCCTCGGCGGCAGCGAACTCGATGAGCTTGCGCGCGCCTTCGCTCCCCTCGGCGAACTCGATGCCGACGTAGAGGTCCTCGGTGTTCTCGCGGACGATCACGAGGTCGATGTCGTCATAGCGCGCACCCGAGCCGGGAATCGAGAATGCCGGGCGCAGGCAGGCGTAGAGGTCGAGCTCTTTTCGCAGCGCCACGTTCACGCTGCGAAAACCGGTGCCGACGGGCGTGGTGATCGGGCCCTTGATGGCGACCTTGTTGCGGCGGGCCGACTCGAGCACGTGCTCGGGCAGCGGCGTGCCGTACTTCTCCATGACGTCGGCACCTGCCTCGGCGATCTCCCACTCGATGTCGACACCGGTCGCCTCGACGACCCGCGTCATCGCGGTCGTGAGTTCGGGGCCGATGCCGTCTCCGGGGATGAGGGTCACAGTGTGCTCGGCCATACGGGACGAAACCTCCAGGTGTTCGTGGTCAGGACGCTGGATGCGATTGTACGCGAGCAGGCGCGCTGCTGCATCGGGAAAGGGGCCGGGTACGGGACATGCCTCTGGCTTGGTAAGACAATGGTATACTCATGGTAAGCCCAATGCTCCACCATTCGTGGTGGAGGTGATGCGTATGCGAGGTGCAACCGCGATGAAGAAGCGACTCGTCCGCCACGGAAACAGCCGGGCCCTCGTCATCGACAAGGCTCTGCTTGAAGTCATGAACCTGGCCGATGACGACGAGGTCCAGGTCGCCATCAACGGTGATCAGCTGATAATCACGCCAGTTCGTCGCAGCGATGAGCGCCAAGAGCGGTTTGAGCAGGCCGTTGAACGTACTTTGGAGCGATACGACGGTCTCTTCCGGCGGCTGGCGGAGTGATTGTGGGGATCAATTTCCTGGACATCGAACAAGCCCTCACGATTCACGCTGTTCAGTTGCGGCGTTACGGCGGAAGCGCTGGCGTACGCGACATGGGAATGCTTGACTCGGCGGTCGAGATGCCACGTGCGGGCTTCGGGGACCAGTATCTGCATGAAGACATATTCCAGATGGCCGCCGCATATGTGTTCCACATCGTCATGAACCATCCGTTCATCGACGGGAACAAGCGCGCCGGGTTTCACGCGGCTGTAGTCTTCCTCGATCTCAACGGCTGGGCACTCACTCTGGATGACGACGACGCCTACGACCTCGTGATCGGGGTGTGTGAGGGCACGGTCACCAAGAAGGCGCTGGCCGACGCGTTGCGCTCGGACAGTGAGCCGCTGGCCGAGGAGTAGCGGCTAGACGGCGCCGGCCCTCCCCCTACGCCTTCTTCTTGCGGCGACCCTTCTTGGGAGCGCACGCCACGATGCGACGTGCTCGCTGACCGGTCAGCCCCTTGGTGTGCTCGGCGTCGAACAGCATGCGCTCGGCAGCAGCGAGCTTCACCTCGTCAGATGCTTCCCCGCTGACCAGCCTGATCACGCCGATGAGCATCGCAGGGAACTCCGCGTCGCCGTGGTAGACGCGAATCGCCTCGTCGATGAGAGGCCACACGCGCTCGGAGCGCCGTACGGTCGTCGCCCCGTATGCGGCCAACAGCCTGAACGCGGCCAAGCGCACCACGCCGGACTCGGCGTCGTGCAACGCCGTGGTCGCCGGGCCGATGGCCTTGTCTGCAACGCGCGCATCGGCAGCCACAACCTTCTCCAGCGTGCCGAGAATCTCCCAGCGCGTCTGCGCCTCGGGCCGCTCGAGAGCGTCCGCGAGTTCGGCTCCATATGCCTTGAGCACCGCCGGGTTCTTGATCGCGAGCGCATGAAGCGCGCGCGCAGCGGCCACACGCTGTGAGCGGTTGTCGCCGGAGAGCGCATGCAGCAGCGACGCGAGAACCTTCTTGTTCCGCGCCGCATGAGCCGCGACGTCCTCCTTGTCGCGCGCCAGAAGCTCGGTCAGCGCAGATACCTTTGCCTTGGCCGCCATCGGCCCCTACCCCCTACAGGTCGAACCCGCCATGCTTCTTGAAGTGTTCCACCAGACCGCCGTCAGCAAGCAACTGTTCCATGACCGCCGGCAGCGGCGCGAACGGGATCTCGGTTCCCTTGGTGATGTTGCGCACAACGCCCGAGTGCAGATCGACCAGGAGCTCGTCACCGTCGTCGATCAGGTCGGTGTCACACTCCACCACCGGCAGACCAGTGTTGATGGCGTTGCGGTAGAAGATGCGCGCGAAGCCCTTCGCGAGCACTGCGCGGGTGTTGCTGTGAATGAGTACGAGCGGTGCCTGCTCCCGGCTTGAGCCCATGCCGAAGTTCCTGCCCGCCACCAGAAAGCCGCCCTCGGGCTTCACCTTCTGGTAGTAGTCCGGGTCGAGGTCCTCCATGGCGTGGACCGCCATGGCCTCCATGTCAGCGGACTTGAACTTGTACTTGCCGCTGATGATGTAGTCGGTGTTGATGTCGTCGCCGTACTTGAAGGCCTTCGCCCTGAGTTCCATGTGTCTCTCCCTTGGCTCCACGGCCGCCGAAGGGGCCGGCTGCTTGCTCGATGCCTGTCCACCCCTACCCGAAGTACTTCCGCGGATCGGTGATCTTGCCCTCGATCACCGACGCGGCCACGGTGGCCGGGCTGCCGAGGTAGATGAACGCATTGCTGTTACCCATGCGGCCCTTGAAGTTGCGGTTGGCCGTGGAGATGACGTTCTCGCCGTCGCTCGGCACGCCGTTGTGGGTGCCCACGCACGGGCCGCAGCCCGGCGTGACCACAGCCGCGCCCGCCTCGACGAGCGTCTGGATGTAGCCGGCGACCATCGCGTCGAGGTAGATCTGCTTGGAGGCCGGTGCGACGATGAAACGCACGTCGGGGTGCACGCGGCGCCCGCCGAGGATCTCAGCCGCAATGGCGAGGTCCTCGAGGCGACCGTTCGTGCACGTGCCGACGAAACCCTGGGCGATCGGCGTGCCCTCGACGTCCTCGATGGGCGAGACGTTGTCGACCGCGTGCGGCTTGGCGATCTGCGGACCCACCGCGCTCGCGTCGATCTCGATCTCGCTCGCGTACACGGCGTCGGCGTCCGGGTCGACCGGCGCCGGAGTGCGCGGGCTGCGTCCCGCGTACCAGGCGAGCGTCTTCTCATCGGCCTTCATGAGCCCGGCCTTGGCGCCGACCTCGATGGCCATGTTGCTGATCGTCATGCGGGCATCGACCGAAAGCGCGTCGATCACCGGGCCGTGGAACTCGATGGCCTCGTACGTCGCGCCATCCACGCCGATCTTACCGGCGAGATAGAGGACGAGATCCTTGCTGAACACGCCCGGTTGTATCTCGCCCGTATAGGTGACCTTCATGGTGTCGGGCACCCTGAACCACAGCTTGCCTGAGGCCATCGCCGCGGCGCCGTCGGTCGACCCCACGCCGGTGGAGAAGACGTTGACCGCCCCGTACGTACAGGTATGCGAGTCACAGCCGACCATGAGGTCGCCGGGCACGACGTGCCCGTGCTCCGGTACCACCTGGTGGCACACGCCCTCACCGATGTCGTAGACGCGCACGCCGGTCCTCGCGCCGAACTCGCGCATCATCGTGTGCAGCGCGCTCACGCCCTCGATCGGGCTCGGCGAGGAGTGGTCGATGACGAGCGCGACCTTCTCAGGGTCGAAGACCTGCTCTACACCCATGTTCGCGAGCGCACGTATGGCAAGCGGCGAGGTGCCGTCCTGCCCCATGACGAAGTCGACATCCGCGATGACGATGTCGGCGGCACGGGCATCGGTGCCCGAGTGGGCCGAGAAGATCTTCTCGGCGATGGTCTTTCCAGAAATCGTGATCACCCTCCCGGTCGTGCGTACGTGACGGTGCCGGAGACGCTAGCCGGCGGCATTCCCCTCGGCCGCAGCCTGCTGCTGCTCGACCCAGTCGTTGTAGATGTAGAGCAGCTCCTTGTCGAAGAGCGAGCGCTTCAGCTCGACGGCCATGTTGCGCACCATCGGCAGCATCTCGGAGGCCTGCGCCTTGGTGAGCTCGATGCCGTACTCGGCGAACTTCATCTCGATCGAGCGCGACCCGGAGTGCTTGCCGATGACGATCTGGCGCTCGAGGCCGACCTCGTCGGGGCTGAAGATCTCGTAAGTCTTGGGGTTCTTGATGACGCCGTCAGCATGGATACCGCTCTCGTGAGCGAACACGTTCGTGCCGATGACCGACTTCCACGCCGGGATGCGACGTCCTGCCGCGCCCATAACGTACTCGCCGATCTCGCGGAAGCGCGTGGTGTCGATGTCGACCTCCATGCCCTCGGTGTACTTCAGCGCCATGACAATCTCCTCGAGCGCAGCGTTGCCCGCTCGCTCGCCAAGGCCGGCCACCGTCACGTTCACCCAGGTCGCGCCGCCGTGGATGCCGGCAATCGCGTTGGCGACCGCCATACCGAAGTCGTTGTGCGTGTGCATCTCGATCTCCAGGCCGCAGCTTTGTCTGAGCTCGCGCACGACCTGGAACGTGCGGAACGGCTCCATGATGCCGATGGTGTCGCAGAAACGCAGACGGTCGGCTCCCTCGGCCTGCGCAGCACACGCGTATTTCTTGAGGAAGCCCACGTCTGTGCGCGACGCATCCTCGGCGTTCACCGAGACGTAGACACCGTGGCTCTTGGCGAAAGCCACCGCCTCGCGGATGGACTTCAGCACCCACTCACGGTCCTTCTTGAGCTTGGTTTCGATGTGGATGTCCGAGGTCGCAAGCGAGATAGCGACCGCGTCCACGCCACAATCGATCGAGGTCTTGATATCGTCGAGGTTCGCGCGGTTCCAGCCGAGGACCGACGCATTCAGGCCGAGGCTTGCGATCTCGGCGATCGTGTCGCGCTCGTCACCCCCCATCGCCGCGATGCCGGCCTCGATCTGGTGCACGCCGATCTCGTCGAGCAGTTTGGCGATGCGCACCTTTTCGCGGTTAGCGAAGACCACGCCGGCGGTCTGCTCGCCATCGCGCAACGTCGTGTCGTCGAACTTCACCTCAATCGTCCCGAGATCGCTCTCGAACGGAATCTTGTACGCCTTGATGGCATCGTTCACGGGCGGGCACCTCCTCATCCGTCAGTGCAGCAGATCGAGCGCCCGCATGACCACATGCGGATATCCGCAGGCACTACAGTGCCGCGGCCGGGGTTCTGGCGTAGACGCGTATTCTACGACAGGCCAGGCTCTCGCGCCACACGGAGCACGACCGCTGGTATCTATACCCGCGCGGCACGGGTACGAACAACCACAGGGATGCCGAGGAGGACGCATGGGCTGCACGCTCGTCTACAGCGACGCGATGGCCGGCTACGACCTGGGGGCCGGACACCCGCTCAAACCCGAACGCTTCATGCTCACCGTCGACCTCATGCGCGCGTACGGGCTGCTCGCCGCTGAGGGCGGGCCGGTCGAGGTGGTTGCGCCCGGCGAGCCGGTCTCCGATGACGACCTCGCGCTCGTCCATGATCGCGCCTACATCGAGACCGTCCGCGAAGCCTCGGCCGACCCGGAGCGCTTCTCCTGGCGCACCCGGCGCGGTATCGGCCCGGGCGACACGCCAGCGGCTCCTGGCCTGCACGATGCTGCCGCACTCATCGCCGCGGGAACAGCCACAGCACTGCAGCTCGCGCTGGAGGGCAAAGGCGCCACGCGGGCCTTCTCGGTAGCCGGTGGCCTTCACCACGCGCACCACGACCGCGCGGCCGGATTCTGCGTCTACAACGACCCCGCCATCGCCATCATGCTCGCGCTGCGTGAGAGGCCGGGCCTGCGTGTGGCCTATCTCGACATCGACGCTCACCACGGCAACGGCGTGCAGGAGGTCTTCTACGACACCCCCGAGGTACTCACGATCTCGTTGCACGAGTCGGGCCGCTACCTCTACCCCGGCACGGGACGCGAGGCCGAGACCGGTGCCGGAGCCGGCACGGGCTTCGCGCTCAACGTCCCGCTGCCGCCCTTCGCCGATGGCGCGTGCTACGCGCTCGCATTCGACGAGGTGGTAGCTCCCGCGCTCGCGGCCTTCGCGCCCGACGTGCTGGTCGCGCAGTGCGGCGCCGACGCGCACCACGCCGACCCGCTCACCCACCTCGGCCTCACGCTCGCCGACATGCGCGACCTCTACGGACGGATCGTGAGACTCGCGCACGAGCACTGCGGCGGGCGGCTCGCGTGCACGGGAGGCGGCGGCTATGGAACCTACTCGGTGGTGCCGCGCGCCTGGACGCTACTCGCAGCCCGCCTCGCCGGCGTCGAGCTGCCGGAGGAACTCCCCGCCGAGTGGCGCGAGCGCTCGGGCGCCCTTGGCGGGGAACCGGCACCGCTCACTCTCACCGGAGAGAGTCCTCCTCCGCCTTCGGTTGAGCCCGAACCGCTGCTCGAGGCCACACAGGCCGCGATCCGCAAGGTGCGTCACTCCTCGGCGCTGCTCTCCTCGGACTGAGGCCGCCCGGCTGCCTCCTCGCGTTCCGCACGCTCGATGCGGGCCGCCCGCCTTCGTGCCGCCCAGACGTGCGTGAACTCGGCGCCGAACAGAAGGACCTGCGTGGTGTAGTAGAGCCACACGAGCACCACCGCGATCGATCCCGCTGCACCGTAGAGCGACCCGATGCTGCTGCGTCCCAGGTAGGCGCCGAGCGCGACCGAACCGGCGTTGAAGAGCAGGGAGGTCACCGCAGCGCCGACAATCGTGTCGCGCCAGTCGACCCGGCGGTCCGGCAGCACGGTGAAGATGATCGCGAAGAGCACGGCCGCGCCCACGAACGAGATAGCCTTCTCGGTCAGCCAGCCGATCCCGGATATCGAAGGGAGCAGGGCACCGAGCACTCGCGCCAGCCCCGTCCCGAAGATGAGCGCGCCGACAAGCAGCACGCCGATGATGAGCACCATGAGGAAGGCAAGCCCGCGCCGCCGGAGCATGTGGCGGAAGTCCTCGGGACGCGGACGGATACCCCACACGATGTTGATCGCCGCCTGAAGCTGACCGAAGGCCGCCGATGCACCGAAGAGCGCCACCGCCACACCGAGCAGGGTTGCGGCCGTGGCCGAGGAAGTGTTCGAGCGCATGATGCCGATGAGTATCTGGTTGACAACAACTGCACCGGCGTCCCCGAACAGGTTGTACGCCATGCCGAGTATCGAGTCCCGCACCTCTTGCCGCGCGAAGAACGCGCCAGCCACCGCGACCGCCACGATAAGGAGCGGGGCGAGTGCGATGAGCAGGTAGTATGCGAGCGCGGCCGCAAGGCGTGGCGCTCCGTCCTCGAGGAAATCGTCGGCCGTGCGGGCCACGATTTCCACGGCGAAGCGTAGCGGGGCCGGGAGGCGGGATACAAACGCGGGCAGCGGGGCGCTCTGGCGGCGCTTACTCATCGGCCCACACCGGCACCAGATGATGGGTCCCGCGCAACTCGGCGCGGGTCTTTTTCGCGAACGGGACCATCGACTCGAGCAACGCCCAGAATCGCGGCGAGTGATCGAGGACGCGCAGGTGCGCCAGCTCGTGCGCGAGCACGTAGCGCACGAGGTGCGGCGGCAGAAACACCAGGTTGCGGTTGAGCGAGACGGTGCCGCGCGCCGAGGCGCTCCCCCACCGCGTGCGCTGGCCGCGGACGGTGATGAGGGCAGGGGCGATGCCCGTTTCTGCCGCGAGGTCCCCGGCGAGCGTCGGCAGCACGGAGCGCGCGGTACGGTCGCGCCAGCGCCTGAGCGCGGCGAGGCGGGCGTCCGCGTCGCCGGAGCCGGTGACCGTAAGGACGCCGTCTCGCTCGCGGGCGACCGCCGGACTGCCGTGCGGGCGGCCGCCGACCGCGTACACGACCGGGAGCACGCGCGACACGGCACGCAGGTCGACCGCTCCGGGAAGCAAGCCCTCCGGACCGGCGAGGAACGCCTCGCGGCGCTCGGCGACCTCGGCAAGCGCGCGGATCGCCCAGCCCGACCGGTCGGCGACGGCACGGTGCGCGTGGGCCTCGGCGACACCGGCGGGCAGCGTCACCACAAGCCCGTCGCGGGCGGTCACGGTGAGGCGCACGCGCCGGGAGCGGGTGCTGCGGCGCACCCGATACTCGGGTAGGCCGTCCGCATGGCCGCCCCCTATCTGCTCGTACCCGCCCCTCATGCGCCACCTCTCCCGCGGCTCTTGGTGATACGCCACGTGTTGTGGATCTTCGGGGTGCGCTCGAAGTCCGGCGGAATCGTCTGGCGTGTTATGTCCTCCACGCACACGCCTTCGAGCGCCCCGGCCTGCATCCGGAACTTGCGGAAGTTGTTCGAGAAGATGAGTACCCCCTCGGCGGCCAAGAGCGGCAGGATGAGGTCGATCAGTTGCACGTGATCGCGTTGTACATCGAACGTGCCCTCCATGCGCTTGGAGTTCGAGAAGGTCGGCGGGTCGCAGAACACGAGGCCGAACGGGTGGGTCCTACCGGCTGCCGCCGCAAGCCACTCGAGCACGTCGGCGCGCTCGCGGGTGTGCTTCCCGCCGGTCAACCCGTTGAGCAGCATGTTGCGCTCGGCCCAGTCGAGGTAGGTAGCCGAGAGGTCGACGGTAGTCGTGGACGCAGCACCTCCTGCGGCCGCATGCACGGTCGCGGCGCCGGTGTACGCGTAGAGGTTCAGGAAGCGTTTGCCCCCGGCGAACTCGCGCACCATCCCGCGGGTGATGCGGTGGTCGAGGAAGAGCCCCGTGTCGAGGTACTCGGAGAGGTTCACCTCGAAGAGCAAGCCGTCCTCGGCGACGATCATCGTCCGCCGCACGCCGTCCTGCCGCGTGTACTGCGAGGTGCCCTTCTGGCGGCGCCGGACCTTCAGAAAGACGTCCGCCGGCGCGATGCCGAGGACGTCTGCGACGGTCGCGACCGCCTCGTGCAGCCGTCGGCTCGCGACCTCGGGCTCGATGGTAGCGGGCGGGGCGTACTCGGCCACGTGCGCCGCATGCTTGCCCGCGTCGGGGCCGGCCCCCTCGTAGAGGTCGACCGCCACGGCGTACTCGGGCAGGTCGGCGTCGTACACGCGGTAGCAGCTCACCCCGGTCCTGCGGGCCCACTTGCGGAGGTGGCGCGCGTTCTTGCGCAGCCGGTTGCCGAGCATCGTGGCTCCGGAGTCGGGCTGCTCGGCGCCGGCCGTGGCGCCGGCCGCCTCGGCCACAACGACCGTGACCGGGATGCGCCCGTTGTAGGTCGCGTGCTCGGCGATCGGTGTGAGGCCGGTGACCGCCACCAGGTCGGCGGCGCCGGTCACCATGCAGACGCGCCAGCCCGCAAACGTCTCGCGCACCCTGGTGCCGATGGCGGCGTAGAGGGCGCGCAGGTCCTCTGTGGCCGAGAGCCGCTCCCCGTAGGGAGGGTTGGTCGCCACGAGTCCGGTCAGCGCGCCCGCAGGTGGAGAGGCGTCGCGCACATCGCGCACGTCGAACCGCACTCGGCCTGAGAGTCCCGCTCGACTGGCCGACGCGCGGGCCAGCCCGATGGCACGCCGGTCGGTGTCCGTGCCGAGCAACGGCTGCGTGGAGTCCAGCCCGGCCTCGCGGCGCTCCGCCGCGTCGGCCAGCAGCGAGCCCCAGAGCGCGGCGTCATGCCCGAGCCATCCGGCGAATCCCCAACGCTCGCTCAATGAGCCGGGCGCGATGTCGCATGCGACAAGCGCGGCTTCGAGCACGAGGGTGCCCGAGCCGCAGAGCGGATCGTAGAACGCCCCCCCTGCGGCTGCGATCTCGGGCCACCCCGCCAGCAGTAACACGCCTGCGGCGAGGTTCTCCTTGAGCGGGGCTGCCGCCTGCACGCCGGGCGCCCGGTATCCGCGACGGTGCAGCCCCTCGCCCGCAAGATCGATGCTTACCGCCGCCTTCGTGCCGCGCAGAGCGACGTTCACACGCACATCTGGCGCGATCGTGTCGATGCTCGGGCGCACACCGAACCGCTCGCGGAGCCGGTCGACGATCGCATCCTTGACCTTGAGCGTCGCGTAGCCTGTGTGCGAGATCGGCGAGCGGGAAGCGACCACGTCGACCGCGAGCGTCCCCTCGGCCGGCACGTGCTCCTCCCAGGGCAGCTCAAGGATACCGCGGTAGAGTGTCTCGGGATCGGGCGCGGGCACGTCGGCCACGCGAAGCAGTACCCGTGAGGCGACCCGCGACCAGAGGCAGGCACGGTAGGCGGTCTCGAGCGAGCCCTCGAACGCTACGCCGGCTCTACCAGGACGCACGTGCAGCGCACCGAGCGCACCGATCTCCTCGGCAAGTACCGCCTCCAGGCCGAGCGGGACCGGTGCGAACAGGGTGTGCCCATCGGTCATGACCTATCCGACGAACCCTTCGACCACGTAGGTGCCGGAGCGCTGATCCTTGCGCAGCGTGACAAAACCGCGCTTCTGCGCGTCCTCGAGCAGCTGAGTGAAGGAGCGGTAGCCGTAGGAAGACTCGGCGAACGACGGCTGCTTGCGCTTCATCGTGTCTTTCACCATCGAGGCGTGGATGACGTCGACGTTCTCGCGCTGCAGCGCCTCGATCGTCTCGAAGAGCAGCTTGAACGCGGGACGCTTGGCCTTGGGCACCTTCTCGCCGATGGATGGCGTCGCGGTGCCGGTGGTGGTGAGGCCCTCGTAGTAGATGAACTCGTCGCAGTTCGCGGCGAGCAGGTCGCTCGTGGACTCCTTCATCCCCAGACCGATGACGGTCTTGCCGTTCTCCTTGAGCTTGCCCACCAGCGGCGTGAAGTCGCTATCACCCGACACGATCACGAAGGTGTCGATGTGTTCTTTGGCGTAGGAAAGCTCCATCGCGTCGACCACGAGCCGGATGTCTGCCGAGTTCTTGCCGGTCATGCCGCGCTCGGGAATCTCCATGAGCTCGATGCCGAGCTCATGGAGCGGCGTGACGTACTCGGGGAAGCGCGCCCAGTCGGCGTAGGCCCGCTTGGCGAC
This sequence comes from Coriobacteriia bacterium, assembly GCA_014859265.1. GTDB lineage: Bacteria > Actinomycetota > Coriobacteriia > Anaerosomatales > SLCP01 > SKKZ01. Next base: position 23,505 of record JACUUN010000004.1, read on the forward strand.
GATCTTGCCCTTCTCAACGAGCCGCTCGAGCACGATCTTCATGTCGAAGAGTGCTGGCTTGCCTGCCGAGCGGGAGCGGGCCCTTCCGCCCGCAGCCTTCTCGGCGCCGACCGCAAGGTTCTCGAAGTCTATGAACACCGCTAGGGCGTGTGCTTCGTCTGGCATAGCCGTGTCCTCCCCAGGCATCGTGGCCACGTGTCCCGGCCGCGCGTGTGATCGTTCCCTTCGATGATGACACAGTGCAACGATTCATACCCGTATCACCCCGTTGGCCGATAGCGACTCCTACCAGCCGCGCCGTCCAGAATAGTCGCACGCGCGACTCCGGCGTGCGACGTAATGGACCCGATGGCCTACGAACAGGCCATCAGAGGGGGGCAACATGAGAATCGTCACCCGCCATGCCCGTTTGCGCCGGGCCAGGCGGGCTCAGTCGTCGCGCAGCTCCTCATCGGTGCCGACGAGGCGGTCGTGGATCGCCCATATGCCGGTGCTGTGACCGTACCCGTACTTCAGACCGGTGATGCCGCCACCCATGAAGCCGAGGCCGATCACCGAGACCCAGAGCTGGCCCAGGTACTGCCCGACCGCGGCGATGGCGATGCCCCCCAGGGCCATGATGCCATTGGCGACCCAGTACCGCCACGGCTCGCGCGGCATGAGCGCCACGCCCCACTTCAGTCCGGCCCACACGCCGAGTCCGAGGCCGATGATGGCGCCGATGATGGCGAGTACTATCTCCACGGTGCTCCCTCCGTTGCCGGTCCCGGTCAGTCCTGGTAGAGCCAGTAGAGCGCCTGCGTACCCTCATCACCGTGACCGGTGACCATGAGCGACTTGTAGAGGTGCGAAGCGAGCTCCGCACCCGGCAGATCGATGCCGAGCTCGGCAGCCGAATCGAGCGCGTGGCCCGCCATCGGCCCGCCCATCACGCCGGTGCCGACAAAGCCGATCGTCGAGGTGCCCGATGCGATCATCGCTCGTTCCCGATCTTGCCGAGGAGCCACGCCATGTTCTCGCCGAGCGTGCGCATCGTGCGCAGCCCCTCCTCGTCCTCGGCGACGGTGCCCTTCGGCCCGCCCACGCCGAGGTTCCAGTAGGAGGAACCGACCACGATCATCTGGTTGATGAGGAAGAAGTGGTTGATGGAGTCGAGCGCGTGAATCGCGCCGGCCCGGCGATGCACGACGATGGCCGAACCGGGTGTGCGCACGAACATGCCGGAGTTGCCGCGCGCGACGTAGCCCGCACGGTCGATGATCGCCTTGAGCTCGGATGTGATGTCGGCGAAGTAGACCGGCGAAGCGAGTAGGATGCCGTCGGCCGCGTCGAGTGCCTCGATGACCCCGTTGCCGAAGTCGTCCCGCCCGTGACAGCGGCGGTCGGCCTCCTTGCGGCAGCGCATGCACGCGGTACATCCGCCGACCGTCTCGCCTGCAAGCGAGATCAGTTCGCACTCGATGCCGGCCGCACGCATCGGCTCAAACGCCGCCTCGACCATCATGGCGGTGTTGCCGTCCTTGCGAGGTGAACCGTTGACCGCCACGACCTTCATGAAACGGGCCTTTTCATCAGACGAGCTCCTCATTGGTCCGGTAGACGACTCCCACGGTGCCCGGGTAGGTAGGACGTCGAGTCGGTCACGATCCGTACTGCCACGCTCGTCCTCTCCTCGGCTGGTGCCACCGGTGTCCGCCCGGGTTGGATTGTACCCGAACCCCATGGCGGCTCAGGTGGGCGGTCCACGGGGAGCCGGGGTTTAGGAATGTACGGGCTGGTGACCTCACGGATGAGGTCGCACACTCAACCGCCTGCCGCGTGATTCCCGGACTTGCGATGGGGACTATACAAACAGAGACTGTTTCTATGCACCGATAATCGCACGCTACGCGGGCGCTGCCCGCACGCATCACGGGAGGCCGCATGGAGCGCACGAAGGTCATCATCATGGGAGCAGCGGGACGCGACTTCCACGTCTTCGCCACCTGCTACCGCAACGATCCGGGCATCGAGGTGGTCGCGTTCACCGCCACACAGATCCCCGGCATCGACGACCGCCACTTCCCGGCCGACCTCGCCGGCGATCTCTACCCGGACGGCATCGCGATCATCCCCGAGGACGCACTCGAGGCCGCCATCGCCAAGCACGACGCTGACCTCGTCGTCTTCGCCTATAGCGACGTCAGCCACGAGTTCGTCATGCACCAGGCCTCACGCGTGCTCGCAACCGGCGCCGACTTCGCACTCTTCGGCCCGGACCGCACGATGATCCCCTCGCGCAAGCCCGTCATCTCGGTCTGTGCCGTGCGTACCGGCGCGGGCAAGAGCGGCATCTCGCGACGAATCTGGCAACTCCTCGATGAGGCGGGCCTCAAGGCGGTCGACATCCGCCACCCGATGCCCTACCGCGACCTCTCCCGCATGAAGGTCGAGCGCTACGCCTCTCTCGAAGACCTCGACCGCCTCAAGGTGACCATCGAGGAGCGTGAGGAGTACGAGCACCTCATCGCCTTGGGCGCAACGGTCTTTGCCGGTGTGGACTACCAGGAGATCCTCCGAGCCGCCGAGGTGGAAGCCGACGTCATCATCTGGGACGGCGGCAACAATGATATGCCCTTCATCCGCCCGGATCTCGAGCTGGTGGTGCTCGACCCGCACCGCGCCGGCCACGAGCGCCTCTACCACCCGGGCGAGGTCAACTTCTTGCGCGCCGACGTGCTCGTCATCAATAAGGTCGACACCGCCGAGTCCGCCGCCGTCGAGACACTCAAGGCTACCACTGCCATCCACAACCCCGACGCGACGGTCGTGCTCACCGCTTCAGAGATCATCGCGGATGACCCGGACGTGCTTGCGGGCAGGCGGGTGCTCGTCATCGAGGATGGTCCGACCGTCACCCACGGCGGGATGTCGTTCGGCGCCGGTGCGATCGCAGCTCGCCGGGCTGGTGCGGCAGAACTCGTCGACCCCCGGCCCTACGCCGCCGGCTCGCTCGCTGGTGTCTTCGCCGCCTTCCCGCACCTGACCGAGGTGCTGCCCGCGATGGGCTACTCGGCAGGCCAGCTCGCCGATCTCGAGGCCACCATCGCGGCGACTCCCTGCGATGTGGTCGTCGTCGGCACGCCGATCGATCTCTCGCGCCTCCTGCACATCGATCAGCGGGTCGTGAGAGTGACCTACGGCTCGGCAGATGCAGGTTCTCCGACACTTACAGATGTCGTTGGCGGGTTCATCGAGAAGCACGTACGCGGCCGCTCGGATGCGTAGCCCGAGAACATCCAAGAAACCCCAGGTTCGCCCTCATGTCGCGGGCACGTCCTGCCGATAGACAGAACATCACTCGTCTGTCGACTCGCGAACGGGGAGCCGGATGCTCACGGCAGCCAAGGGGCTCTGTCGGATACGCCCGCACTACGATGAGGACACACGCTACCTCTTCCAAGTGCTGCTCACCGCTACCTCCGTGGTCGAAGCCAACATCGCGCTGGACCTGCTCTCCAAGACCGTTCCCGACAAGGCGCTCGTCGCGACGATCAACCTCCGTGAGGCCCTCAAGTCCATCCCCTCCACCCCGTTCCGCATGGCCGTCGACGAGCAGACCTTCATGCGGGTCGGCGGTATGGTCAAAGACCTCGCGTCGCTCACCTGCGCAACTACCGATGGCTACTCGATCGTCGTTACCACGGCGGGCAACCTCGTGCTCGACCTCATCGTCAAGTATGACTGTGAGAAGCACTTCTGGACGCCGATTCCCCGCACCGAGGACTTCGTCGAGCCCGAGCTCATCGAACACCTCATCGAGAGCGAGTACCTGTTCGCCGGCGTGGTCGATGTCATCAAGTCGATGGGTGTGGTCTTCAACCCGACGCTCTACCTGTCGGTCGACGACTGGCACCTCGAGTACGCTCGCGAGACGATCGAGAGGCTCGACGGCCTCTTCTAGCCGAGGTCTCCGCTCGATACCACCCGACACCCCGCGGCCGCCATCTCTGCGAGCGCACGCTCCCCGTCACCCAGTGCGAGATCGACCGCGCGACATCCGTCAGCGACGACGGTGACCTCGAACCCCAGAGCCGCTCCGTCAAGCGCCGTGTACTTCACGCAGTACTCCGTGGTCAGACCGAGCAGCGTCACCCGCTCGATCCCCCGCTCCCGCAGAAAGGCCTCGAGCCCGGTAGCCTTGCGATGGTCGTTGTCGAAGAACCCCGAGTAGCTGTCGATCTCCGGGTCGGTCCCTTTGCGCACCACATGGTGCACGGGGCCGATGTCGAGCGCCGAGTGGAAGCTTGCTCCCGGCGTCTGTTGTACGCAGTGTGGCGGCCAGAGCACCTGGGGCACACCGCCGAGTTCGATGATCTGCCCCGGCTCAGTCCCGGGATGGTTGACCGCGAAGCTGCCGTGATCGACCGGATGCCAGTCTTGTGTGGCCACCACCAGCTCGAACCGCGGTGCGAGAGCGTTGGCGACCGGTACCACTACGTCGCCATCAGCCACCGGCAGAGCACCGAAGGGCATGAAGTCGTTCTGAATGTCGACGAGCACGAGCGCGTCCATGCGCGTCACCTCCTGTGAAGGGGTTTCTACCCCGTGGCGCCACCGCTGCCCTCGCGCGCCCGCGCGAGCACGATCAGGCGCATGCGCCGCGCGTGGACGCCGCGCTCCAGCCCGACCGGATAGAAGTGCGGGTTGAGGAAACGCCTGACCGAGGGGCCGAGGAGCGCGATCTGCTCCCGGGCACGCTCCGCTATCGCGGGAAGCGGCGGAGACTCGTAGACGCGCTCGCCACCGCACATCACCGGAACGAGCAGGTCCTCGAAGCGCTGCCCGGCCGAGAAGCGCCTGCGACGTGTGGAGTCGACAGGGTCGATCATCATCGGCTCGTCGCCCAGTGGGCAGGTCACGTCATAGATCATGTCGCTAGCGGGCCGCCCGGCAGCGTCGAAGTAGCGCCTGACGCCCAGCACGCCGGGCATCGTGACCTTGGCGGTCTGCTCTGAGATCTTGATGCGCGGCTCCCACTCCCCTCCCGGCCGACGGATCGCCGAGAGCTTGTAGACTCCGCCGAGCGCGGGCTGGTCGTGCGCGGTAACGAGCCTGGTCCCCACGCCCCAGAAGTCGATGGCCGCATCCTGGTCCTTCAGGCTCGCGATGAGGTGCTCGTCGAGTTCGTTGGAAGCGACGATGCGCGCTTCGGGGAACCCGGCCTCGTCGAGGATCGCGCGGGCCTCGCGGGAGAGCCACGCGAGATCGCCTGAGTCGATACGCACGCCGATCATCTCGTAACCCCGCTCTCGCAGGCGGCGGCCCTCCTCGGCGGCGCGGCGCACGCCGGCGAGCGTGTCGTAAGTGTCGACGAGGAAGGTCGCGTTGTTCGGCAGTGCCTCGGCGTAGGCGCGAAACGCCTCGGCCTCGCTCGGGAAGAGCATGACCCAGCTGTGGGCATGCGTGCCGCTCACGGGGATGCCGTAGACGCTTCCCGCGAGCACGTTGGAGGTGCCGCGGCAGCCTCCGACGAACGCCGCACGTGCTGCCGAGAGCCCCCCGTCGGGACCCTGAGCCCGCCGGAGACCGAACTCGATGACCGGATCGCCCCCGGCGGCCTCGCACACGCGGGTCGCCTTGGTGGCCACAAGCGTCTGGAAATTGATGATGTTGAGCAGAGCGGTTTCGGCGATCTGGCACGCGACGATCGGCGCGCTCACCCGCAGCAGCGGCTCGTGCGGAAAGACGGCCGTCCCCTCGGGAATGGCGTCCACATTACCCTCGAAGCGAAACAACTCAAGATACTCGAGGAAATCCCCGGCGAAGAGCGGGGCACCATCGTTGCCGGTGAGTGTCGCAAGGTAGGCCACGTCTTCGGCCGAGAAGGAGAGGGCTTCGAGGTAGTCGAGCGCCTGCTCGAGCCCGCACGCGAGCGAGTAGCCGCCGCCGAAGGGGTTGTCGCGAAACGAGAGATGAAAACATGCCTCGGTATCGCTCACGCCAGCTTTCACGTAGCCCTGCGCCATCGTGAGCTGGTAGAGGTCGGTGAATAGCCCGGGTGAGCGGCTCCACGCGTGTACGCTCACAGCACTCCCATCGTCCGCGCCCACACCGCCCGCCTGACGGGATGGTCACACCTCTGACGATACCCCATCGAGAGCGGGATAGACCACTCACCGACAGGTGCTATACACGGGTGACAGGAACCAGCATGCTCGGGTATAAGCGATTACGGACCCGCAGTCTCACGGGGGGGACGATGGACGACGCACACGCTGTCCGGGACGTTTCGGCAGGAAGTCGGGGGCTGAAGGTCTCCCAAACCCGTGAGTGCGACGACTGCGCATTACGCGCGGCAGACATGGCGACCGACCTTTACGTTCGCGAAGAGCGCACGCGACGCAGGGAGTCCTTCGAGGAGCTGCTGAGCAGGGACCACGAGGTCTGAGAACGTCTGCGGGGCGAACGTCGCTCCCGCTCCGCATCGCTACTTCAGCGCGTTGGCGATCGCCGTGCGCACGCTCTCGATGATGCTGAACGGCCCGCCGAAGACGTAGGCGTCATTGGTGTGCGCCTTGTGAGTCCGGCCAGCCCCGAATGAGTACCCCGGTATCTGTATCGTGACGCACCGAGAACGCATATCATGCCGTGGTGACACCCATTCGGGAGTAACGTTGATGAGACGGATCGACCTGTTCAGAGTAGTCGCCGCCCGGTTCCTGTCGCGTGTCGGCAGTGAGGCGGCGTTCTTCGTCGGCGTATGGGGCAAGGCGGCCTTCGACCTTGATGCGACCGCTGGCGATCTCGCCGTGCTCATGTTCGCGCTCGCGGTAGCCCTCCTCCTCGGCAGCGCCGCCGCGGGCGTGCTCATCGACAGATACGGGCCGCGGGTCGTGCTCGCCGTCGCCGAGGTCATATTCGTACCCGCAGCGCTCGCATTCATCTGGGTGGACTCGATGCCGGCACTCATCGGTGTCGCCGCGATCTGGGGTTTCGTCGGAGCACCCGTCATGACCGCCGGAGCGTCGTTCGCCCCGTACCTCACCCAGCGGCCTGAGGAGCTCAAGCACGTCAACTCGCTGCTCGACGGAGCGGGCTCGCTGTCCTTCGTAATCGGGCCGGCAATCGGTGCGCTGGTAGTACGGTACGCCAACATCGACTGGATCTTCATCCTCGACGCGGTCACGTCGCTCGCGGCCGCCATCATCGTCTGGCGCGCCCACCTGGTCCGCGCACCTGCGCCCCGTGACGGGCAGCGCGGTCACGCGGTCGCCGAACTGGTCGCCGGCATGCGCACCGCCTATCGCATCCGCGCGCTGCGCTACTACGTGCTCGCTGGCACCGTCGTGTGGCTGAGCTTCGGGGCGTTCGGAGTGCTCGAACCGCTCTTCTTCCGCGACGTGGTCATGGCGAACATCGAGACGCTCGGCTGGGTCAACATGGTCTTCGGCCTCGGCATGCTCGTCGGCGCCTCGATGCTCCCCCGGCTGCGGGCCAGCGTCATCTCGGCACGGGGACTCGCAGTCGCCGTCACCTTGAGCGGACTGGGTTCCATCCTCTATGTCGGCACAGCCGACCTGCGCGTAGTCTACGTGGGCGCGCTCGTCTGGGGCTCGGTCATCGGCCTGCTCGAGCCGCTGTTGCGCACGCTCATCCACCGCGACTCGCCGCTGGAGGCGGTGGGCCGGGTCGTCGGCACTGCGGAGACTCACCGGCGTCTCGGAGAGTTGCTGCCGCTTGCAGTCGCGCCGTTTGTGGCAAGCCTCATCGGTGTGCAGGGCACGATGATCGTCGGCGCGCTGCTCGCGTCGCTCATCGCGCTGCTCTCACTCGGGGAGGCGCGGGCCATCGATCGCGAGCTCGGCGAGCGCCCGGTCCCGGAAGGAGAGATAGCGACGATCACCCCTGCCGAGGAGCCGGTCTCGCCGCTGCCGTAGGGGGACCGAGCCGGGAGTGTCGCACGCCCCACCTACTGGAGACTGACCCGTCCCCTACCCCGGGCCTCCTTCGCCGATGACCGCGACGAACTCCGGAAGAACGCGGAAGCGCACCTCGTCGCCACATGTGATGACCTGCTCGGGATGGGCGTGCACCAGCACGTCGGCGGTGCCGCCATCGGCAAGCTGTATCTCGACCATCGCGTCGATTGAACGTCCGGTGTAGGTGGCCTCCCTCACCACGCCCCGAAGAGGCCCCTCGGCATCGAGCTCGAGCGAGTCGGCGCGCACCGAGACCGTCACCGGCGTGCCGGGCGGCAGGTCGTGCGTGTGACGGCAAGGTGCCACACCGATATCGGTGACGACCGAATCACCATCCTCGCCGATGCGGCCGGCAAGCAGGTTCGTGCGCCCCACGAACTCGGCCACGAACCGGGTGTGCGGGAACTGGTATATCTCGCGTGGTGAGCCAACCTGCTCGATGCGGCCGTCGCGCATCACGACGATCGTGTCCGAGATCGCGAGCGCGTCGGACTGATCGTGCGAGACGAACACCGCCGTGGTGCCGGCTTCGGCTAGGATGCGGCGTACCTCGGCGCGCATGTGCACGCGCAGGTCGGCATCGAGACTCGCGAATGGCTCGTCGAGGAGCACCACGAGCGGTCGTGCGGCGAGTGCGCGCGCGAGTGCGACGCGCTGCTGTTGGCCGCCCGAGAGCTCATGCGGCATGCGGCGGTCGTAGCCGGCCAGGTCCACGAGCTCGAGCGTCTCGGCCACACGTTCGGCGCGCTCGGCCCTCGGCAGGTTGAAGCCCACGTTTGATGCCACATCGAGGTGCGGAAAGAGTGCGTGCTCCTGGAAGACCATCCCTACCCCGCGGCGCTCCGGCGGCACCCATGCGGTCGGGCCAGCCACGGTGGCCTCCCCGATCGAGATGCTGCCGGCATCCGGGCGCTCGAAGCCCGCGATGAGCCGCAGCGTGGTTGTCTTGCCGCACCCGGACGGGCCGAGAAGCGTCACCACACTGCCCGCCTTGATCTCGAGAGAGAGCGCGTCGACCGCGGGCGAGGTGATCCCGGGGTAGGTCTTGGTCACCGTGTCGAGCACTATCTCGGCCATCGAACTCCTCCTAGTACCGGTCGAGCAACCATTTGAGCGGGAGTACCGAGAACGCCACGATAACGAGTGCGGCGGGCGCGGCGAGGTAATAGACGGACTCGCTGGCCTCAACCCAGACCCGCACGGCGAGCGTGTCGAAGCCAGCCGGGCGCAGCAGGAGCGTGGCCGGCAGCTCCTTGATAGAGCTCACGAAGACGAGCGCGCCGCCCGCGAGCAGTCCCGGTCGGACGAGCGGCGTGATGACTCGCGCGATTACCGCGAGCGGCGAAAGCCCGGACACCCGTGCAGCCTCGTCAATCCTCGGCGAGACCAGCGCGAGACTCGAGCCGGTCGACTGCATCGCCTGGGGCAGGAAGCGCACCACGTACGCGAGCGAGATCATGCCTGCCGTGTTGTAGAGCCAGGGCAGGTAGCGGATGCCGAAGAAGATGAGCCCGAGCGCCACGATCACGCCGGGTAGCGCGTATCCCGCGTACGCGAGCCGCTCGAGTGCGGCACTCGCCAGCGAGGCGTGACGTGAGCGCAGGTAGACTACGGGCAGCGCGGCGACCATGCTCACGAGCGCGGCGCCCCCGGCCACCTGGGCGGTGTTGAGCGCGTAACCCCAGAAGCGGGCGTCGAGCGCGCCTTCGGCCACGCCGATGACCGACCAATAGACGAGCACGCCCACGGGCAGGAGAACCGAGATCGTGAGGACCGCGACGACGAATCCCAGCGCGGTCCAGCGCCAACCGCCAAGCTCGACGAGGTCGGCGGGGCGAGGTGCACCGGAGGGGTGAAAGCGGGCGCGGCGTCGCCCGAACGTCTCGGCACCGAGAACGAGCAGAGTGAGCGCGATCAGGACGACTGAGAGCACCGTTGCCGAGAGCGTGTCGAACCCGCCCATCTGGTAGTAGATGGCCGACGTGAAGGTCGTGTAGCGCAGCGTCGCCACGGCGCCGAAATCGGAGAGCACGTAGAGGATCACGAGCACCGCGCCGGCCCCGATCGCCGAACGCAGCATCGGGAGCGTGATGCGCCGCAGCACGCCGAGGGGGCCGAGGCCGAGCGAGCGCGCCGCCTCCTCATGCGCCCTGCCCATGCGTGAGAGCGCAGCTCCGGTGACAAGGAAGACGTAGGGGTAGGTGAAGACCGCGAGCACGAAGAGTGCGCCCGCGAACGAATAGATGCTCACCGGTGGCGGTGCGCCGAGCCAGTCGCGCACCCAGCCTCTCGGCCCGAGGACGACGATGTAGGCGATCGCGCCGACGTATGGAGGGATGGCGAGCGGCAGAGCGAGTGTCCAGCGCCAGATGCGCTGGCCCGGCAGATCGGTCCGGTGCACCAGCCATGCGAGTGCCACACCGAGAGCCACCGCGATGGCCGTCACGCCGACAGCGAGCGAGACGGTGCTCCACAACAATCCGGGCACGCGGGTGTCGAGCAGGCGGGCCCAGCGGTCCACACCGGCGAACGCCGAGCGCCACACAACGTAGGCGACCGGCATCGCCATCACAATGGCAATGAGCGCTGCCACAACGGACAGCCGCCCGTCGGGCGGCTGTCCGTTCCAGGCTCGCGCCCGGATGCGTGCCAGCGTAGCTTTCACACGTCCTGCCTACTTGAGCTCAAGGTCGAGTCCGGCGCGCTCGATGAGCGTGCGGGTGTCCTCCCATACGGTACCCAGTTCGCGCAGGGGCATAGCGTGCACGACGTAGTCGCTGATCGGACGGGCCTCGGGCACCGCTTCAATCTCGGGGTTGATCGGCACCTCGAGCGATGCCCAACTGAACTCACGCTGGTTCTCGGGCAACAACACCCACTCGAGGAAGACCCGCGCCGCCTCAGGATTCGGGCCACCGGCGACCATGCCGACCCCGGCACCGTTGACGACAGCTCCCATCTCACCGGGACCCTGGTCGGGGTAGACCACGCCGACGTTGTTGCCGGTCGGCTCGGCAAGCTGCTGGTGGTAGTAGTAGTTGTTAACGAGGCCGAAGGCGAACTCACCCGCTCCTACCGCACGGCGAATGTCGCCATGGCCTTCCATTATCGCGCCGGCGTTCTCTTTAAGGGCGGCGATCCACTCCTCGGTCCGCTCATCGCCCCACTCGTAGCGCAGCGCTGAGACGTGACCGATCATGCCCGAGTTACCGCCGCGCGTGATGGCGAACATGCCCCCGTAAGCAGGGTCAGTGAGATCCTCGATGCGGCTCGGGATCTCCTCCTCGGAGACGAGATCCTTGTTGTACATGAGCACGCGAGTGCGGGCTGAGAGCGCTATCCACGAATCGTCGGAAGCACGGTAACCGGCGTTGATGCTCTCGATGCCTTCGACCTCGCCAGGTGAGGCGAGCAGGCCTTCCAGGCGCAGGTATTCGAGCGCGCCGATGTCGTTGGCGATGACGATGTCAGCCTGGACGTTGCCAGCCTCCTCCTTGAGTTTGTTGACGACTGCGTCACCGGCGTGAAGCACGGAGACCTCGATGCCGGTGTCAGCAGTGAACTTCTCGAGTAGCGGGTCGACGAACTTTTCGTTGCGCGAGGAGTAGACGACGAGAGACTCGGGTGTAGAGACCTCGGGGGCCTCGGCGGGGGTGCTATCTCTTCCGGTGCACCCTGCAAGCGCTGCGGAAGCAAGCAGGAAGATGCCGAGGAGCAGCACGATGGACAAACGGGAACGGGACATTGGTGGACCTCCATGTGTTGCGGGGTAGGATAGCGATAACTGCTTTGCCAATGCGTCTCAATTGCCTTCGTACATACTAAGTCTCGGCAACGCGATCGTCAACCCTTAGCGACTGGGACGGCTTGATCGGGGTGGCCGGACGGAGACGCTCCCCACCCCTAGTAGCGGCTCGCCTTCGTGCCGCGCACGTGACACACGGAGCAGAACAACTCCTGGTGGCACTGATAGCAGTCGGTCAAGATGTCGGTGGCGCGTGCAGCTTCATCGTGCTCCGCGACCCAGGGTCTGCTCGGGTCGCCCGCCGAGTGGTGGCACTGGTCGCATGCGGTCGCGTTGAGAGCGGCGTCCCCTGTCTTGTTGTGGCACCGCGCGCACATCTCCGCGTCGGCATCGCCGAGGGCGGCGTGCTGCTCGGTGAACCCGGCCGGGTGCGGCATCTCGAGCCCGTGACACCCCTCGCAGAAGGTCGTGGTCACGTGGCACGTCGAGCACTCGTTCACGACCCCTGCGGGCGGCAGGTCCGCCAGCTCCCCATGCGGAATGCGCAGGAGGCGTGAGAGGAACATCGGGCGCTTCTCGCGCAGCTTCGACTCGACCTCGGCCCAGAACTCCTCGGCAGCTGTAGTCTTGCTCGTCTCGGCAGCTGCCATGCGCGCATGCCCGGACGAGTCACCGTACTCAGTGTAGAAGTCCTCGGCGCCGTGACTCGGCGGCACGAGCTCGAACCCGGGCGTGTGACACGCGCTGCACGCGCCCGGCGCGGTGAACTCGCTCGGCGAGGGGCCGGCGAGCGTGTGGCAGCGGAAGCAGGCGGTCATCGTCATGAAGTCCTCGTGCTTCTCGTTACCGGGAAGCACGAGGTCGAATACTTCGGGATGAGCGACGCGGTTGTGGCAGATCGAGCAGACGATCTCGGCGTCTGCGTGCACTGTATGGTCGATCAGGACGCCCGCCGAGGGCGTGATGGTGCGGTTGTCGAGGTTGTGGCATTGCGTGCACTGACCCTCGGGCATCGAGAGCGCGATGTAGGACGCCTCGTTGAGCGGCATGTGGAACGAGTTCGTGAGTACGTGCCAGACGTCGGGGAGTTTCTCGGCCTTCTCGGCTGTGAAACGGATGCCATCCAGGTTCGCCGGGATGTGGCACGCCAGGCACGAGATGTTCGCGTGGCTCGACGCGAAGTACTGCTTTGCATTGTCGTAGTGCACCACATGGCACACGTCGTTGCAGAACCAGCGCGTTGAGGTGCTCGCGAGCGAACCGACGGTGACCGTGATGAGCACAATCAGCGCGACTCCCGCCCACATGATGTGACGCGGTCGGCGAACGGGATCCGCGAATCCGGCGAGCGGGTTGCGCATCGGCTCCTCCTCAGCAGTACGCCCCTGTCATTCTACCCCGAGCGCGTGCGCCCCGTGTCGGGGTCACTCTGCCGCTCTGCACACCCTTCCTCCAGACGTTCGAGACTCTGGCGTGGCTTGCACAGGGCTCCTCTCCGCCACTGCGTCGCACGCGACTACCGGAGTGTGACCGCGATGCTGACCGGATCGCCCTCGGCTGGCTGGAATATGAGCCCGAGCGGGGATTCGGCACGCTCTTCGGGGATGCTGAACACCGCCTTGAGGTCCTCCGTCTCGCCCGCCGGGATGAGGCGCTCGGGCGTGAGTTCAGGACCGGTCATGAGCGGCAGCGTATAGGCGGTCCCGTCCGAGACCATGAAGTCGCTCGGGGTCACCATGAGGTCCGACCTCGAGGAGTTCGTCAGGTCGATCTCGAGTTTGAGGAGTGTGCCGCTCTCGACCGCGAGGTCGCCGAAAGAACGAGCGTACTCAGCCTCTCGCACCACCAGCGTCCACGGTCCTGCCGTGCCTGCCTCACCGAGCTCAATCGAGACGACCTCCGACTCGGTTGGCGGCGGTACCGCTGGTGTCACAACCTCGGAAGGCGGAGTTGCAGAGTCCGCGGGAACAGTGGCGGCGGGTTCGTCCCCCCGAGGAAGCGCGCAGCCGGCGAGCGCCGTGCTCAGCAGTAGCACGGACAGCAAGAGTAGCGCGTTCAGGTGGCGTCTCATTGAATCTCCCGCCGAAGACTGTGTTTCCGGGAACACCCGGCATACCCGCAAGTCTATACCCGAGCCCGGCGCACGGCAGCATGCCCGGCTACGGAAGCAGCTCGAGTGCGGACGCGCTCGGCCAGGTCCGTCGCAGTGTCATCGTCTGAGACCACGCCGATCAGCGAGTCCACCCCGCGCGGATTCTCCCTCGACCCGGACGTCCGTCACCGGCATCGCAACCCCGTCGCCATTTCGAGTAGCATTAGACACAGACCTGTCGAATACCTAGGGGACCGAATGCGCATCGCAATCGCCGGGGGGACCGGCTTCATCGGCCGTGAACTCACGCGCCAGTTAATCGACGCCAGGCACGACATCGTCTGGCTCTCCCGGTGCCCGGGGCGTGTTCGAGAACTCGGGTTCGACCCGGACACGCTTGACGAGGAGCTCTTCAACCACCGCAATCCGGACGGCGCATGGAGGGCCGAGGTCGCCGCTGCCGACACCGTCGTGAACCTCTCAGGCCACCCCATCGCCTCCCGCTGGAACGCCAAGGTCAAGCACCTCCTGCGCGAGAGCCGCGTCGGGACCAACCAGGCGCTCGTGTCCGCGCTGGCCGAGGCCGCGCGGATCGACCCCGACCGCCCGCGCGTGTTCGTGAGCGCGTCGGGTGTGGGCATCTACGGAGACCGAGGCGACGAACTTCTCGGCGAGAGCTCAGAACCCGGTGCGGATTGGCTCGCCACGCTGGCGTGCGAGTGGGAGGCCTCGGCCCGTGAGGCCGAACGCAGCAGCGGCACCCGGGTGGTGTGCATCCGCACCGGACTCGTGCTCGGCGAGGAGGGTCTAATCCCCCGCCTCGCCCTGCCGATGAGGCTCTTCGTGGGAGGCCCCGTCGGCAGCGGCCGGCAGTGGGCCACGTGGATACACGTCGAGGACGTCGCTGCAATCTACCGGCATGCGATAGAGTCGCCGCAGCTCGCCGGGCCGGTGAACGCCTGCGCGCCCGATCCGGTGCGGATGCGCGATCTTGCGGCGACACTCGGCCGTGCGATGGGCCGACCTTCGTGGTTGCCCATTCCGGGTATCGCGCTCAAGCTGGTGCTCGGCGAGGTCGCACCGTACATGCTCTACAGCCAGCGTGCCGAACCGCGAGCGCTCGATGACACCTCGTTCACGTACCGATTCCCCGAGCTGGAGGCGGCGATGGCCGATGTGGTGGGACGCCGGGGCTAGGCAGAGCCCCGGCGGGCATATACCGGTAGAGACTACGGGAGGAGAACCGTCATGGATGCACAACGCATCACCCGAGTCGCGCTCGTGCTTCTTCTCACCCTTGCGCTCGTTGCCATGGTTAGCGGTTGTCAGCGAGCAGCCGAGAGGGCCGTCGAGGAAGCCACCGGCGTGAAGGTCGACGAGGACGGTGAACGGGTCACGGTCACGGGACCGGAAGGCGAGCAGGCCGAGTTTGGAGCCGGAGCCTCACTGCCGGAGGGCTGGCCTGAGGACCACCCCGTCTACGAGCCCGCTACGATTGAATCCTCGATGGTGTTCTCGGGCGACGAGGGCAGCCAGTTCACCGTGTCAGTGACAACCGGTGACGCGTTCGCCGATGTTCTCGCCTGGTACAAGAAGGCGGCCGGCGACGAAGGGTGGAACATCGAGAGCGAGGGCACACTCGACATGGATGGGGTCGCCTCAGGTTACCTGTACCTGAACAAGGGCACCACGAGCAGCAGCGTCAGCATAGCCCAGGGCGATGATGGTGATGACGTCATGATCACGATGATCGTGACGGTGCCGTAGGGAGTGTACGTGGAGGTCGGACGGCGCAGGTTTCACGCACCCTGGACACAAAAGTGTCCCGAGAAATCTCCCCCTGCGAGACCCGCTACTCCGTAGCTTCCCGTTTCACACCATTGGAGACTTCGACCGGACCGACCCCACTCGCGCGTGGCCAACCTTCTGAAGCTCCGCCGGCAGCTACTGGTACGCTACTTTCCGCGGCTCGCCCGGTTCAACCTCTCGGGACAATCACGACTCTATCCGACCCTCCCGGGGTGCGCAAGAGGTTTCTCGCAAAACGTGCGACTTGCTGACGAATGGGTTCTTGGACTCGATGAACGGTGAGCCTCGACCGCCTAGTGGCGCTAAACGGTGCACCGGCATTCTGCGGCACGGGACCGGGCGTTTACCACATCACGGGCCGGATTCCACCCCACCGGACCGATTACGAGAGCAGCCCCATCGGGCGCCTACTCGGCCAGCTTCCTGGCCAGTACCTCGTTCACGACCTTGGGGTTGGCCTGGCCGCCCATCTCGCGCATGACCTGGCCCACGAAGTAACCAATGATCCCGGTCTTTCCACCGCGATACTGCTCGACCTGCCCGGGGTTGGCAACAAGCACTCGGTCGACGATTTCCTCGATAGCACCGGTGTCGGAGACCTGCTTCATGCCGCGGAGCTCGACGATGGCGCCGGGCGCGTCACCGGTCTCGGCCATCTCGGCGAAGACCTCCTTAGCCTGCTTGCTCGAGATGGTCCCCTCGTCGACGAGCGCGACCAACTCGGCGACCATCGACGGCACGACTTTGGACTCGGCCACGCCGATGCCCGCAGCATTCAGGTGCATGGAGAGGTCGTTGAGCATGACGTTGCTGACGGCCTTGGCCCGCTCGGGGCCGGAGATGGTGACTGCGGCCTCGAAGAACTCGGCCATGTCGAGATCCTCGCCGGTCAGCACGGTGGCGTCATGCACCGGAATCCCGTAGGTGGCAATGAGGCGCTTCTTCTTCTCGTCGGGCAGCTCGGACAGTGTGGCCCGCACCGACTCGATCCACTCGGCGGTGAACTCGAAGGGCACCATGTCAGGCTCGGGAAAGTAACGGTAGTCGTGCGCCTCCTCCTTGGAGCGAAGGCTGCTCGTGCGCTTGGCGCCGGCGTCCCAGTGGCGGGTCTCCTGCACGACCCTCCCGCCGCTCTCCAGCTCCTCGGCCTGGCGCACGATCTCGTAGGCGAGTGCGTCGTGCAGCGCCTTGAAGGAGTTCATGTTCTTGACCTCGGCCTTGGTGCCGAACTCGCTCTCGCCGCGCGGGCGCACGCTCACGTTCGCGTCCACGCGCATCGAGCCCTCCTCCATGTTGCAGTCGGAGATGCCGAGTGTGAGCCAGATGAGGCGGAGCTTCTGCGCGAAACGGCGCGCCTCTTCCGGCGTGCGGATGTCAGGCTCGCTCACGAGCTCGATCAGCCCGGTGCCGGCACGGTTGAAATCGACGAGACTGTGGGTGGCGCCCGATATGCGGCCCTCGCTCCCGCCGACGTGGATCATCTTGCCCGTGTCCTCTTCCAGGTGGATGCGGGTGATGCCGATGTGCGTCGTGTAGGCACCGTCGCGGTCGGGACGCTGGGGAGCACCTTCGGGCTCGATGTCTATCTCGACGAAACCGTCGACGCAGAACGGCAGGTCGTACTGGGAGATCTGGTAGTTCTTCGGCATGTCGGGATAGAAGTAGTTCTTGCGGTGGAACTGGCTCCACTCGGCGATCTCACAGTTCGTGGCAAGCCCGGCGAGTACGGTCGCCTCGATGGCCGCCTGGTTGGGCACAGGCAGCGCTCCGGGCATGCCGAGGCAGACCGGGCAGACCCGTGTGTTCGGCTCGCCACCGAATGCCACCGGACACCCGCAGAACATCTTGGTGTTGAGCGTGGTGAGCTCGGTGTGGATCTCCAGACCGATGACGGCCTCCCAGCGCTCGAGCACGCTCGCCAGACGATCCTTCGCCACGTGGGCACTCCCCTTTGCTCGGTCGGTGCAACCGATTCTACCCGAAGAGGGGCGGCAAACGGCGCTGGCCCTACCGCTTCCGGCGCCGATGGTGCGCAAGGAATATCGAGATGAAGAACCACACTGTGACCACAAAGGCGAGCACGATGCCCACCTCGCCGGCAATCCTCACCCACCCCGGTACGCCGGTAACGCTCAGTAGAGTCGAAAAGCCGATGACGAGCGCGGCGACTACGAGCGCGAAAGCGAGCCTGTTCACGAGTTCGTGCAGTTCCGAGATGAGGTCTTGGTAGCCGGTCGGGCGCACCGATACCTTCACCTCGCCACGCGAGATTCTGCGCAGAACGCGCTCGGTGGCGTCGGGCAGCATCTCGAGTACGCGCAGGGTGTGGCGCCAGGTGCTCGCGGCCTTGCCGAACATCGCCTCCGGCCTCAGGCGCTCCCGAACGACCTTGTCGGCAAAGGGCTTGGCAGTCGAGACGAAGTCGAAGGTGGGGTCGAGCATCGTTCCCACGCCCTCGAGTATCCCCAGGGTGCTGATGAGTAGAGCGAAGTCGCTCGGTACACCGAGGGAGTGGCCCCGGATGAGGCCGAGCGTCTCACTCATGAGCTCGCCGAACTGGATGCGACCGAGCTCGATCCCGTGGTACTTCCCGATGAGCCGTGAGACCTCGCGGTGGAGGACGACCTCGTCGACTTCGGGGTTCCCGCTCATGGCAATGAGCGTGTCCGTGGCCATCCGCGGGTCACGGTTGACGGCACCCCAGACGAGGTCGACGAAGCGCTCCCGGGATTCCTCGGAGATGCTTCCCACGCGGCCGAAGTCGGTGAAACCGACACGTCCATCAGGCAGTGCGAGGTAGTTGCCCGGATGCGGGTCTGCGTGGAAGAAGCCGATCTCGAACATCTGCTTGAGGAAGCAGTTGATGCCACGCTTCGCGAGCTCGGGCCGGTCCATGCCTGCCTCGTCGAGCAGGTCCATCCGGTTCATGCGCACGCCGTTAATACGCTCTAGCGTGAGCACACGGGTCGTGGTGAGTTCCCAGTACACGCGCGGGAAGGCGACGGTATCGTCGTCACGGAATGCCCGCCAGAGCCGCTCGGCGTTGCTTGCCTCCTTGGAGTAGTCCAGCTCCTGACGGACAGCCTCGGCGAACTCATCCGAGATGGCCACGACGTCGAGGTTGCCGAAGATGTCGGTGTGCTCAGCGACCCAATGCGCCTGGGTGAGCGCGATGTCGATGTCGATCTCGACCTGACGGCGTGCGTCGGGTCTCTGCACCTTGACCGCGACCTCGGTCCCGTCGTGCAGCGTCGCCCAGTGGACCTGGCCGAGTGAGGCAGCGGCAGCGGGTTCGGGATCGAACGTCGCATACAACTCCTCGAGCGGTGCCTCGAACTCGGCCTCGATGACGGCGCGCACGGTCTCGAACTCCTCGGCCGGTACCTCGTCTTGAAGTTTGCGCAACTCGTTCGCAAGCTCGGGCGGGATGACATCCGTGCGCGTCGCGATTGCCTGACCGGCCTTGATGAACGTCGGACCGAGACGCTCGAGCGCGCGACGCACGTGCTGCTCGCGTGTGAGCGGGTCGGGCCTCGCTGCACGACGCGCCGGACGAATCCGCGGCGGAGCAACCCGACGCAGCCCCGTTGCGTCGATGACGGCGTGTAGCCCCTCGTCGGCAAGCACCGAAGCGATTTGCCTGTGGCGTGCGAGGTGCTTGCGGACGTCGGGTGATGCGACGCCCAGCGGGCTCACGAGTCCCCGGACCCGCCCTCGACGGGCCTGAGCGACGCGATGAGCGCCTTGATCTCGGTCAGTTCGGACTCGAGCCTCGCCAGATCAGCCTTCGAGGCCAGGCCCATGCGCTCGACCACCTTGGCGGTCTCCTCGGAGACGGTCTTCTGCGCCGAGGCAGCCGCGCTGTCGGCCTGGTCCACGAGACGCCCCGTGAACGAGTCGGAGTCCTCACGCGTGAGACGCCCGCGCTTCACCAGTTCATCGGCAAGCTCCTCGGCCTTGTCTTTCGCGAAGAACGCCGCGCCAAGTCCCATGAGAAACGCCTTCTCGATCAGGCCGGTGTCGATCTCGGGTGTTGACGTCGGCTTATCCTTCTCGGTGTCGTGCCCAGCCACGTCGGGTTCCCTCCTCAGCGTCGTCACTAGACCACCTGATGGAAGTATTCCACTTGTAGGCGCGACGTGAACGCATGCGTGCGCATAAGCGTCCACAGGGACGTCATCAAGCGCGGCTGCAGCGGCGGCGAGCGCTCGCAGCGGCGCATAGAGGGGATGAGCTTCATCGACCTGATAGAAGCAGCAGCCGGCCTCCCGACGTGCGACGATAAGTCCCAGCTTCTCGAGCGCGGCGAGTTCGCGTTGGACCGCGCCCATGCCGGTCCGCATGCCGCGATGGAGGTCGCGTAGCCAGACACGACGTGCAGGTGTGCTGACAAGTCTCTTGACAAGCATCGCGCGGGTACGCGAACCGATCAGATACTCGAAGGTGCTGGCGTATGGCGACCTCGGCAAAGCGGAATCCGATCAGACGGCGGGGGCGGACATACTGAACCCAGAAACTCACCCTGCCGGAGGGGGTGGCGGAACCGTCAGGTTTGTGGGTGCAATTGCACTCATGGTGGGTGCGACCGCACCCACTTTCGTGACAGCGTCAGGGACCCCTCCGGACCACGCCGGTTGACCGTAGCATCCAGCCCGAACCGCCAGCCGACCCGAAACCTACCACCCGCGAAGCAGGCAACGGGTGCCTATCGCACCTCGCGCACGAGCGGTGGCGTCGTGTCGAATCCGACAGCCTCCTCGAACGCCGCAGCCGCGCGAAGAACAGTGGCCTCATCGAAGTGCGTGCCGATGATCTGCAGGCCGATCGGCAGGCCGCTGGCCGGGCATGAACCGCTCGGCACGCTCACGGCGCAGTTGCCTGCGAGGTTCACGGGAATAGTGTAGATGTCCGAGAGGTACATCGCGAGCGGGTCGCTCGACTTCTCGCCGATCTTGAACGCGACCGTAGGAGAGGTCGGGGTGAGCAGCACGTCGTAGCGCTCGAACGCGGCTTCGAAGTCCCGCTTGATGAGCGTGCGCGCCTTCTGGGCCTGCCCGTAGTAGGCGTCGTAGTAGCCGGCCGAGAGCGCGTACGTGCCGAGCATGACCCGGCGGATGGTCTCCGGGCCGAACCCTTCAGCCCTCGAGCGCATGTAGAGGTCGAGGACGTCGTCGGCTCCGCTGACGCGGTGACCGTAGCGGATACCGTCGAAGCGCGCGAGGTTCGAACTCGCCTCGGCAGGTCCGATGATGTAGTAGGCGGAAAGCCCATGCGCAGTGCTCGGCAGCTCCACCTCGCCGACCTCTGCGCCAAGCGCGGCGAACGTCTCCGCGGCGGCGCGCACGCTGGCTTGTACGACACCGTCGCACCCCTCGGCCTCGAGCAGGTCGGTGACGATGCCGACGCGCAAGCCGGCGACCCCATCGACAAGCCCTGCGGTGAAGTCCTCGGTAGGCCGGTTCACGCTCGTCGCGTCCATCGGATCCTTGCCCGAGATCGCATTGAGCGCAAGCGCGCACTCCTCGACGGTCTTGGCGAACGGACCGATCTGGTCGAGGCTCGAGGCGAACGCGACGCACCCGTAGCGCGAGACGCGACCGTAGGTCGGCTTGAGCGCGACGGTACCGGTGAGCGAGCCGGGCTGGCGAATCGAGCCGCCCGTATCCGAGCCGAGCGTGATGGCAGCCATGCCCGCGGACACCGCGGCAGCCGAGCCGCCCGACGAGCCGCCGGGGACGCGCTCGAGATCCCAGGGGTTACGGGTGGGCCCGAACGCCGAGTTCTCGGTCGAGGAGCCGAACGCGAACTCGTCCATGTTGCACTTGCCCACGGGAATCGCGCCGGCATCGAGCAGACGGCTCACTGCGGTGCAGTTGTAGGCGCTCTCGTAGTTCTCGAGAATCCTCGAGCTGCACGTCGTGCGAGTGCCGACGAGGTTCATGTTGTCCTTGATGCCGACGGGCACGCCCGCGAGCGGTGGCAGCACGACATCTGATGCGACGGCGTCATCGATGCGCCCGGCCGCGGCGTAGGCGAGTTCGGCGGTCACCTGGTTAAACGCGTGGACCTGCGCGTCGAGCGCCCCGATGCGCCCGAGGGCGGCCTCGGCCACCTCGCGCGCGGTGAATAGGTGGTCGGCGATGCCATCGCGAATCTGCATCGCTGCGAGCCGGGAGAGATCGATCATCCCTCCTCACCTCCACCCACGATGCGCGGGATCACGAACGCGCCCTCGGCGGCCTCAGGTGCATTGGCCAGCGCCTCATCACGCGTAAAGCAGGGCTTCACCTCGTCGGCACGGGTCTCGTTGACGACGTCCAGCGCGTGCGCCGTGGGCGGTACGTCGGCGAGATCGAGCTGCTGGATCGTGTCGATGTGGCTGAGGATCGAGTTCAGGTCGTCGCCGAATCGCGCGACCTCCTCGTCGGTGAGGGCAAGTCGTGCGAGGAGCGCCACATGGCGGACCTGCTCTTCGGAGATAGCCATGGATGAGTCCTCCGAGACGTGGGTCGATGATGCGCTCCATGATACCCGAGGAGGAGACCGTGATGGATGCGAGGAGTCGGTGGGTTCTATCTACGCCGATGTCTCGTCCCGGCCGAAGGCCGCGAACGGATCGGCAAGGGGGTCCGCTGGTTCGCCGGAGGGCGAGCGTGACGCCCCCGCCTGCCCATATAGGTGGCGCATGTAGTCACGACGAACGTGTTGATGCTGCTCCTGTCTGCCTGCGCAGCTGCCCCGATTTCGCGGTAGAGGATCCGCGGAAACCTCACCTTGAGGCGAGCCCACGATTGGCGGCGAAAGCTTGCCGCCATCTCCGGGCGCTGCACCAGGTGCTCGGCGAGCACGCGCTCCAGCAACGATTCACGCTCCTCGTCGCTGAGGCGCTCGGCGCACCGTTACGGGGATTACGCCTCGTGCCCATTGCCGCTTCGAACCTTTCGAGGGGTCCGGGCGGTAGTCCGTCCTCTGCGGAGCCTCCCAGGAGCTCCAGCATCTCGAGGTAGGTCGTGCGCGCTGCGCGTCTCGTGGTCATGGTGTCTCCCTTTCCGTGCGTTGAGATCGTGGGGAGCCAGGGTCCTCTGCGAGCAGCATGCAGGTCGGGTCTGTCCTCGCGCTTGCCGGAACATCAACGGTCGGCCGACGCTCGAGAAACTTGCGTCTACCGCACCATCCAAAACGCGATGACCACGGGAAGCACGTTGTAGACACCGTGCAGAGAGATCGCCGGAAGAAGGCTCTGCCGCGTATGGGCAAGCCACCCGCACGCCACGCCGAGGGCGAAGAGCGGCACAAACAGCCACGGAATCAGGTGGTAGAGGGCGAATAGAGCGGCGGAGAGCGCAACCGCGATACGCCAATCCCACTCCCTGGCAAACGCGCCCTGCAGCACGCCGCGGAACACGACCTCTTCGACGACTGGCGCCACGATGACCACCAGCGCCACCGAGAGCAACAGTCCCCAGACGGTGGGCCCGAAGACTTCCGTGAGGTCGGCCAGCTCGCGCACGGGCGGGTCCCAGCCGAGCTCCTGGACCAGCGCGCCATAGCCCCATGCCCCGAGGCGCACGATGACGAGCAGCCCGACGACAAGCCCCGCGGAGCTGAACCGCGCACGCCACGGCACATCGGCAACACGGAGCCGATACGCATCAAAGACGCTGACGCCACGCCGCCACGCAAGCGCCCAGAGGAGCGCCGCCTGGACCGCGTAGAAGCCGAAGAGTACCCCCGCGCGCGCGAAGACCTGGGCGACCCGGGAAAGCTCTCGCACGGCCTCGCTCGTCATGACGGCGTCCTTTCCAAGGAACGCCGCGAAGAGCACTGCGAGTAGCGCCCATGCCTCGAGCAGGGTCCACTCCGGAGCGGAGGTCGCCGTGCAGGTGGACAGGGGGCGGCCCTCCGGCCTAGACAGTCCTCGCTCGCTACGCTCGCTGCGAAACTCGCCTGAGCGCCGCCCCCTGTCCGCTGACTCGATTGGTGTGGCTTGCATGCCGCGCTTCGCGATTGCGCCCCGATCGCACGCCTTGGCGCACTCGAGACAGCCGTCGCACGAATCCCAGTCCACGTAGATGTAGCTCGGGCCTATCCGCAGCGCCCTGGGGCCACAGGCGGACACGCATCTGCCGCAACGGTCGCAGCGAGAGGCATCGAGCGAGAGTGGCATGCGCGCCGGGCCCATGGCGATCAGCTGCCAGCGGCGGGCGGCTCGCCGCTCTCCACGATCCGCACCAGGTCTTCCTCGCTCAGCACCGGCACGTCGAGCGCCACGGCCTTGTCGTACTTGCTGCCAGCGTCCTCCCCGGCCACGACGAACGAGGTCTTCTTGCTGACCGAGCCGGTCACCTTGGCACCAAGCTCTTTGAGCGCAGCAGCGGCCTCGTCACGGGTGAACTGCTCGAGCGCGCCGGTGAGCACGAAGGTGAGCCCTTCGAGCGTCTGCGGACGCGCGGGAGCGACGCGCTCCTCGGCCAGACGCACCCCGCGTTCACGCAACCGCTCGACCATCGTGCAGTTGTCGGCGTTCGCGAAGAACGCGCGGATGCTCGCTGCTATGGTCGGGCCTACGCCCTCGACGCGGGCAATGGGGTCGGCTGCAAGCGCCGCAGCGATGGTGAGTCCTCCTTCGCCCGGTGCCGGCGGCTCGTGCGCGGCAGCATCCATGAGCGCATCGAGGGCGCCGAACTCCGCGCTCAGCAGCTCGGCGACGGTCGAGCCCACGTGACGGATCCCTAGCCCGAAGAGCACACGCGCGAGCGGGCGCGAGCGGGACGCGTCGATTGCGGCGACAAGCTTGGCAGCCATGACGGGACCGAGCACGACCGGCGAGCCATCCTTCTTGACACGTCCCATGTCGAGCGCAGCGAGCGTGTCCTCGGTCAGGAGGTAGAAGTCCGCAACGTCGTGCACCAGATCGCGCTCGACCAGACGCGTGATGATCTCCGTGCCCATGCCGTCGATATCCATGGCGCCGCGGCCGGCCCAGTGCCCGAGCCGCTCGAGACGCTGCGCCGGGCACGCGACGTTGGTGCAGCGCGATACGACCTCGCCCTCGGGTCGCCAGACGGGACCGCCGCACGACGGGCACTCGGCAGGCATTCGCCACTCGGGCGCGCCCGGCTCCCGCATGCCGATCACCGCTCCGACGACCTCGGGAATCACGTCGCCTGCCTTGCGCACGACAATCGTGTCGCCGACCCGCACGTCCTTGCGCCGGACCTCGTCCTCATTGTGGAGCGTCGCGCGGGCAATCGTGGAGCCCGCCACCGTGACCGGGTTGAACTCGGCCAGCGGAGTGAGCGCACCCGTACGGCCGACCTGCACCCGGATCTCGCGCAGCACGGTCGTCTTCTCCTCGGGCGGAAACTTGAACGCAATCGCCCACCGCGGGGACTTGCTCGTGTAGCCGAGCTCCTCCTGCAGCGCAAAGGAGTCGACCTTGACCACAACGCCGTCGATTTCATAGGGAAGCGCATCGCGCTTCTCGACCGCCGAGGCGCAGTACGCGCGGACCTCCTTGGCAGTGGCACATGTCACAACGTCAGGATTGACGCGGAAGCCCGCCTTACGAAGCCACTCGAGCGCATCGCTCTGGCGTATGAGGTCGAGACGGCGCACGTCGACCACCTGGTAGAGGAAGGTAGCGAGGTCGCGTGAGGCGGTCACCCCCGGATCCTTCTGGCGAACCGCACCGGCCGCCGCGTTGCGCGGGTTGGCAAAGGGCGCAAAGCCGGCCTCCTCGTTCGCCTCGTTGAGACGCTCGAAGCTGGCCTTGGGCATGTAGACCTCGCCGCGCACCTCGATGCGGCCCGGCGGGATGGCCCCGGCGTCCCCGAGCAGCCGCAGGGGCACGTCGCGGATGGTGCGCACGTTGGCCGTGACGTCCTCACCGGTGCGCCCGTCGCCACGCGTGGCTGCCCGCTCCAGGGAGCCGTCGGCGTACACCAGCGCGAGCGAAGAGCCATCGATCTTGAGTTCGCACACGAACGGGCACTCCCGCTCTCCTACCGCATCCCGAACGCGTGCGAGCCAGGCATCGAGCTCGTCAAGGTCCATCGCGTTGTCAAGCGAGTACATCCGCTGCGAGTGCAACACCGGCTCGAAGGTCGAGCCCGGAGCCGAGCCGACACGCTGCGTCGGCGAGTCGGGGGTGACGAGTTCGGGCCACACATCCTCGATGTCCCGCAGCTCGCGCACGAGCGAGTCGTATGCAGCATCGGAGATCTCAGGCGCATCGAGCGCGTAGTAACGGTAGTCGTGGTGGGCGATCTCGCGGCGCAGCACTTCGACCCGCTCCGCGGCTGTCACGCGATCTGCGGGCACGCCGGCCATCGGAGGCGTCGCTACTCTTCGGCCTTGAGACGCTGCACGTGCACATCACCTATCGAGTAGATGACCGTCTCGGGCACGAAACGGTTGATCCGCTCGGCCTCGTAGATCCACACGTCGATCAACGTCACCTCGAAGTAGACGCCGCCCTCAGCCGCGTGAGGCTCGACCGTGACTTCGTTCGCGAGATAGGCACGCAGCTCGGTCTCGATGTAGTACGTGAACACCCGAGCCGCATCGCGGTACTCGTTGTAGAGTGCGAGACGTTTCTCCGCCTCGTAGACATCCAGCTCATCGATGCTGTCCATACCCACCTGCCCCTCATCGTTAGCGCCCCGCCCGCATCCTCCGCGGTCCCGGTCAGCGCGTCTGCCTTCATGAAACCTGCTCGACTAAGGAGACGAGGTGCACGTTCCCCCACGCGCCGAGATGGTCCTTGACCGTCGCGAGCACGCCGAGCACGCCGTGGATGTGGCGCGCCGCCTCAATCGCCCGTTCGATGTCGGCCGGCTCGCGCACGCGGTTCGCGAGCGCGGTGGCGACCGCGTCGGCGAGCGCGCCGTTGCGGGCGAGCACCGTGACCGCATCGGCCGCGCCGAAGGACTCTGAGTGCCCCACGACCCCCGATGAGGTGCACACCGCCACTGGCTGCAGTCTTCCCCGCACCGTGATGCCGAGTCCTTTGATGCCCGAATCGCCCGCCCACAGCGCAACCGTCCGGTCCTCGGTCCCCATGAGATAGATGTCGCCGCCGTTCTCCACGACGACCTCGGGAGAGACCTTGGCCAGTCCCCGTGCGACGTATTCGGCGATCGCTCCTGCAACGGCCGCCATCGGTCCGACACGAGCAATACGCCCCGCCTCGGCCATGCGGCGCACGATCTCGGGGGCGCTCTGTGGCACGTCAATCGGTGTGAGCGTCTCGCGGAAGTACGGATGCGCGCGGATGAACTTCTCTATATCCCAGCGCGCGCGCACGACAAGGTCCTCGGCGAGGTCCGTCAGGTCTTTCGCGGTGCATACCCGCAGGTCCGTCTCCTTGATGGTCACATCGAAGCAGACAAGCCCGGCGGGCTGCGCGGTACGCCGGTATGTGCGCGGCTCGAAAGTCATGTGTCTATCTTCGCCGCGCACGGTCCGAGGCGCAAGCGCGGCGGCGGCGGCGGCCTGACCTACGACGCTACCGGACGCTGCTGGAATGTGCTGGTAGAAGTGGGCATGCCAGCGGTATAGTCGAACCAGGGCATGGTGCCGAACGGGAGACCTTCATGCGCGAGATACTCGCCACCTGTGTCGAGTTCGACACGCTCGCTGCCACCACATACCGGGTCCTCTCGGAGCATTGTGCGGATGCGGATCTCGCCGTCGTATTCGACCAGCTCGCCCGTGAGGAGGAGTCCCACGTCGGCTGGTGGCAGGAGCTGCTTGATGCCTGGGACCAGGGCCTCATCCCAGACGTCGTGAACGACCCGGATACCCTGCTGGAGGACTTGCAGCAGGTGCGCGACGACATCGCGACATCGCTGCCGGAGGACCTCTCTGCGCTCACCCCCGCCCAGATGGTCGAGCTCGCCGCGCACCTTGAGTTCTTCATCCTCGACCCGGTCTTCGCCGAACTCCTCGAACTCACGGAACCCGGCCGCACCGGCCACCACCGCGAGGCCTATGCGCGCCACGTCGAGCAACTCGTAGGCGCGATCGAGCGCAACAGCAGCACCGACTCTCTCGCCAGCTTCCTCGCCCGGGTACTGAAGCGAGCACTTCGGGACAACGTCGCCCTCGCCGCGTATGCGACCCACGACCCGCTCACCGGTCTGCTCAATCGTCGCGGCCTCATCTCCCACCTCGAGCACTGGATCTCGTGGGCCTACCGGTACGAGCGCCCGCTCATGGTGCTCCTCATCGACGTCGACGAGTTCAAGCGCATCAATGACGAGCACGGTCATACAGTCGGTGACTCTGCACTCGAGTGTATCGCGGACGCGCTGAAGTCCTCCGCGCGAGCCAGTGACCTCATCGCCCGCTACGGTGGCGACGAATTCGCGATCGTCGCCCCTGAGACCGACGCTGTGGAGTACGGCGCCCTCGTGCAGCGCGTCCTCACAAGCGTGCGAGAGCTGCACTGCCCCGACTGGGATGGCGAGTTCGTGCCGCTCTCCGTGAGCGTGGGCGGAGCGGTGCTCTCGCCGCGCGGCGCGCACTCTGAGCGGGCGATCGACGTGCTGCTCGCCGGTGCCGACGCGAGCCTCTACGAGGCCAAGAACAGCGGTCGGGACCGCGCCGGCTGGCCGGTGCTCGTCACGGGCACCGAAGCGGAAAACTAGGCCGTCCGGCGCGGGACACTTAGAAGTGAGCGGCGGCGGCGAGCTCCTTCGCGTGATAGCTCGAGCGCACGAAAGGCGTTGAGGCGACCGCTGCAAATCCGAGCACGCGCGCCTCGCGGGCAAGCTCCTCGAAGACCGCCGGCTCCACGAACCCGGCCACCGGCAGGTGCGCGGGGCTCGGTCTCAGGTACTGGCCGAGGGTGAGCAGCTCGCAGCCGACCTCCCGCAAGTCGCGGATAACCTCGACGACTTCGGCCGGTGTCTCCCCGAGTCCGAGCATGAGACCGGACTTGGTGGGCAGCTCTGCGGTGCCGCTCTCGGAGCACCGCTCCCTCGCACGCGCGAGCACGCCGAGGCTGCGGCGGTACTCCGCACCGGGGCGCACCCCGGGATAGAGCCGGGGGACCGTTTCGAGGTTGTGGCCAAAGACGTCCGGACGAGCATCGACCACCGCGTCCACGCTTACCGTCCGGCCGCCGAAGTCGCTGGTGAGCACCTCAATGGTCGCCCCCGGCACCGCCACGCGCAACGCCTCGATGACTGCGACGAAGTGCGCAGCACCGCCGTCCTCGAGATCGTCGCGGGTCACGGCCGTCACCACGACGTGTGAGAGTTCCATACGATGCGCGGCCTCGGCGATGCGAGCCGGCTCATCGGCGTCGAGCGGAGTCGGCTTGCGGGTGTCGACCGCGCAGAAGCGGCAGCCGCGCGTGCACGCGTCACCCATGATCAGGAAGGTCGCCGTCCCACTCGAGTAGCACTCGCCCCGGTTCGGGCACTTCGCGCTCTGGCAGACGGTGTTGAGGCGCAGCTCGCCGAGGAGCCCCTCGACGGCATTGGCCCGACCGGGTGTCGCGAGCGGGCGACGCAGCCACACGGGGAGGCGCTCCTGCTTCGTGCCGTGTGCGTAGCTCACGCCGCCGGCTCCCTCTCTGCTCTCAGCAGCCGCACTTGCCCGCCGCATCGATTGCCGCGAACTTCACGACCTCGCTCACGGTCGGGTGCGCGTGGATGGTTTCCGCAAGGTGACGCACGTCGATGCCGTGGCGCATGGCCACCGCGACCTCGTGGACGATCTCGACCGCGTGCGGACCGACGATCTGGCAGCCCACGATTCGACCGGTGTCCTTCTCGGCGACCAGCTGAACGAACCCCTCGCTCTCGCCCTCGCCGAGCGCCTTGCCATTGGCCGCGAACTTGGCGACAGCCTGTACCGCACCGATTCCGCGCTCCTTCGCCGAGTCGCGCGAAGAGCCAACCACCGCAACCTCGGGGAACGTGTACACGCACGCCGGGACGCAGTCGTAGCGCACCGACTCGAGTTGCGGGGCGGCGCCGACGGTCCTGAGTTCGGCCACGGCGTTGCGCGCGGCGACCACGCCCTCCTCCTCGGCCACGTGCGCGAGCATCATCCCGCCAATGAGGTCGCCGATCGCATAGACACCCGGCATGTTCGTGCGGAAGTACTCGTCGACCTTCACGGCCGCGCGGTCCATCTCGATTCCAGCCTCCGGGAAGCCGAAGCCCGCCGAGTTCGGGATGCGCCCCGGCGCGCTCATGACCACGTCGGCCTCGAGCGACTCGCCGCTGCGCAGGATGGCGCGTACCCGACCGCCGTCCTGCTCCACTCGTTGCACCGCGTCGCCAAGGAAGAACCGTACACTCATCTCCTCGAGCGCAGCCTGTGTGGCCTTGACGACCCGGCGATCGTTGCCGGGCAGGATCTGCTCCATCAACTCGACGACGGTGACGGTGCTGCCGAACGCCGCGTATGCGCAAGCGAACTCGAGCCCGATAACGCCGCCGCCGATGATGACGATCTCGGTGGGAATGCGGCCGAGGGAGACCGCGTCGTCACTCGTCCAGACGCCGGGGAGATCGTGGTCGATGCCAGGAAGCCGGACGGGCACCGATCCCGTGGCCAGGATAACCGCGTCGCCCTCGACGCGCTCGGTCCCGCCTTCGGCAAGTGCGACCTCGATAGCCAACGGTCCGGCCAACCGGCCTTCCCCGTACACGACCCGCACCTTGAGGCGTTTCGCCGTACTTTCGACCTGTCCCACGAGCTCGTCTACCACACCGTCCTTGCGTTCGCGCAGGCGATCGACGTCTACGCGCGCCACAGACGCATCAAGGCCGAACTCGGCCGCGCGCCTCGTGTCGAACACGATATGTGCCGAGCGGAGAATGGTCTTCGTGGGGATGCAGCCCCAGTTCAGGCACGTGCCTCCAAGACGCTCCCGTTCGATGAGCACGACCTCGGCTCCAAGGCGCGCGGCCTCGAACGCAGCAGCGTGTCCGCCCGGTCCCCCACCCAGCACGACGATTCTCATCGGTCCTCCTCGACACCCGTTGACGTGGTGCGCATTCTAACACCCGTGCGGGTCCGGTTGGGAACATCGCACACGGCGCACGTTCACGGGGTACGATAACTGCAAGTCCGGGCAACGGAAGGTTCACGATGTGCCAGTTCTGCGTGCAGCACGGCGACGGCGAGAAGTGGTATCTGCAGGCCGAGAACTACGCCCGCGACCTCGAGAGCGACCTCGCGCGCCGAGGCTACGTGGTCTCGTTCATCAGCGACTTCGAGGACAACCGCCGCAAGATCCGCGCGGGGCTCGCCACCCTGCGGTTCATGCCCAAGCCGGTGGCCGACTCGCTTCGCGAGCGCTTCTCGCGCCACATGCAGGAGAACCACTTCGGCCAGCCTGTGCCCATCGAGGAGTGCGAGCGCATCGTCGAGATGGCAACGAGCGTCGTGCGCATGCCCTGCCTCTGCCGCGGGCAGCGCAAGGTCGAGGAGGGCGTCTGCCTCGTAACCACCGTGCGTCCCGTCGACGACGTGCTCGTCGAGGGCTGGTCCTCCTACGCCGACGGCCCCGACGTCTCCTCGTTCGAACGCCTCGACTGCGAGGGAACACTCGCGTTGCTGAGGGAGTGCGAGAGGCGCGGCCTCGCCCACACCATCTGGACGTTCAAGACCCCCTTCATCGCAGCCATCTGTAACTGCGATGTCGCCAGCGGCTGCATGGCTATGAATCTCCAGCTCAAACACGACATCAAGGTCATGTGGAAGGGCGAGTGGGTGGCCCGCCTGGCCGAGGAAGAGTGCACCGCCTGCGGCGCGTGCGTGCCCGCGTGCCCCTTCGGCGCGCTATCCCGGCCCCGCAACGGCGGCCCGGTGATGCTTGCGGAGAAGTCGTGCTGGGGATGCGGGACGTGCCGGGCGTCATGCGCCAACGGGGCGCTCGCGCTGGCTGATCGACGCTCGGTACCGGCGGTTGCCGCGAGCTGGTAGGGCGCAGCACCCGCGCGGTTCGGACCCCGATCTCCGAGATATCTCCATGCGCATTCCACACCGCGATCTCCCGGCATGGGTATATCCCTTTCGAGGGGAGATCGTGGGTCCTCTCTTTGTCGCC
The DNA here is from genome assembly GCA_014859265.1 of Coriobacteriia bacterium. Taxonomy (GTDB): domain Bacteria; phylum Actinomycetota; class Coriobacteriia; order Anaerosomatales; family SLCP01; genus SKKZ01. The sequence goes on from JACUUN010000004.1 coordinate 55,187, forward strand.
TGTCCCGTTCTGTTGATCGGAGGTAGCGCATGAAACGAGACCTGTTGCGCGTCAACATGTCTGATCTCAGCATCACCCGAGAACCGCTCCCTGAAGGCTGGCACCGCTACGGAGGCCGGGCGCTGACAGACGCAATCGTCTTTTCCGAAGTACCCCCGGACGCCGATCCACTCGGGCCGGACAACGTCCTGGTCTTCTCACCGGGACTCCTCGGCGGCACGAGCGCCCCGAATGGCGGCCGCATCTCTGTAGGAGCCAAGAGCCCGCTCACCGGCGGCATCAAGGAGTCCAACTCCGGAGGCCAGGCGGCTCATGCACTCGCACGAATCGGCATCGGTGCAGTGATCGTCAGCGGAAAGCCGGCTGACCCGCTCGCACGCTACTGCCTCGTCATCGAGGCAGACGGCTCGGCGTCACTGCAGCGCGTCGACGAATGGGCAGGGCTTGGCAACTACGAGCTCGCCGACGAGATCGCTGCCACCCGCCCCGAGGGCGACCGCTACGCGACCATCCAGACCGGACCTGCCGGTGAAGCCGGCGCCAAGGCCGCAGGCATCGCCATCTCTGACCCCAAAGGCTATCCGAATCGCTTTGCCGGACGTGGTGGTCTCGGCTCGGTCATGGGCAGCAAGGGCCTCAAAGCCATCGTGATCTCCGACAAGGGTCTCCCCTACACGGAACACGCCGACAAGGATGCGTTCCAGGCGGCGCTCAAGCGGTTCGCGTCCGCCCTCAAGGAGCACGCCGTCACCGGCCAGGCGCTGCCCACCTACGGCACCAACGTTCTCACCAACATCCTATCCGAGGCTGGCGGGCTGCCCACCCGCAACTTCTCCGAGGGCTCCTTCGAGAAGGCCGATGACGTCGGCGGCGAGCGCCAGCGCGAAACGATCCTCGCTCGTGGTGGCCACGAGCACCACGGATGTCACACCGGATGCACCATCCAGTGCTCGCGCTACTGGATGGACAAGGACGGCCACTACAAGACCAAGGGGCCGGAATACGAGACCGTCTGGTCGTTCGGTGCGGACTGCGGTATCGGGGATCTCGATGAGATCGCCGATCTCGACCGCGCCTGCGGCAACCTGGGACTCGACACCATCGAGATGGGTGCCACGATGGCCGTCTACATGGACTCCGGCAAGCTCGCGTTCGGCGATGCGAAGGGTGCGCTCGCAGCTCTCTTGAGCGGTGCCGAGGGCGGCGAGCCGGGCCGGGTGCTGTGGGACGGTGCTCTTGCAACCGGCAAGGCGTTCGGTGTCGCTCACATCCCCGTGGTCAAGAGCCAGGCGCTTCCCGCGTATGACCCGCGTCCGGTCATGGGCATCGGAGTGACGTACGCGACCTCCCCACAGGGTGCCGATCACACCGCCGGCTACACCATCACAGCCAACATCCTCAGCGTTGGCGGCAACGTCGACCCGCTCAAGCCGGAAGGCCAGGCGGAGCTTTCGAAGAACCTGCAGATCGCAACCGCGATGCTCGACAGCGTCGGCCTCTGCATCTTCGTCGCGTTCGCCGTGCTTGACATCCCGGACGCGTTCACCGCCATCCACGACATGGTAGAGGCGCACACCGGTGATCCGTGGGATCCCGACGCACTCATGCAGCTCGGCAAGGAGACGCTCGTCTTCGAGCGGCTCTTCAACGAGAAGGCCGGGTTCACGAGTGCCGACGATCGGCTCCCCGGATTCTTCAAGACCGTGCCGCTGCCTCCGCACAACATCGTGTTCCAGGTCACCGACGAGGACCTGGACAGCGTGTTCGACTTCGTGCCGGAGACAGCCGCCCAGATGGGCGTGTCGTAGGTACTGCCGGGGCGGATGCGACTCTGTCCGTATCCGCCCCGCGCACCGGTTCGGAAAGGTGTCTTCATGCAAATCAGGGTCGCACTCTTCGCGCACCTCTCCCGCTTCCAGCCTGATGGAGAGGCCGGACGTGAGCCTCGCGTGTTCGAGTTACCCGAGGGCACAACCGTCGGGGCGGTGATCGAGTCGCTCGGCCTCCCGGACGAGCCACGGGTGCTCTTTGTGAATGGCCGTCACGCAGAGGAGGGCACCGTGCTCAGCGAGGGTGACCGTCTGGCTATCTTCCCACCGGTGGCTGGCGGCTAACGATGAACTCCGAAACTCCCCGCGAATGCCCTCCTCCCCTGGAACCTGAAGACGACCCGGCACTCAGGGCCCGACTCGCGGCCTCTCACGTCGCAATCATCGGCTGCGGCGGACTCGGCAGCAACGCAGCCGCCATGCTCGTACGCTCCGGTGTGGCGACGCTCACCCTCATCGACTACGACACCGTCGAAGAGGACAACCTCAATCGGCAGCTGTTCTTCCGCGATCAGCTCGGCATGCACAAGACCGATGCAATCACAGAAACACTGCGGCGCATCAAACCCGATGTCCACCTCACGCTCGTGCGCGAGTGCATGGACCCGGACAATCTGCTCTCCTCCGTCGGTGACGCCGACGTGGTCATCGAAGCGGTCGACAGGGCCGAGACAAAAGCGATGATCGTCAACGTCCTGTCGAACACTGCACCACACCTGCCCCTGGTAAGCGCCTCGGGACTCGCAGGATTCGACTCGGCGAACGAGGTCGTCACCGAGCGCATCGGCGAGAACTTCTATCTCGTAGGCGATTGTCGGAGCGACGTTCGGGCCGGGCTGCCGCTGCTCGCGTCACGCGTGATGGTCGCCGCAGCCCACCAGTCGCACGCGGCGATTCGTGTCCTCCTCGGTTATCCGGAGCCGTAGGAGCGCCAGGCCACCGCGGGACCCGCCGACGGGCAGCTTCCTACGCGAGCCCCGCGCCCTCGAGAATGCGTACGACAGCGTCGTCGGCACCGAGCGGCATGATGTGGACCCCGTCGGCGATCTCGCGCACCGCACGCACCTGCTCGATGGCGAGTTGCACTGACTCCTCGAACGGGTCGCCCGCGCCCCTCACGCGCTCGGCCAGTTCGTCGGGGACCATGAGGCCCGCGAGACGGGTGTTGATGAAGTCGATAACGCGCGGGCTCTTGAGGAGCAGGATGCCGGCGATCACTTTCACGCCGTAGGGGCGCCACGCCTCGACCGCCTCGGCGAAGCGCTCGATGTCCATGGTCGCCTGCGTCTGGAAGAAACGCGCGCCCGCCTCGATCTTGCGGATCGCGCGAGCCGACTGGATGTCGAACGGCTCGGCCTCGGGGAACGCAGCCGCACCGATGTAGAAGCCGGTACCGCCAGCCATCTCCCTGCCGAGCATGTCGCGGCCCTCGTTCATGCCGGTCGCGATCTCGATGAGCTGTGTGGAGTCGAGGTCGAAGACGCCCTTAGCCTGCGGGTGGTCTCCCCCGCGCGGGTCATCGCCGGTCACGATGAGCACGTTCTCTAGGCCGAGCGTGGCGGCGGCGAGCAGGTCGGACTGGAGTGCGAGCCGGTTGCGGTCGCGACACGTCTGCTGGAAGATCGGCTCGAAACCCGCCTCGAGCACCGCGCGGGATGCCGCGAGGCTCGAAAGGTGCAGCGTGGCTCCCTGGTTGTCCGTGACGTTCAGCGCATGCGTGACCGGACCGAGCACCTCGACCGAGCGCTTCATCGCGCTCATGTCGGTCCCGAGCGGCGGTGCGACCTCGCCGGTGACGACGAACTCGCCGCGTTCGAGCGCATCCCGGAGCCGGCTCATCGGCCAGCCTCTCCCGTGCTGCCAGCCCGCTTGCGCCCGCGCTCGCGCCCCTCTCGCAGGTTCACGCTGCCGGGCTTGAGCTTCGCGCTGAAATCCTTCGGCGGGACGATGCCGTGGGCCGTGACCCGACCCTGCTCGGCAAGGCGGCGCTGGATGCGCACGTGTGTGCACTCGCGATTGGTGAGCACCTCGCACATGCCGCCCCACATGCCGCCGCACGGGCCGTTGAGCAACCCTTTCGGACATGTCGTGACCGGGCAGATGCCAGCTGTCAGATCGAGCACGCAGTCACCACACATCTGGCAACGCTCCTCGTAGATCCCGTGACGCACCACGTTGCCGAGGAAGACGCTCTCTAATCCTGGGAAGACCGGCTTGCTTGTGGCATCGGCGACCGTCTGGACGCCCGCGCCACACGAAAGCACGAGCACGGCATCGGCCTCCTCGATGCTGCCGGAGTTGCGGCGGGTCTCGAGCCTGGTCCCGCCCGAGTGACAGGCGACCTCGCCCACCGCCCAGCCGGTGACCTCATGGCCCTCCTGCTCGAGCCGCGCCTTCGCCTCGAGTATCTCCTCTTCGCCGCCGGTGTGTACCACGGTGGCGCACTGCCCGCAGCCCATGATGAAGACCTTACGCGCGTGGACCTCGTCTAAGTTGCGGAGGATGCGCTCCCAATCGCGCGGCCTCGTGATTATCATCGCTGCCTCCTCGTCGCGACCGCTTCGCGTACCGCCTTCACGCATCCCGGTGCATCGTCAGAGTAGCCCGCGCCGATGCTCTCGGCCCACAACCCTGTCACGACCGCGCCGCCCACGAGAACGGGAAGTCCCGTGTAATCCTCGGCGAGTGTGCGCACGGTCGCCTCCATCGCAGGCAGCGTCGTCGTCATGAGCGCGGAGAGGCAGACCGCATCAGCTTCGCCGGCAGCTTCAAGCACCCGCTCCGCCGGGACGTCCACGCCCAGATCGTCGACGTCGAAGCCCTGGCTCTCCAGCAGCGACACGCAGATGTCCTTGCCAATCGAGTGGATGTCTCCCTTCACGGTAGCAAAGACCACGCGACCCTCCGAAGCGCCCGCGTCCTCGGGCAGGTAGGTCTTCACGCGTGCGACCGCGGCCTTCATCGCATCGGCAGCAACCATGAGCTGCGGCAAGAATGCGTCTCCCCTGCCGAACGCGTCGCCAAGGCGCTGTATCGCAGGCGTCAGTATCTCGCCGATGACTTGTCCCGGCTCAACCCCGCCTTCTACGACGGCGTCAACGAGAGCAGGAGCGCCGTCGGCGTCCCCGCGTGCCACCGCTTCGGCAAGTCGCTCGGCGTCGGAACGTGTGTCCGCGGTGCGACCGGTGACCTCACCGGAGTCACCTCCCGCCTCTGCCCGCTCGAGCGCCACTGCGTACGCGGCGTCCCATGCGGCCCACACGTCACCGTACGCGTCGGAGCTCGATCCCGCCGTCCGCGCGGTGTTCGCGAGTTCGACCGCGCCTGTCACGACCTCATCCGACGGGTTCACGATCGCCGCATCGAGCCCCGCTGACGCGGCCACCGCGATGAACGCCGCGTTGAGTTCAGGGCGGGATGGCAGGGCGTGACTGACGTTGCTCACGCCGAGGAGCGTCGCCAGCCCGCTCTCGCGAACCGCAGCCATCGACTCGACGGTCGTGTGCGGGGCGCCCGCGTCAGTCGCAGCCGCCATCACGAGCGTGTCCACAAGCAGGTCGGTGTCGCGCAGACCCGTGTCGTGCGCCCGGGCGCGAATCCGCTCGACGATGGCGAGGCGGCCCGCAGCGTCACCGGGGATTCCCTTGCCATCCAGTGCAAGCGCGACAACAGCGGCCCCGTAGCGCGCGGCAAGCGGCAGAATCGAGTCGAGCGAGTCCGCAGCCCCGTTCACGGAGTTGATGAGCGCACGACCCGGATAGACCCGCAACGCGGGCTCGAGGGCCGCCGGGTCGGTGTTGTCGAGCACGAGCGGCAGGTCGCTCCCGCCGGATAGCGCAAGCACTGCGGAGCACAGCACGGCCGCCGCATCGACGCCGGCAGCACCCACGTTCACGTCGAGCGCGCTCGCGCCCGCCTGTTCCTGCTCGGCAGCGTACGCTCGCACGATTGACATCGAGCCGGCACGCAGCGAGTCCGCCAGCTCGGGCTTGCCGGTGGGGTTGATGCGCTCGCCGATGATTGCGATGGGCGCGCCCGCACCGATGCGAAGTGTCCTGCGCGGGCCTGCGATGACAACGCCAGGGAGCCCCGTGCGGCCCTCGATGACCGGTATCTCCTTCGCAAAGTCGACGATGGCCCCCGTGAACGCAGGCGAAGAGCCGCAGCATGAACCGACGAGCGACGCACCCGCTCTGACGAACCTGCCAGCGAACACGCCCATCTCATCGGCGGTGCCCGGGAACATGGTGTGGCCGTCCTCGAAACGCGGTAGGCCCGCGTTGGGCTGCACGATGACCGGCAGCGAGATCGCAGTCGCCATCGCCTCGACGTACGGGAGCATCTGCTCGGGACCGAGACCGCAGTTCATGCCGACAGCGGTCGCGCCGGCCGCCTCCAGGATCACCGCGGCGGTCGCTGGATCCGTGCCCGAGATGTCCGTCACTCCACCGAGCCCGAAGGTCACTGACGCGAAAACGGGCAGGTCGCATACCGAACGGGCGGCGAGCACCGCGCAGCGGGCCTCGGCGATGTCGGTCATCGTCTCGATGATGATGGCATCGGGCTCCTCGGCGGCAAGTGCGGCGATCTGCTCGGCGAAGACCTCGAAGACGTGCTCGAAGGTCGCCGTGCCGAGCGGCTCGAGCACGAGCCCGGTCGGACCGGCGTCGGCGAGTACGTGCTGGGCACCGGACTCGCGCGCCAAGCGTACCGCAGCTCTGTTGAACTCCTCGACCTGGTCGCCGAGCCCGTACTCGTCGAGTTTCGGCCGCGACCCGCCGAACGAGTTCGTGGTAACACAATCCGCCCCAGCGAGCACGTAGTCGCGGTGTATGCCCGAGACGATCTCGGGCGCGGTGAGGTTGAGCTGCTCGGGGCATTGCTCGGACGGAATACCCGCCCGCTGCAGCATCGTCCCGAACGCGCCGTCGACGACGAGCACCTCGCGACCCAGGCGTGTGAGGATGTCTGGCATGCCTATTCGTCAACCCTTCCTGACAGCGACTAAAAACGCAGCATGACGGCCCTGCGAGGGCAGGCGACCACGCACGCCTCACAATACACGCACTTGTCTTTGTCGAACACGAGATCCGCAGTTCCCTCCGCCAAGGTGAGAGCGCCGGGTCGGCAGACCGCGGTGCACAGGCCGCAGACCACGCACCGCTCGACGTCGAGGCAGATATCGCTCGCCGCCTCGTGAACCTCGACACCCTCGGAGCGCAGGAACGCCACGCCCGCCTCGAACTCGGCCTGGCCGCCCGTGAGCTCGAGGAGCATCCGCCCCTCCTGTCCGGGTTGTATTTGCGCCCGCAGGATGTTCGGCACGAGGTCGAAATCCTTGACGAGATGGTAGGTGATAGCCTTGGTCGCCTGCCGGGGAGGGAAGGTGAGATCGAGCCTCTTGCGTGCCATCGTCAGATCGCCTCCTCGGTCCTGATCTCGAGCGGTTTGAAGCCCTGTGAGCCCGGCTGCGGCAGGGGCTGCAGCGGTGGCGCAAGTGTGAAGCGGTGTTCGGTGATCCAGCGCTTGAGCTCGGATGCGATGCGGCGCGCCACGGGGAGCGAGCTTATCGGCCCGGTCGGGACGCGCTTGCCCTCGATCTCGATCTCCCCGCTCCGCAGCTCCGCATAGGTGACCTGCCGAAGCGCCGGGCGGCTGCGCCGCTGGACACCGTAGTCGAACACTGTTGCGGTGAGGTCGGCGTCGGTCAGCGCAAGCGTCGCAGCGAGGTCCTCGTCGAGCACGGGAATCGGTATCCCGATGCCCACGAACGCCGAGACGCCGTAGCCCGCCAGAGTCGCCGCGCTGAAGTAGTCGGGACTCGCCTGCTTGAGATCGGCGATCACGGCGATCGTGCCCGCGGGAGAGACGGGCTCGCCGTGCTCGTCCCGCTGCTGATTCGGGTTGTGCTGAGTGCCCTCCCACGCCACGTAGCCCGGCGCCCCGGCAACGAAGCATCGGGTCCCCACACCGATGGTCCGGTATGTCGGGTCGTTCAGCAGCGGCGAGAGCGCACCCGCCGAGCAGTATGTCGCGTTACCGAGTCGCGGCAGAAGCGTGCCAAGGTAGGTGTAGAGCACCCGGTCACCGGTGTTCACGGCCACTGCGTAGTTCTGGTAGGAGTTGCGGGGGTTGAAGAGGTACGCCTGGTTGAGGTCGTCCAGGGTCACGTAGGTGTCGATCTCGGTGCGCGGGTAGCAGTCGGTCCCAGGCCCGGTGGCTTTCACGCGCACGGCGCGACCGCGCAGCAGGTCCTCGATGACGTGCGCACCGCCATACTCGATGCCATGCATCGTGCTCGGCTCGGTCGCGCCCAGATAGGTGTCGACCGCCGCGAGCCCGCCGCTTGCAGGGACATCGTTCAGCGTGATCGTGCCCATCTTGATCGGCGGGTCGGAGTGGCCGAAGTTGAGGAACGCTCCGGTCGAGCACATCGGCCCGAAGGTGCCAGTCGTCACGACGTCGACGGTGCGCGCCGCCTCGCTCACGCCCTCGGCGGATGCAAGCGCCCCGAACTCCTCGGCGGTCATCACCGCCGCCTCGCCCGACGCGATCCGCGCGTTGATCTCTTCCCAGCTCTTCGACATCGCGTGACACCTCCAACAACAAGAAACGCTCCCCGCCTGACTTTTCGCCAGGGCGAGAAGCGCATCGCTTCACGCGGTACCACCCGACTTCACGGACCTGACGTGCGGGTCCGCCTCTTCGTGCCCAAGGTAACGGGGGCGTCCGTCCGGCATTACTGGGGGCCACCTGCCGCCGCAGCGACGCTTGGCACCGTTCCTCCGGATGCCTCCGGGGCCATGTTCCGCGGATTCTCGGACGCCGGTTCTCAGCTACCTCGGCTCTCTTTCGGTCCTACGCGGCCGCGTACTCATCCCCATCACAGGCTCGATATGAGTTGCCGACGATGGTAGTCCCCTCACGGAGCCCCGTCAACGTGAGCGAGCGCCGCCGCAAGGATCTCATCGTGGTCGAAAGCGAGATTCGGGAGCGCGCCCAACGGGTGCCAGGCCGCTTCAGTGGCGTCGTCGCCACCCGTCACCGCAGGGAGACCCTCATACGCACGACCCACGAAGGCCACGCTCACCGTCCAACCGCGCGGATCGCGACCCGGATCGCCGAATGCGGCGACCTGGACGAGCGGGCCCCGGAACTCGAACGCCGTCTCCTCGGCGAGCTCGCGGCGCGCGGCGTCCTCGAGACGCTCGTCTTCGTCGAGAAACCCTCCGGGCAACGCCCAGGCGCCAGCGAATGGTTCGGATGCCCGCCGTATCAGCAGCACATGCAGACCGGCCGGCGGACCCGCCAGAAGAACGACGTCGACCGACACGGCGGGACGCGGGAACTCATACTCGAAGGTAAGCATGTAGAGAGTGTAGCGCCGGCTGCGGGGACGCGCTCATTCGCAGCGAACGCGCTCCACGAGCTCCCCAGTGGACTCGCTGGCGAGCCCCTCCTCCACATGGACCCGGGCGTAGAACGAGCACTTGCGGCACTCGTGGATCTTGCGCTCGTAGTCGCCCGAGGGGGTCCCCGCGCACAGGGTGTCCGCCACTACCCAACATGAGCGCCCGGCGTTAATACCGCCATTGGCGCCGTCGAGAGCATCGCAGTGGGACGCAGGGCACCGCGCGCCATCGGTGGAACGCCGACCGCCGGGACCGCGTTCGCATCCCTGGTAGTCCCAGCAGTTGAGTCTCGCTCTCGGTGTCACGCGGTGATGATCCTTCTGTTCGGGTGGGACAGATCAGCCCGCATGAGCGGGACGCACCTCCTCAAGCACGTGTCATGCCAGAAGTCAGCGTTGCCGCAGGTGCGGCGCGAGCGGTGTGGCGGAGTCGAGAAAGGAGTCCGACCCGGGATGAGCGGGTGCATGCACCGCCGCCCGGGAGTATCCTGTTCTGACGCGCAACGCCCTCCGGGCGCCCGCCGACCTCACCGATCGACCACAGGAGCCGCAGTGTCGCGACCGTTTGACTTCAAGACCGTCCTCGCATTCCTCGCGATGTACATCATCTGGGGTTCAACGTATCTCGCAATCCGGATCGGGCTCGAGCACGACATGCCGCCCGCTCTCTTCACCGGCATGCGCCTCACGCTCGCCGGATTGATCCTGCTCACCTTCGCCAGGTGGCGCGGGTGGCGCCTGCGGCTCTCGCGCCACGACCTCGTCACGGTCTCGGTGGTCGGCGTCTTCTTGCTCTGCGGCGGTATGTACTTCACCGTCCTTGCCGAACAGTACATCCCGTCGAGCCTCTCGGCGCTCGTGGTAGCCGTGATCCCACTGTGGGTAGCGGCTGCCGAAGGCGTGCTGCCCGGGATGGACCGCCCCACTGCCCGGGGTGTCGCGGGCCTGTTCATCGGCTTCGCCGGACTCGGCCTGCTCATGTGGCCGAGGATCACCGGCATCCATGGTTCCGGGGTCGAATGGCTCGGCGTCGGGCTCCAGATACTTGCCACGTGGCTCTGGACGACCGGCTCTCTTATCTCTCGCCGCCGCCCCGTCAAAGCACACGCGGTGGTCGCCACCGGCTACGAGATGCTCGTCGCCGGTGCCATCCTGCTCGGTGTCGGCGTCGTCCTGGGCGAGGTGCCCCGGATGTCCGGCATATCCGCGGGAGGTGTGTGGGCACTCGCATACCTCGTCATCTTCGGCTCATGCGTGGCGTTCACGTCGTTCGTCTGGCTCTTGAGCACCGTTCCCACCTCGAAGGTGATGACGTACACCTACGTAAACCCGGTGGTAGCCGTCTTCCTCGGCTGGGCCGCCGGTACGGTCGGGCTCATCGTTTCTCCCGAGCCGGTCGACGCCTGGGTGATTGCTGGCATGTCGATCATCGTCATCGGCGTGGCGCTCACCACGACGGCGCCCACCCGCCCACCCCGAGTGCGACCGGCCGAGCGCGACCTCGGGACCGCAGCCAAGCCGGCGCTTTCCGAGCCCCCTGCCTGAGGACACACGCTCCACGCCATCTCCACATCCGCTTCACGCTCCCTGCGCCACCGCCGGGCATACTGAATCCAGACAGCCGACGAATGTGAGGGGTGAGATCGATGGCTATCGGACCGGTTCTCATAGTGACTCTCGGCATGCTCGCTGTTTACGCGATACACAACACTCGCTTGCTTGCTACCGCGGACACCCTCCCGGCGCCCGCCTCTACCCCGGCTGACGGGGCACTTCGAATCTCTCGCCACCGGCTCGTCAGCGGCGAGATCGACACCGCCGAGTACGAGCGCATCCGGACCGTGCTCTGCGGATGACCACCACGGCTTCACGGCTGTAGGCCCACAGCCTCTTCTTCTCCTCCCCCTTTCACACGAGAGCGGGCTCCCGGCAACGGGAGCCCGCTCTCGTGTGCGGAGCGAACACCAATACATACAGGTACAATTGTAGAATCACTCCGAGAAACCATCCGTGGCTTATCGACCCCACCGAGGAGAACCGTGTCCAGCGCATTGCTGCGCGCCTTGCGTTTCATGCGCGCCTACCGCCTCACGGCGGTGGCCGCTGTACTCGCCGTACTCGCAGCATCGGCCGCAGACCTCGTCTCCCCCCAGATCTTGCGCATGATCATCGACAGGGGCATCGCCAATGGGGAGTCCCGGATCATCTGGCAGGGCGCCCTCGGGCTGGTGGGCGTCGCTGTCCTCGGCGGGATGGCGAGCTTCCTCCAGGGCTTCCTCTCGGCCAAGGCGAGCCACGGCGCCGCCTTCGACATGCGCAACGCCATCTTCGACAAACTGCAGCGGCTCTCGTTCTCCTACCACGACCGGGCGAGCACCGGTCAGCTCATCACCCGGGTGACGAGCGATGTCGACCTAG
>JACUUN010000128.1 GCA_014859265.1 Coriobacteriia bacterium
GCGCGTCCGGGCCGCAACTACTACACCGACTTCGTCGAGCAGGCCCCGGCCAACACTGTGGTGCTCACGCTCGCGTGCGGCAAGTTCCGTTTCTTCGACAAGCAGCTCGGCGATATCGGTGGTATTCCGCGCCTGCTCGACGTCGGGCAGTGCAACGATGCGTATTCGGCCATCAAGATCGCGGTGGCGCTTGCCGACGCATTCGAAGTCAGCGTGGACGAGCTGCCGCTCTCGATGATCCTCTCGTGGTACGAGCAGAAGGCCGTAGCAATCCTGCTCACCTTGCTCCACCTCGGCATCACCGACATCCGCGTCGGGCCCACCCTGCCCGCGTTCATCACTCCGAACGTGCTGCAGGTGCTGGTCGAGACCTTCGACATCAAGCCAATCGCCGAGACCGCTGCCGAAGACCTCGCCACCATCCTCGGGACGGAGGCGGCGTAGCCATGAAACGTGGCTGGCTTATACTCGGGTTGGCGGTCGTGTTCGTCGCCGCCGTCGCAGGGCTGGCATTTGCATTCGGAACGCCGCAGGCACCCCCCTCGCCTGCCGCCGTGAGCCCCCCGCCCCCCGCCGTTGCGGGGGGCGGGGTGGTCCCCCAGCCCGATTCGGGCCCTCCGGTTGGCCAGGGTGCCCCGTTCGGTGGCGAGATCGTTGAGGGCGAGGTTCCCGCGCCCGATCCCGAGAGCCCTTTCACCTTCCAGATTCCCGGCTGTCGCTGCCACAGTGATGACCCGGCGGTCGTCGAGGAGCACGCGAACTACCGTCTGAACCAGTGCCGGGGGTGCCACGCTGGCAGCCCCTGATCGCCGTTTGCCAACATAGTCGCGGAGGCGGCGCACGGGTAGTAACGTGGTGTCATGAGCGATGCCACCGACATCCCGGCCCGCCTCCGTCGCGTGCTTGTCGCCATCCCGGCCCCGGTGCGCGTCGGGCTCTCGCTCGCGGTAGCTCTGGCGGTCGGCCTCGTGGCCTTTGGAGGCTTCGCGAACCACGCCTACCAGGTCGGTCCCGCGCGCGTCATCGCCGAGGTGGCTCCAACGCTGCGCGGCGGTACTGCCGTGACCGTGCCGCCTTTTGGCACCATCTCCGCTTCCACACACTCCGCTCCCTTGCGGCTGCGGCTCACACTGGCCGAGGTCGATCTGCCCGCTCTGCAGGAGCTTGCGCTCGCCGGCGTGCCCGACGCCGACCTCCAGCAGCAGCTGCGCGGCGAGGCGCTCGGCGGCGCGCGCCGCGCGGTGTGGGAGGGCCTGCTTGCTGCCGCGCTGGCCGCCGGGTTCGTCGGCTGGTCGCTTCGCCACCGCTGGCGCATGGTGGCCGTCTCGGCGCTCCTCGGTGTGCTCGCGCCGGCGCTTCTCCTCGGCTGGTCGCTTGTCACCTACGACCTCGATGCGTTCCGGACACCTGCCTACCGCGGAGCGGTCGCCTACGCGCCCTCGCTCATCGAACTCGTGCAGCGGCGTGCGGATCGGGTCGACGATCTCCGTCGCCAGATCGAGAAGCTCGTGCGCGACCTCAACGAGTACTACCGTACGCCGCAGAGCTTCGCGGCAGCCGGAGCGCTACCGGATACCGTGCGCGTGCTGCACGTGAGCGACATCCACCTCGACCCGGTCGGTCTCGCGCTCGCCCGGGAGATCGCTGCGGAGTTCGACGTGGCGTTCATCATCGACACCGGTGACATCAACCATTACGGCTCGGATGTTGAGGCGACCGTGGCCGCCTCCCAGGTTCCCACAGGGTGGCCGTACGTCTTCGTGCCGGGCAACCACGACTCACCGGCCATCTCCGCCGCACTCGATGCTCTGCCCCACGTGACCGTGATTGACGAGACCTCGACGGTCGAGGCGGGCGTGCGGGTCTTCGGCGTGGCCGACCCTGCCTCCCGTGGCACCGGGGTGGAGCCCGATCCGGGTGCGATGCTCGCGGAGTCCCGGGCCATCGCCGCGCGTCTACAGTTGCGCATCCGCTCTGGCGAGGAGACGCCCACAGTGGTCGCGATCCACAACCCGGGCATGGCCGAGCCGTTCGCGGGAGTCGTGCCGCTCGTCCTCCTCGGCCACACGCACACGCCGGACCTCTCCGAGCGTGACGGCACGTGGTTCCTCGACAACGGTACGACCGGCGGCATCCACTTCTCAGATCTGCGGCCCGACCCGCACGTCCCGCACACCGCCTCGGTGCTCTACTTCACTGCCGAGGAGCCGCGCAGGCTTATCGCAATCGACCAGATCGAGGTGTACGGCGTCACGGGCCAGTCGTCACTGCGCCGCACCGTGATCGATTCCGCACTGCTCGCCACGGCCGAGGAGTGAGGCGGTCCGACGCTGCTGTCGGCATAGAGCTAGCGGGGGTCGGGGACGCCGATGAGCCCCCGGTTCACATCCCACCGGGCCGTGTGAAGTATCATATCCTCGAACGGCGCGCGGCGCGGCGCGGCCGCGTGCCATCGGACCGCACGATCTCGGAGGGGCGCATGTCGCAGGCAACCGAGCACCTTCACCGCTTGGCCACGGTTATCGGGCCCCGTCCCGCTACCACCGACGCCGAGGCGGAGGCAGCCGACTACATCGAGGCGGTCTTCCGCGAGCGGGGAGTAGATGTCGAGCGCCAGGAGTTCGACTCGCCCCGCACGTACGGGTGGGCGTACGCCATGTACCATCTCCTGACGATCGGCGCCGCAGTCGCTTCGGGTCGAGAGTTTCTGGCCTGGCCTGCCTTCGCGGTCTCCGCGCTGGTCGCGTTTCTGTTCTGGATGGATCTCGACACCCGGTTCGGCTTGTCTGGCTGGCTACCGCCGAAGGGCCCGAGCCAGAACGTCATCGCACGTCACGTGCCGAAGTCCCGCCGTGGAGAGCGGCCTACGCGCGTGGTGATCGTGGCCCACTACGACAGCGCAAAATCCTCGATGGCGTTCGCACCCTCCATGGTGAAGAACTTCAGCACCACGTTCGCGCTCATGAAGTGGTGCACATTGGTTGTGCCGGTGTTCGTGCTCGCCGGAGCGCTGCCGCTGACCGCATCATGGGACCCGTGGCTCTGGTACGCGACCATCGCTGCGAGCGCATACCTCGTGGTCCCGCTCGTCGTCAACGTCCACCGCGAGCTCTTCATGCCACCCGTGGACGGCGCGAACGACAATGCTTCAGGGGTCGCCGTGATGCTCGGCGTGATGGAGCGCATCGTTCCGGCACCTGACGACCTCGACACCAGGTCGTTCCG
>JACUUN010000129.1 GCA_014859265.1 Coriobacteriia bacterium
GGCGACCGCATCCCGGGCATAGCGATCGACCAGGCCGGAAGGGTCGGTTACTCGTCGACGGGTCGTCGGCCCGCGGCCCAGACGTTCCAGCAGACCCTCGGACTCGAGGGCAACAACGGTGTTCTGTGCCGTCCCCAGGGACGCGCGGCCCTCGACCGCAAGATCGCTCACCTTCCAGTCGCGCGTGGGATCCGACAACAGCGCGAGCGCGATGCCTCCAGCTGCTCCACTCAGGCGAAGCATCTTCGCCGGACGCTCTTCAGGCGGCGGGGCTTCGTCCTGCAACCTTATGAGCATGTTGGGCGTGCGCAACCGCACCCGCAGGTGGCGGTCATCCATGTAGTTGGCGTCGGCAGCATTCAGCTCTGCGAGTGCGTTTTGGCTGAAGCGGCGCCCTGCGATCACAGCCAGGAGCGGCGTCGATTGCGCGCGGCGCAACGCTCGTATCACCTGCTCGGTCCGTCCCGAGCCCGCGTCGATAATCTGCAGCCGACCCGCATCGTCAGCAGCACCGTCGAGGGTGACGATCTCGCCTTGCGCACGGAAGAAGCCTGCTTCAGCCTGAGTGAGGCGACGAGCCAGCTCTATGGTGTACGCTTCGGTCTTCATTTTCACTCCATCCGCATTTTCACTACGCAATGAAAATAGCACAGTGGTGAAAACTACGCGACCCTGTCGAGACCGATCGCATTTGTCATCGCGAGCACTGGGAAAGCCAACAACGACGAACTCGCTCCCGGTGCCCCGACGACAGTCGCCGCAGCGGGTACTCCACCCCGCGGTTCTCCCAGTCCCCGTAGCAGCTCCCGTCGGCGCGCTTTGTTGAGGACGTTGATGTACGAGATGAAATGCGGCCTTCACATCGCAGCACAGTCGCCTCAGCAAGGCACGTGTGACGACGTTCGCCGACGAGTTGGGAATCGCGCCCAGTATCGTGGTCGGCCGTCTACAGCGCGAGGAGTTGATCCCGTTCAGCCACATGAACGACCTCAAGACGAGGCTCGACTGGACGGAGTGACGCTCATGCTCCGCCACCTCGCTGGTACTTGGACGCCTTGTACGCGTCTACGGCAGCGCGGCTGGATCGATACCGCCCATCCGGGCCGATGATCGCCTCGAGCCGCCCCCGTCCCGCTGCCTGCTTGAGAGCAGCCAGGCTGAACTCTTCGTCGGCAAGCGCCTCGAGCGGCACGTACTTGGCAGGGCCGGCGATGTTGGGGATGAGGCGGTGAAGGTTGTCGACTGCCGATCGGGCGATGAGCTCGGCGAGCGGGCCGAGGTCGCCATGATCGGCGCGGTCGAGTGCGGCAAGGTAGCGGCGTCGCAGCTCCTTGAAGATCACGATGGGCGGCCAGCCAAGACGGGTGAGAATGAGATTGAGGAGCAGCCGTCCGGTGCGTCCGGTGCCGTCGATGAACGGGTGCAGTCGCTCGAAATCGGCATGGATGTGGGCGAGCGCTTCAGGAACAGCGATGAGGCCGAGGGTACCCGCAGAGAGCGATGCGCCGAACCCGTTCACCTCGTCGACCCATGCTGTCACGCCAGCCGGGACCAGCGGATGGGCCGGCGGTGTCATGCCGCCGGGAAACGGGCGTATGTCGTGCTGGCGAAAGCTCCCGGGCGCCTCATCCGGGTACGCGTTAGGGTGCGGCTCGATCTCCCACACCTTCGACATCGCAAGCTCGTGGATGTGGCGAACCTCGGTCACGCTGACGAAGGTGTCGTGCCCGTACTCGGGGGCGGTCACTCCCTGCTCGTAGACCCAACGTGCTGCCTCCGAGTAGCCGAGGACCTCCATGTAGTCCTTGAGCTCCTTCGACCCCACGGCCCGACCCTGCTCCAGGAGCTGTTCGACCTCACGCAGCACGAGCGTATTGCCCTCGAGTGCTGTCGAGTGATGCGCCTCGAGGTGCCACACGTCATCCCAGAGTTGCTTGGCTTCGACAGGGCTGGGAAGGCCACCGTAGCGGCCGAGCTCGTCGATAGCGGTCGCGAATCGCTGGTAGATGGCGATGCGCGATGGCCTGCCCCGAGGGGCACGGTCCTGAGATGAATTTGTCATCGCACCCCCTCAGTAACTCAACAATGACAATCTAGCAGATTGTCGTCGCAAGCGCCAGGAAAATCAACGACGACAAATTCGGGCGGCGCCGTCAGACTACGCTGCTTCTGACGGTTCAGCCGGCGGGCCGGACCGTGACCTCGACCTCACAGTCGAGCGCGCTCAGTAGTGCCACAAGGCTGTCGAGGGTCTTGCGAGTGTTAGTCGGATCAAGCAGGCGATAGAACTGGGACGGGGACGTGCCGAGGCGGCGTATGACCTCGCGGTTCGACAGCTGACTTGATTCCAGGCAGGCACGCGCTTCGACGGTGAGCTTGTACACGAGCAGCTCGCGCAAGTATCCCGGATCCTGGTTGTACTCGAGAACGGCATCCATGTGCACCGACCCCTCCGCGCCAGAGGCCAGGGAGTACGAGAACGCCTCGGACCCCAGCTCCTCGTCAACCCAGAGCTGCGCGATCGGATCCGAGCGCGTAGGAATCGGTTCAACCCGTGCATAGGGCAGAGAGAACGCGCCCTTCCCGGTGGTGACCTCGAAGGCCCGGCGGTGGTTGTTTGCAGACACCGACGCGACTCTCACAGTAACCCCTCCCTCGACGTCGCTTGGGCATCTAAATGTTACCTCTGAAGGTAACGTTATTGCAAGGTACGGGCACTCGTCCGGGATCTCGCCATGCATCGTTGCCTTCGGGACAACTGTAGGCGTTCGGCTTGGTGTCGGTGGCCCGAGGGCTCATGGGGGCATCGTGTCAGTCGCGTCTGAACCGGAGCTGACCGGGAGCTGACCGTCGACGCCGCCTCCAGTTGCCTGCTCGACCCATCGGGGAGGAGGGAGTCCGCTTCGCTGCGAGCCTTGTTGGCCGTCGAGTTCTCCACCCATAGGGGAGCACGCGTTCGTGAATGAGTTACGAGCCAAGCGAGTCGACGACAACTACCTGCTACTCCGTAGTCGTGCCCTGGTCCAGGCCCGCAATCAAGTCCAAGCTCTCACGACGCAGCACCACCATGTCGACCTTTGCCAACGCCCACACAAGCTCGTCGTCTACCGTCGGGTACTCGTGCGTCAGTCGATTACGGAAGTCAATAATCCGCCGCGAGCCCGTGACTG
>JACUUN010000038.1 GCA_014859265.1 Coriobacteriia bacterium
TTGGAAGGACTTTGCCTCCTCGATACCCGCGTACTCCTCCCGGGCCAGGATCTCGTCTGCGCGCGCGAACAGGTCCTCGATCAGCTCGGCCACTGGCGAGTAGCCCTCGTGCTCGTGGACGGCGACCTCGCGAACGAGCATCTGGACGCGCCTGCGGCCCCTCCACTCGTCGGCCTGAACCTCGAAGGCGAGATCGACGGCCGCATCGCAGAGTGCGAGGCGCTCGATCTCCGGACAGCGGAATGCGATCGCCGGCACCGAGTCCGCGCCGTCGTACGCGGCGAACCGCAGGTGGTTCGAGCTCGCCCCGACCCGTTTGCGACCGGACATGAAGACGCCGCCCACACTGAAGACCGGACGCGGGTTGCCCGCGCCGAACGGCTCGAGAGCCGCGACCTCGGCCGCCAGATCAAGGCCGACCTCGCCCAACTCGATCTCGGCGTCGACAAGGCGTTCAACCGCGAACTTCTCGGCGGGCAGTGCCGCCAGATGTTCGAGAAACCGGTCGCGGAACTCCCCGATGCGAGTGGCTTCCAGGGTGAAGCCGATCGCCGCGGCGTGACCCCCGAACCGGACGAGCATGTCGGAAGTCGACGAGACTGCCCGGTAGAGATCGACGGTTCCGACCGAGCGGCCCGAACCCCTTGCCTCACCGTCCTCGATCGCAAGCAGGACCACAGGGACGCCGAAGTGCTGGACCAGGCGGGATGCAACGATACCTTTGACCCCTTCGTGCCATCCCTCCCCCGCCAGTACCAGCCCACGGTCACCCTCCGTGTACTCGCGCTCCGCAAGCGCGAGGGCGGCCTGGGCGAGGTCCTGCTCCACCGATTGCCTCATGCGGTTGTGAACGTCGAGCTCGCGAGCGAGCGTGTCGGCCCGAAGCGGGTCATCTGTCATGAGGATCTCGAGGGCAATCGATGGGTCGGCCATGCGACCGGCAGCGTTGAGGCGCGGTGCAAGCTGGTATGCCACGGCGTCGGAATCGATGCCGGGCAACTTCGTGGAGGCAACCGAAGCGAGCGCCGCGATGCCTGCCCGGGGGGTGCGCCGTATGCGTGCCAGGCCCTCGGCGACGAGCGCGCGGTTCTCATCGAAGAGAGGCACGATGTCGGCAACCGTGCCGAGCATCGCCAGATCGGTAAGTTCCCTCCACTCCTCCGGCCGACCAAGCAACGTGCTAACGGCCTGTATGAGCTTCAGCGCTACCCCGGCACCCGAGAGTTCGCGCGACGGACACTCGGGGTCGAGCTTGGGATCGGCGACGGGGACGCCTTCGGGCAGCAACGGACCGGGCTCATGGTGATCGGTGATGACCACGTCGATGCCGGACGCGACGAGCTCTCCGACCTCTGCTGCCGCCGAGATTCCGCAATCCACGGTGACGAGCAGGTCCGGAGCCATCTCGTGCAGCCGCTGAACGGAGGCGGGTGTGAGGCCGTAGCCTTCTCGGAACCGATGAGGCACCGTCGCGGTCACGTTCCCACCGAGCGCGCGCAGTCCCCTCGCTGCGAGCGCCGCTGAGGAGATGCCGTCGAGATCGAAGTCGCCAAACACCACGATGTGCCGGCCCGAGCGAACCGCCTCCGCGACCCGCCCGGCAGCATCCGGCATGCCCGGGATGACCGTGGGATCGAGCCAGTCACGCTCCAGGTCCGGCTCGAGGAACCGCCTCGTGTCCTCGGCCGTTGCGACCCCGCGCCCCAAGAGTATCCGGGCGACGACAGACGAAACCCCGGCCGCGCCCGCCAGCGCATCAACGGCGCCGGCATCAACCGGGACCGGTTGCCAGGCCCGCGCCCCCCAACTCCCTCCCCTGTCGTGTGCTGCCATCATCTCCGCATCCTAGCAGGGAGGGCCGACACGCCCGCGCCGGCCCTCCCGATCGAATCCCTTCAGGTGCGAGCCTACCCTCACGCGGTCCCGAACCTCTTGGCGAGCGCCCGGAACTTCGGCTCGCGCTCCTTCCACGCGGTGTAGAGCGGGGTCGCGACACCGATGGACGAGTACGCTCCGAGGATGATTCCGATGACCAGCGCAAAGGCGAAGTCGCCGAGCGTCTCGCCCCCGAACAGCAGCAGCATCAGCGGCGGGACGATCGAGGTGATCGAGGTGTTGAGCGAACGGACGATGACCTGGTTGAGCGAGTGGTTCGCCATCACCGTGAACGTACTCCGCGTGAGCCCCATGCTGTTCTCGCGGATACGGTGGAACACCACGATCGTGTCGTAGAGCGAGTACCCCATGATGGTGAGCAGCGCCGCGATGGTGTTCGGCGTCACCTCACGCCCGACGAGTGCGTAGACGCCGAGCACGATGAGCACGTCGTGCACGAGCGTGAACACCGCGACGATCGACATCTTGTACTCGTAGCGCACGGCGATGTAGAGAAGGATCGCCGCAACCGACACGCTCAGCGCGAGGAGCGCCGCCCGGGTGATGTTGCGGCCCCAGCCCGGGCCGATGGTGCTGACCTCGCCCACATCCGTCGAGAGGCCGAGAGTCTCGAACACCTCGCGGTAGATCTCGTTGGCAACGTCAGCGTCGGACTCGGTCGTGCGGACGATGTATCCGCCACCCTCGGTCGACTGCACGACCACGCCGATTGCACCAGCCTCGGAGAACACCGACCGCACCTCGTCGATCGAGATGCCTTCGGCCTCGCTGATGTTGATGACCGTGCCGCCCCGGAACTCGATGCCGAAGGTGAGACCCCTGATGGCGAGCGAACCGATGGCGATCACGACGAGTGTGAGCGAGAAGATAAGGAAGAGACGGTGGTTGCCAAGGAAATCGATCTCGCGCTTAAGCATCCGCCTCACCCCCCTTCACGCCAAAGAGCCAGGGCGCCTTGGGCACCACTGTTTCCGCGAGCGTGATGATGACCGAGCGCGACCAAAAGACCATGTTGAGGATGTCGATGGCCAGGCCGATCATGAGCGTGAGCGCGAACCCGCGCACCGGGCCGATCGCGAACGTGTAGAGCATCAGCGCCGAGACGAAGGTGACGAGATCGGCGTCAAGACTCGTCCCGATCGCATGACGCGTACCATGACGCGCGGCTGAGCGGTACGTCTTGCCCCCGCGGACTTCCTCCTTGAAACGCTCGATCATGAGAATCTCCGAGTCGGCCGCCAGGCCGATCGTAAGCACGATGCCCGCGATACCGGGAAGGCTCAGAGCGAACCATCCGAGGTTGGAGAGCAGCGAGAGTATGCCGAGGAAGAGTGAGGCGAAGAGGCCCAGGGCAAACCAGCTCGCGACGCCGAAACCGCGGTAGTAGGCGGCGAGGTACAGGGCCACGAGACCCAGACCGGCCAGCGCGGCAAACACGCCTTTGCGCAACGAGTCTTGGCCAAGCGTCGGCCCGACCACCCGCGACTCGGAGAACTCGAGCGACACGGGCAGGGCACCTGTCTCCAGCACGGTCTTGAGACGCCGCGCCTCTTCCGGCGTGAAGTTGCCGGTGATGCTGGTCTGCCCTCCGGTGATTCGATCGCGCACTACAGGAGCTGACTCGACATTGCCATCGAGCACGATGGCAATCTGCTTGCCGATGCGGGCCCCGGTGATCTCGGCCCACGCGGCCGCCCCCTCGGAGTCGAAGGTCACGTTGACCTCGATTTCGTTGGTCTGTGGGTTCGTCCCGACGGTCGCATCCGTGATGACATCACCGGTGAGGAGCACATCGCCGAGGACGACCTCGCCCGTAGTCGGGTCCGTACTCACCACGTCGCGGATCTCAAGCTGGCCGGTCGAGCCTAGTGCATCGAGCGCTTCCTGGGCGTTAGCGATACCTGGAAGCTGCACGAGGATGGAGTCCGCGCCCTGGCGCTGGATCATCACCTCAGATGCGCCGAGGCGATCGACGCGGTTGCGCACGATAAGTTCCGCACGGTTCATGACGTCATCGGTGACCGCTGTCTCAGGCGTCTCGACGGCAGTCAGGATGACCGAGAGACCGCCCTGGATGTCGAGGCCCTGAGTGATCCTTTCGCCGGGCGGCCAGAATTGCCACCACGCGAGGGCGGCGATCACGAGCACGCCGGCCATCGACAGCAGGTTGCGTTGCTTGGGGTCCATACTCCTGCCTTCCTGGAATCAGCGACGCGAAGAATCAGAACGACTCGACACGGTGTACCACTGATACGGTGTGCGCGTCGAGTACGCAGACAGAGATTGTCCGGCGTCGGCGTGCGTCACGCTCACTCTGAGGGCGAACCGGGAGAAAATGGTACGTCCTCGCCAGGCGAATCCGAACCCGCAGGTGCCTTCGTACCAGTGTCCTTGCGCGCAATCGCGGACTTCTCGAAGTGCAGCTCGACGCCGTCCGCAACGCGCAGCGTGACGACGGTACCCTCGATCGAGACGATGCTGCCATGCAGGCCACCGATCGTGACGACCCGGTCGCCGACGACAAGCGATGCCATCAGCTCGCGCGTCTGCTTGGTGCGCTGCATCTGCGGCCTGATGATGAGCAGGTAGAAGGCGATGACGAGAACGCCGAGGTAGATCAGTCCACCGGAACCCTGCATGGAAACCTCCGCCGTACGTCGTAGTGTCCGTTGTGCGGCCGCGCGGGACGCGTGCCGCAATGACGATTAATCATACCACCCGCGATGAGCCCTCAGTAGTCGTCAGCGCCCGGCCCCGACAGCCACTCCTCGAGGAACCGTCCGAAGCGGTCCTCCTCGATAGCTGTGCGGGCCCGTTCCATCAGGTCGAGCAGGAACGCGAGGTTGTGGATGGAGAGAAGGATCGAGCCGAGCATCTCCTTCATGACCACTAGGTGCCGGAGGTAGGCCCGCGTGTAGCCGGTGCATGTCGGGCACGGGCACGCCGGATCGAGCGGGCTGAGGTCACGGGCGTACCGTGCGTTCTTGAGATTCATCCGGCCGGTCGAGGAGAGTGCAGTGCCAGTCCTCGCAGTGCGCGTCGGCAACACGCAGTCGAACATGTCCACACCCAGCCCGATGGCACGGAGCATCGACGTCGGCGTGCCGACCCCCATCAGGTAGCGCGGGCAGTCGACCGGGAGGGCGGCGGTGACCTGCTCGAGGCTCTCGAGCATCGCTTCGTGCGACTCGCCCACCGAGTACCCGCCGATACCGTAGCCGGGAAACCCGATCTCGACCGTACGCTCGACACTCTCGGCGCGCAGGTGGGGGTAGAGCCCGCCCTGCACTATGCCGAAGAGGGCCTGATTCTCGCGGTGGTGGGCCGCCTTGCAGCGCGCGGCCCACGCTGCGCTGCGCCTCACCGCCCCGGCTACCTCCCGCTCCTCCGCGGAGTACGGCGGGCAGACGTCGAGTGCCATCGCGATGTCGGCGCCGAGCGCCATTTGGACCGCCATGTTCTCCTCGGGTGTCCACGAGTGCCAGATGCCGTCCACGATGCTTCGGAACCGCACTCCGTCGTCATCCAGGGAGAGCGTGTCGGCAAGCGAGAAGATCTGGAACCCGCCCGAATCGGTGAGGACTGCCCGGTCCCAGTTCATGAAAGGGTGCAGCCCACCGGCCTCGGCGATCAGATCGTGTCCCGGCCGCAGAAAGAGGTGGTACGCGTTCGCCAGTACGACCTGCGCTCCGATGTCGGCGAGTTGGGGTGTCGTGACGCCCTTGACGGTCGCGCGCGTGCCCACCGGCATGAACACCGGCGTCTCAACGGGACCGTGAAGCGTGTCGAGCGTGCCACGCCGGGCCGAGGTCGCGCCATCACGGGCGCTGATGGAGAAGTCGAAGAATCGCATCTATGCGATTCTAGCAGCAGCCGGCCTGCGCTATGCTGCACGAAGGGTGAACTCCTTCCGGATGGCGCGCGTCTTATGGAGCAAGAGATGACCACAACCGTACGCCCGGACGACTCTGTGCTCGTCGCGGCGGCAAAGAACGGCGACACCGCCGCGTTCGAGGCGCTTGTCAGGGCACACTCGGGACCGGTCTATGCGCATGCGCTGCGGTTCTTCGGCCAGACGCATGCGGCGGAGGACGTGGTGCAGGAGGTATTCATCAAGGTGTATCGCTCCATCGGAAGCTTTGACGGCACAGCGGCGTTCTCGACCTGGCTCTACCGGATCACGCGGAACGTCTGCCTCGACATGCTGCGGAGCGGGCGTCGCAGGCCTGTCCCGGTCGACCTCGTCAACATGTCATTCACCGCACCCGACGACCCGGCCGCCGAGGCGATCACGACGGCCACCGTGGAACACGCGATGCGCGCCCTGGCACCGGAGGACCGCGACGCCTTGAGCGCCATCGGACTGTTCGGCATGAGTTATGCCGAGGCAGCAACGGCGCTCGGAGTACCGGAAGGTACGGTCAAGTCCCGGGTGTTCCGGGCACGCAAGATGCTGTCGACCGCACTCGGGGCAGGGGGAGGTGACCGGTAATGATGGAGTGCACCCAGGCCCAGCAGACCATCACTGCCGCATACGACGGCGAAGAGACGGATGCGCACGCGATCGAGCTCGCTAAGGAGCACTGCCGCTCGTGCGCGGAGTGTGCAGTGTTCGTGACGACGCTGGCCGCCATGCACCGGCTCCCCGTGCCCGAGATGCCGGCACCGGCGCTCGAGCGGACGCTTGCAGCTCTCCGGGACGAGTACCCTGTCGAATCGGAGACGCCGGTCGCCGCTGCCACTGAGATCCGTGAAGTGGTGCGCCCGCGAGTCCCAGCATGGGCTCCCTGGGCCGTGGCCGCCGCCGTCCTCGTCGTCGCCGCCGGCGTGGTGACGACCCAGGGCGTGCGCTACCTGCTCCAGCCGTCTAGAGGAGCTGACACTGCCGGTGAGATCTCGATTATGGACACCAACGGCGACAAGCAGCCCGGGGTCGGCATCGAAAGCGATCTCTCGGCAAGCGAACCGCGCGCGGAAGACGAGGCGGTCACTGCCGTCACCGGGCCGTCGTACGTGATCTTCGATCAGGACGTCTACCGTCTTGATGCGACCGTCGGTGGTCCTCCGGCTGGAGCCCGGGTCGGATCCGTCACGAGCTCGCTCGACACCGGAGGCCCCGCTTCAGACTATCCCGTGTATGCCGATCAGTCGTCCGATGCGATCGTCGTACTCGTCGATGACGGCACCCTCCTGCGTTTCGAGCCCGTCGTGCGCACGCTGCGCGGAACTCCGTACGCGCTGCGCTCGGGAACCATCGCTACCTTCGGTCAGTGGCCGAGCCTTCCGCCGGGCATCCCTGAGCCCTCGGCACCCGACGGCTCCCCGGCCTTCATCGCGGTCGGCACCGATGACGTCGGCGCGACGGTGTATGTCAGGCCCGGAACCGACCCCTCTGTGGGTTTCGCCATAGCCCCGGGCACATCGCCGTCCGACCCCGCAGCTGGTAACACCGGGTGGACCTGGTGGGAGCCTCGGCGCTGAGCAGGGCGACCGCACTCACACGATGAGCATCGCGTCCCCGAAGGACAGCATGCGGTAGCGCTCCTCGGTCGCACTCCGGTACGCGCGCATCACGAGATTGCGCCCAGCGAACGCGCTTACCAGCATGAGCAGCGTCGATCGTGGGATATGGAAGTTCGTGACCATCGCGTCAACGACCTCGAACCGGTGTCCTGGGAGGATATACAGGTCCGTACGGCCCTCACGTGCGACCAGCTCGTCCCGCTCCGGGTCGAACGCACTCTCAAGCGCCCTGACCGCGGTCGTCCCCACGGCGATCACGCGCCTACCGCGCTCCCTAGCCGCATTGACGTTCGTTGCTGCGCGCTCGGACACCCTGTAGTGCTCGGTGTGGATATGGTGCTCGCGTGGGTCTTCCTCGGAGACGGGACGGAACGTGTCGATGCCGACGTCGAGCTCCACAGGCACGATTCGGACACCCATCGCCGAGATCCGCTCGACGAGGCCGGGTGTGAAGTGGAGGCCGGCGGTAGGGGCCGCGACCGATCGCTCGTCGCGAGCGAACATCGTCTGGTACTGCTCCGAATCCTTCAGCGGGCGCGTGATGTAGGGCGGCAGCGGCACCTCGCCGATGCATCTGACCGCATCGAGCACGCGGCCTTCGCGCGCGTGGAGTCGCACGAGACGCCCGCCAGATTCCTCGATGATGTCGACCACGAGCCCGATGAGCTCTCCTTCCCCGAAGACGATCCGCGCACCAGGCTTGAGGCGACGCCCCGGCTTGACGAGGCACTCCCACGTGTCCTGATAGCGTTCGCGCAGCAGCAGGACCTCGACGGCACCGCCTGTCTCGTCCTTCGCGCCGGTCAGGCGCGCAGGCAGCACCCTCGTCTCGTTCACGACGAGAACATCACCCCGGACCAAGTACTCGGGAAGATCGGTGAAGGTGCGGTGGTCGATCTGACCACTCGCCCTGTCGACGACGAGCAGACGGCATGAGTCGCGCGGCTCGACCGGCTGCTGCGCGATGAGCCCGGTCGGAAGGTCGTAATCGAAATCCTCGGTTCGCACGCGCTCTCCTGGTTCCGAAGATCGGAGGGTTCAGCACCGTCTGATGCCCCGAAGTGTAGCGCAACCCGCCTGCTACCTACGGCGTCGCTCGGCTCGTCTGCGCGCCCGCTCCTCATCGGCCTCCGCCTTCGAAGGGGGGCAGCCGCAGTAGACCTGCCGGTACATGCCCGCTTCCCGCGAACGACGGGTCGCCTCAGGATAGCGCGGCCGGTAGTCCTCGAAGAGCCAGACAAGCCCACGCTCGGACGCCGCCGCACGACCGGCCGCATCGATAGCGGCACCGTCCTGGTACGGGCTGACGCTCAACGTCGTGGAAAGAGCGTCGCAGCCGAGCCGGGCCCCCTCGGCAGCCGTCTGGCGCAGCCGCAGGGTGTAACAGCGGCGGCACCGCGTACCCGGCTGATCGCGTACTCCGGCGACCGCCGCCTCCCAGAGCTCGGGGTCGTACTCGGCCTCCACCGTCTCGAGGCCGCGCTCGTTTGCCCACTCGCGGAGCGTGTCTCGACGCCGCTTGTACTCCTCAGCGGGCTGGATGTTTGGGTTGGCGAAGACGACCACGATCTCGTGGATCTCGGCGAGCGCGTCGAGAGGCTCGATGAGGCAGGGACCGCAACAGGCGTGGAGAGCGACCTTCACGGCCTCCGCTCCCCTCTGAGCAACCGGTGCAGCTCGACCGCACACGCCTCGTCTATGTCTCCGCGCGCCAGCGCCATCTCAACCGCATGCGCCGCCAGATCGCGATAGGCGCTCCGGTAGAGCGCCGGCAGCTCTTCGATCGCTGCGAGGTGGCGCCGCACGGTGTCGATGTCTCCGCGGACTACCGGACCAGTGAGCGCCAGCCGGGTGCCGAACCGCCGTATGTTCGTCACGGTGCCGCGAAGAAGCGGCCAGAGCGCCTCGCGGGCGATGTCGTCGGGCATGCCGGAACGCACGAGCATATCGGTCGCCATGTCTTCGAGCGCGACGAGGTGATTTGACGCCACGGCGGCCGCGGCGTGGTAGAGGGCCTTGTGTTCCTCGGCAACCTCGACGGGTATGCCTCCCACCGCACGCACGAGCGTCATCGCCATCTCGAGTGCATCCCCATCCGCTGTGACCCCGAACACCGAGCCCGGAATCTCGCGGACAGCGTGCTGGACGTTGGCGAAGGACTGCAGCGGGTGGGTGCAGGCGACCATCGCACCGGCCTTTGCAGCAGGCCCGAGTGGCTCGAGCCCATGTACGCCGCTCACGTGGACGACGAAGTGGCCGGTGGTCCAGCCGCCCGCGTCGGCCACGTCCTGCACGACCGCCTCGAGCGCGTCGTCACCGACCGTTACGAGCACGACGCGCGCGCTTCGGGCGGCGGTGGCGTTGTCGGTGGTGGCCCTCCCGCCTGTGGCGAGCGCTGCCGCGTCGGCGGTCTCGGGCCGGCGCGCGGTCACTACGGTGATCTCTGCACCCGCCTTGCGCAGCAGTGAGGCCAGCGCCTGACCCACCTTGCCCGCACCGATCACGGCGACGGGGTACTCGAACCGGGGAGTGTCATTCGCGGATTCCACAGACAGATTGTACCCGCCTCTCGCCTCAGCCGAAATAGGACGCAGCAAGCGCGAACAACCCGAAGACGATGAAGAGCACGCCGGATATCCTGGCGACGACCGGCTGCGGCAGGCGCCTGCTAATCGCGCCGCCCGCCCAGATTGCCGCTCCGTTCACCAGCATCATGCCGAGCGTCGAACCGATCCATACGCCGAGGAAGACCCCCAGCCCCCCACTCGGGACGGAGATCTCGATGCCGAGTGGCGCGAGAGCGCGGGCGGCAGCACCCGGGTCGGCGGCCACGGCCAATGTGAGCACCTGAGTCTTGTCCCCGAACTCGGCAATGAAGAACGCTCCGGCGACCGCGGCCACGGGACCCCATCCGGCTCGTCGCACGCCGAGGTCGTCCTCTTCCTCCCCGCGCAAGGCATCGCGCAACGACCAGATGCCGAATCCGATGAACAAGCCAGCGGTGACCAGTGCCAGGACCCGCTCGGGGATGAGGTCACCAACGACGCGGCCCGCAACCGTCGCCATCAACTGGAGTCCGAGGACCGCGATGAGGACGCCCGCGAACACCTGACGTCCCGGATAACGTGAGGCGAGGAGGAGCGTCAGCATCTGAGTCTTGTCGCCAAGCTCGGCTACGGCCACGAGAACCGCCGCGATAACCAGCGCCTCTACCATCACTTCTCCCGTCCACAGATGCGAGGAGGCGGCCCCCGACGGAGCCGCCTCCTGAAGCCATATCGACGCTGAGGCACTACGCCTTGCGGACGTTGCTTGCTTGCAGCTTGCCGTTCTGGCCCGTCGTCACCTCGAACACCACGGCCTGGCCCTCCTCGAGGGTCTTGAAGCCCTCCATCTGGATCTCGCTGAAGTGGACGAACAGGTCATCCCCGTCTTCACGAGAGATGAAGCCGTAGCCCTTGTCCGGATTGAACCACTTGACGACACCCTCTGCCATTCGAACTCATCCTTCCACCCCATGACGGGTCACACCGTGCGACGCGCCTGTCGTCGAACGCCTACCGTGACTCCCCCACAGCGTGGAATGGTTCTCGGTGCCGGTGGTCTCTGACAAACCTGTCGCTGCCTATCGCGGCCCGGACGGACCGCCGCCACAGATTTTATCCCTTACCCGCCAGGGGCGGCAACACCCTATCTGACCTCGGATCACGCGACTGTTCGGCGTTGCCGGACAAGCGCAAGGAGCAGCGCTGCTGCCGCGACGGCGAGGAGACCAAGAAGCACCCACAGCAACGGGAACTCCGACCCTGCCGACGCCCCTGCACCGGGCGGCCCGTACGCAATCGTCACCGTAAACGACTGGCCTTCGGTGAGCACTGCGGGCCGCAGCGTGTAGAGCTGCTCTCCGGCTTCATTGGTGCGAGGCGATCCGATGGGCACGGGATCGATCGTCGCTGTCCCTGCCGAGACCGGGACACGAACGGAGAAGACTACGTCCCCGGTCGGGACGGTCTGGATCCACTCGAACACACTCGTCGTCATACCGTCGACCACGGAGAGCGCGGGGCCGACCGCCTCGTACTGCACTGTGCGCGTGGACTCGGCGGTCATCTCGACAGCCTGCCCGTCCGTCGCATCGACGACCGTGAACTCGCGTGCCGGGTCCTCGAGTACGGGGCCGCCGAGTATCTCCCCGGACCAGACGACCTCTGCGCCTTCAGGCAACGGGAGACGGACTGTTGCCGGGAGGGTCGCGCCTTCGGGAATGTGACCGGTGACGATGAAGAGCGTGTAGCCCATCTCGCCGCCGGGCCAGATCTGGACCTCGAGCGGCGTCCCCGCCAGCGAGACAGGCTCGGCCGGCGCGATCGCGGGCAGCAACAACGCAACACCCGTCACGACGAGCGCACACGCAATCGCGACCTCGGCTTTGACCGCGGCGGTCACTCCGTTTCCGTCGATGATCCGTCCCATACCTCGTGTAGTCCTTTCGCCATGGGGTGAGCGTGTAGTGTACTACTCCTTCACGATTGCGAGCAGGCGCCGGAACTCATCGGTGCCCGCGCGCCCCACCGCTTCGTACATCACGGACTCACTCGTAGTGACGCAGACGCCCTGCCGCAGGCGGTCAAGGGCCACCTCATGAGAGGCGGTCTCTCGCGAGCAGCAGGCGTCGGCCACAACGTGAACGTCGTAGCCCTCGGCAGCCAGCGCGAGCGCGGTTTGGGTGACGCAGATGTGCGTCTCCATGCCCACAAGCACGACCTGGCGCCTACCCGTGGCCCGCAGCGCTTTCGTGAAGTCGATCTCCGCGGCGCAGCAGAAGGCGGTCTTGTCGACACCGCTGATCCGCGCGCCCTCGTCCGTGAGTGCGCCGAGGACCGTCTCGAGCTCGGGTACGGTCGGTCCGAGGCCCTGGGGGTACTGCCGGGTGACGATGAGCGGCGCGTCGAGCATCGCTGCGGTGCGGGCCAGCCTCGACACCGTCCGGACAACCTCGTCGCGACGCTCCATAGCGGCCGCAAGCCGCTCCTGGATGTCGATGATGACGAGCGCGAACTCATCGCGGGAAACGAGGGTGGTTGCCGGATCCATGCGCATCCTCCTGTCGGGGGTCCCCCCGATTCTAGCGGGGGCGTGGCGGCGGGTCGACACGACGGGTATACACACCTTGTCCGGACGCCCCTGCACCCGAATGACCGGAGGTCTGAAAGATGAGCGATGCACCCATTCTCGGCCCGATGAACAACGTCACCGACCTGGATGCCGCAGGTGACTTCGAGCGTAAGCACACTCCGTACATCAGCGCCGAGCGCGACGGGGACAAGGTCCGTGTGGCCATCAAGGTCGGCCACTACGTGTCGCATCCGAACCAGCCCGACCACTACATCCAGTGGATCATGCTCTACGTGGACGATGCACCCATCGCGCGTTTCGACTTCGTACCCGTCGCAAGCGACCCGGATGTCTGTGTCACCGTCGAGGTCGATCCAGGCACCACACTGCGAGCGGTCGAGCACTGCAACCTCCACGGCCTGTGGGCCGCCGAGGTCGAAGCCTGAGGCGCGGTGGGCGACAGCGGGGCACGAGGTCGTGTGGCGTCTCGACTTCGGAGACGTACTGCTGGGAGATTACGGGATCCTGGTCGTGCAGCTCTTCGAGTTCGTGGACGTCTGCGAGCCCTGGGGAGATCAGCTCACGGGAGTGAGTTCGTCGAGCCACACCGCGGTGTCGTCTCGCTTGTAGACCATGAAACGATCGTGGTCCGAGGGGTCTTTCGCCCGGTGATAGCGAAGATAGATGTTGTTATCGTCGACGCCCACCACCTCGATCTTCCCGGTCTCGTGCGACATGCAGAACCGTGCGCGCCGCGCCAGGCCCGACACACCCCTGCGCGCCTCCGAGAAGAGTTCCCAGCCACGCACCAGAGGCACGGAGAATGTCTCGTTGCCACGGGTGGGCCGGCACTGGAAGAAGTAGTACTGCGGGCACCCGGCACTCGCGGTCGTCTCGAGCAGCTCTCTCAACACGTTCGCATCATCATTAACGCCCGCGATGATGGGGCACTGATTCGCACAGATGACGCCAAGTCGCACCGCGAGGTCGACCGCCTCGGTCGCCGGCTCTGTCAGTTCGCGCGGGTGGTCGAAGTGGCACATGAGGTAGACCCGTCCGCCGGATCCGGACTGCTCGACGAGTAACTCCTGGAGATCCAGGTCATCGAGCAGGCGGTAGGGATTGAACGCCAGCATCTTCGTGCCGATGCGCACGGTTCGGACGTGCGGGATGTCACGCAGCGAGCGCAGCAAGCGGGCCAGACGGGGCGTTGAGAGGAGGAGCGGGTCCCCGCCGGTCAGCAGGACATCGGTGATCTCGGAGCGATCTGCGATGTAGGTGAGCGCAGGGCCGAAGTCACGCGTGGCCTCATGGGAATCACGCATGAAGATACGCTTTCGGAAGCAGTACCGGCAGTATCCTCCGCATGCCTCCACACACAGAACCAGGGCGGTATCCGCGTACTTGTGCTGCACTCCGGGAATCACCGTGTTCGACGCTTCGTTCGATGCGTCCAGAGAGCCGACCTCCGAGAGTTCCGCCTCGCGCGGCACGACAAGCGTACGGATGGGGTCGTCGGGATCGGACCAGTCGATCAGGCCGAGGTAGTACTCGCTCGCGCGAAAATTGAATCGCTCGGTCACCGCCTCGAGACGGCGACGCTCGTCGATTGGGATATGCTCAAGACGTGACACGTCGCTCACGTAGCCGACGCGCCGTGGAGTGCATCCGCTGTCCCGGAATGCAGCGGATCTAGAGTGGAATGGGTTACCGCTCATGATCTCCTCTGGTCGGGAACAGACCTGCCGGACGGTCGCGATACACACGACCCGACTCTTTCATTCTACCCCACGCGTGGCAGCCGCCCCGTGTCGCTGCCCTCCAAACGCTAGCCGAAGAGAAGATACGCGAGGGTAGCAACCGCCTTAGTCGCCCCTCCGCGGGGCTACATGGACTCCTTCTGCGGTCCGACCCGCACCATCCCGTCAGCGACCTCGACCTCGTACACGCGGAGAGGGCGCGGATGCCGCACCATGTTCGCGACACTCAAAACGGCGCCGCTCCAGTCGGTCCAGCGGACCACGGAGCCGTCAGTGAGCTCGAACTGCGAGTGATGTAGCGGGCACGTGACAACCGTGCCCTCGAGCGTGCCCTCGGTCAGATTGCCGTGCAGGTGAGGACAGTGTCCGTCGGCGATGAAGTAGCGACCTTCGACCCGCGCGACCAAGAAGTCATGCGAGTCCACCTTCACCCCGGTCATCTCGCCGTCTTGCAGGTCGTCCATGCCCAGGACGTCGATGTACTCGCCCATATTCGCTCCTCCCGGCACACCGCTGACTGATGGCTCCACTAGTTCTTCCCCGTGCGGAGCCACCACGCGCACGGCAAGTCGGCTGGTTCTCTCAACGGAGCGGCTAGAAGAGCCCGTCCTGATTCGTCGGCTTCCCTCCCGGGGGACGCATGCCGAGGTGCTCGTAGGCGCGCGGTGTCGCCTGTCGGCCCTTCGGCGTGCGCGAGAGAAAACCCAGCTGCAGCAGATACGGCTCGTAGACGTCCTCGAGCGTGTCGGTCTCCTCTCCTACCGCCGCAGCCAATGTGTTCAGACCGACCGGACGTCCACTGAACTTGTGGATCAACGTGTCGAGTATGGCGAGGTCCATCTTGTCGAGCCCGATGTGATCGACCTGGAAGAACGCTAGCGCCTCGGCAGCGATGTCCTTATTGACGCGTCCTTCGTGCCTGACCTGGGCGTAGTCACGCACGCGCTTCAGGAGCCGGTTGGCCAAGCGGGGTGTACCGCGCGACCGGCGTGCGATTTCCGCGGCTCCCTCACGGTCGATTCCGACGCCCAGGATGCCCGCCGAACGGGTCACGATTGCCCTGAGCTCGTCCGGAGTGTAGTAGTCAAGGCGAAAAGCCATGCCGAAGCGGTCGCGCAAGGGGCCGGTGAGCAGACCGGTCCGTGTCGTCGCGCCCACGAGCGTGAATCGTGGAAGGTCGAGCCGGAGGCTGCGCGCCGCGGGGCCCTTCCCGATCACGATATCGAGCGAGAAGTCCTCCATCGCAGGGTAGAGAATCTCCTCCACGGCCCGGTTGAGGCGGTGTATCTCGTCGATGAAGAGGACGTCGTGCTCCTCCAGGTTCGTAAGTATCGCGGCCAGGTCCCCGGCCCGTTCGATCGCCGGGCCACTCGTCGTCTTGAGCTGCACGCCGAGCTCGGCGGCGATTACCGCCGCAAGCGTAGTCTTGCCAAGGCCGGGCGGTCCCGAGAGCAGAATGTGGTCGAGCGACTCGTCCCGGCCGCGCGCGGCGTCGATCAGAACGCCGAGGTTCTCTTTGACGCGCTGCTGTCCCAGATACTCGTCGAGGCGACGGGGCCTCAGCGACCGATCGATCTCGAGATCGTCTTCCGTATGCCCCGCACTCACAAGTCGCTCGGACTCGTCAGGCCACGGGGCGTCGCTGTTCTCCCAGACGGTACTCATCGGCCACCTCCGCCCAGACGCTTCAAGGCGTGCTTGACGATGAGCGATGCGGCGGCGTCAGACGGAGCACCCTTGAGAGCGGTGGCGACCTCGGCGGCGGAGAAGCCCATGCCGAGCAACGCCTCGCGCGCCTCTACCACGCTACCAGTCGCCACAGTGGCACGTCCGGTCTGCGCCTCGGCTCCCCCGAGCTTGTCCTTCAGCTCGAGGATGATGCGCTGGGCGGTCTTCGTGCCGATACCAGAGATGCTCGAGACCACCGCGACATCCTCATTCACAATCGCCTCGACGAGCACGCCCGGCTCGTAGGAGGAGAGCGCGGCAAGCGCCACCTTCGGACCGACGCCGCTCACGGTGATCAACCGCTCGAAGAGCTCCTTCTCGGCAGTCGATTCGAACCCGAACAGCGAGAGCTCGTCCTCCCGCACGTGCAGGTATGTGAAGACCGTCACCGTGTCGCCCTCGTGCGGAAGCGCCGCGAGAGAACCCGTGGACATCGCGAGCCTCAAGCCCACACCGCCGACATCGAGCACACAGTGGGACGGGCCCTTGTCGACAATCTTGCCGGTAACGAAGGCGATCACCGTCATGCCCTCCCGAGCGCGGCACGCGCGATGCGCGAGTGAGCGTGGCAGATGGCGGCGGCAAGTGCATCGGCGGCGTGGTCCGGCGCCGGGTTCCTGTCAAGACCGAGGATGGTGCGTACCATGTACTGGACCTGGCCTTTGTCGGCTGATCCGCTTCCGACGACTGCCATCTTGATCTCCCCGGGTCCGTACTCACCCAGAGCAAGTCCGGAGTCCGCCGTGGCGAGCACCGCCACGCCGCGCGCCTGACCGGTGGCGAACGCAGTCTTGGCGTTCGTGCCGAAATACACGCTCTCGACCGCGCATGCCTCTGGAGCGTACCGGCCTATCACCGCGCGCAGCTGCTCGTGAATGATCGCGAGCCTCTGGGGTAGCGGATCCGTGGACGGCGTGGTGATGCAGCCGTACGCGATGCAGCGAAGGTGGGGGCCCGCCTGTTCAACCACGCCCCAGCCGGTGTTGGCCAGGCCCGGGTCGATGCCGAGGATAATCACCTTGCCCCCCGCCTCCGCCGAATCGAACATATGTTCAGGATAGCGATACGCGGACGGGTGCGCAACGCGGCGAAAGGGGTTGGCATTACTCCTCGAGTGCTGCTGCTATCTCGTCGGTGAATGCCATCGTGTGATAGACGTTCTGGATGTCATCGTGCTCCTCGAGCTGGTCGATCAGGCGCAGGACCTTCGATGCATCCCCGGGGCCCACTACGGTCTCGTTCACCGGCTCCATCACAAGCTCGGCACCTTTCACGGGCAGCCCGATGTCCTCGAGCGCGGCCTTAACCTGCATGACCTCGGTGGGAGCCGTCGTAACGACCCACTCGTTACCGCCCCGTTCGAGATCCTCTCCGCCGGCATCCGCAACAAGGAGCATGAGCTCCTCTTCCTCCGGTGCACCCGCAGCCTCGATGGCGATCTGTCCCTTGCGTTCGAACTGAAACGCGACCGAGCCCGTCGCACCCAGGTTGCCGCCCGCGCGGGCGAACGCGCTGCGCACGTCCGCCGCGGTGCGGTTCCGGTTGTCGGTCAGAGCCTCGAGATAGATAGCGACACCCGCAGGACCGTACCCCTCGTACACGACCTCCTCGAACGCCTCTGAATCGCCCGCCCCGAATGCCTTGGCGATCGCGGTCTCGATCTTGTCTTTGGGTAGCGAGTAGCTCTTCGCCTTGGCAATCGCAGCGGCCAGGGAGGCGTTGTTCTCCGGGTTCGGGTCACCGCCGGTCTTGGCCGCCACGGTGATCATGCGCGAGAGCTTGCTGAAGAGAGCGGAGCGCTTCTTGTCCTGGGCGGCCTTGCGGTGCTTCGTCGTCGCCCACTTGGAGTGGCCCGACATGCGCTCTCCTTCCTGGTCCGTCCCGTTCCGCACGGTGCGGCATGCGCCGGACCACATCACGCGCGGTAGGATATCACTTCGGCGACAGTCCGGAGGCTCATCTCGCGCCTCCCTACGATGCGACGACCTGCTCCACAAAGAAGCGATGGACGCGCGGGTCTCCAGTAAGCTCCGGGTGGAACGCGGTCGCCATCAAGTCGCCCTGACGCGCCGCAACCACCCTGCCGTCGTGGCTGGCGAGGGGCTCGACGTCCGGTCCGAGTTCCTCGATCCACGGGGCACGGATGAACACACCCCGGAACGGCCCGTCCTCCAGATGCGCGAAGTCGAGGTCGGCCTCGAACGAGTCGACCTGGCGGCCGAACGCGTTGCGACGCACAGTGATGTCCATGATGCCCAGGCTCTCCTGACCGGGCACAGCATCCAGGATCTCCCGGGCGATGAGGATAGCACCGGCACATGTGCCCCAGACGGCCAGCCCGGCGTCGTGGTGCTGGCGAATCGGCTCGTAGAAGCCGTACGAAACCATGAGCCTGGCAATCGCTGTCGACTCCCCGCCCGGAATCACGAGCCCGTTGAGCTCGGCTAGCTGGGAGGGTATGCGAATCGCCGTCGCATGCACGCCGAGCGACTCGAGCGTCACGATGTGCTCGCGAAACGCTCCCTGGAGAGCGAGCACGCCGACGTGCACGCTACCAGCCCCGTTCCTGCATCCGCTCGGCGTCGGGGATATCGGAGATGTTGATTCCGACCATGGGCTCGCCGAGGTCCCGCGAGACCCTGCCGATTATCTCCGCGTCCTCGAAGTGCGTCGTGGCCTCAACGATGGCCCGCGCTCGCTTGTCCGGATCGCCGCTCTTGAAGATGCCGCTGCCTACGAAGACGCCGTCACACCCGAGCTGCATCATGAGAGCCGCATCCGTGGGAGTCGCGATGCCGCCGGCGGAGAAGTTGACGACCGGCAGCTTGCCGTTGTCGTGAACCCACCGCACGAGCTCGTACGGAGCCCCGAGTTGCTTGGCCGCATCAAAGAGCTGATCGGCCCGGAGCCCCGCGACCCATGCGATGCCGTCGGTCATGGTGCGCATGTGCCTGACC
>JACUUN010000130.1 GCA_014859265.1 Coriobacteriia bacterium
CTCCAAACGCCTATCGCCTCGCATCCTGACAGCGAAGCCCTCCTCCGCTGGTAGGACCGTGAGGGAGCCATCGAAGTCGGTTCTCATCACCGTTGTGCCGGCGCTCTCGAGAAGCTCGAGCGTCGCCGTTGCCGGATGCGCGAAATCATTGGGTTGTCCGACGCTTATGATGGCAACCTCCGGGGCCCACGCCTCGAGCGCTGCTGCGGTGAGCCCGTTCGTGCTTCCGTGATGGGGAACTTTGAGGACATCGACCGGTCTGAGCGCACCGCGTCTGCTCATTGCGAGCCATACCACCTCCTCGGCATCCCCGGTGAGCAACGCCGAGAAGCCCCTGCGAGATACTTCGAGCACCACGCTTGTGTCGTTCGTAGACAGGGAGGGGTCGGGCTTCTCGGGCCAGAGCACCGTGATGGTGATCCCGCCCACCCTGAATGTGTCACCCATCTTGAGCGGCTCAGGCGCGACCGAAGTCTCCACGCCGGCGAGCAGCCGTCCCAAGTCTCCCCGGACCGCGGAGAACGCATCCTCATCGGATGTGACGGGTCCGAACACACGTCCCACGCGCGCCAGCCCGACGATACCGGCGATGCCCCCTGTGTGATCGGCGTGGTCGTGTGTGAGGATGACCGCGTCGAGGTGTCGTACACCCTCACGCGTCAGTGCAGTCCTCAGGACATCCGGGTCCGGCCCGGTGTCCACGAGGACTGCGGCTCGCCCGTCTTGCACGAGGATCGCATCGCCCTGACCCACATCCAGCACCACAAGCCGAGGTCCGGGGGTGAATGGCAAACCGACAGCTGCGCACAGCAGCGCAGCGATTACGAAGGAGGCGGTCATGCGCGCCTGGCCGCGTGAGCGAGGAAGTGGCCACCATGCCCACAGGCCGCCTCCGAGCAAGAGGGCCGACATGCCGAGCACCGCTGCGCTGGCCTCCAGCCCCACAGCCGCCCCTGGAAGCATCGCAAGCTGCCGCGCCATCCAGGCCACTCCCGAGAGTGGCAACGCCGCCAGCGTGAGCACCCCGATTCCCGCAGCGGCAGAGAGCATGCCCACAACACCCCCAAGCAACCCGACAGCCAACGCGACGGTCACCAGAGGCACGGCGATGATGTTGGCGACCGGTGAGACCAGAGAGAGTACGCCGAAGATCGGGATTGCGACGGGTAGGGTCGCCGCCTGCGCGACAAGGGTGAGCGCGACGGGTGTCGCCAAGCGGCGACCCCTGCGGCCAAGCGCGCACTCCGCCCAACGAGTCGCCAACGAGGCGAAGATCAACAGACCGCCGACCGCCAGCACGGACAGCCGGAAGCCCACATCGAAGGCCAGATACGGATTGATGACGAGCATCATGGCTGCCGCGGCGGCGAGAGCTGCCATCCCGTCGCTCCGGCGCCCGCTGAGGGCCGCCAGACCCGCCATCGCCCCCATCACCAACGAGCGCACGGAAGACGGTTGGACACCGGTCATCACGACGTAGAGCAACGCCGCCAAGGTCACCATGACGACCCGGCCACGCACGCCTGTTCGAGCGCGCGCAG
Organism: Coriobacteriia bacterium; assembly: GCA_014859265.1. Taxonomy (GTDB): domain Bacteria; phylum Actinomycetota; class Coriobacteriia; order Anaerosomatales; family SLCP01; genus SKKZ01. The sequence continues at coordinate 1,542 of JACUUN010000130.1, forward strand.
CGAGCCAAGCCATGATGACGGCGAGAATGCCGAGGTGTGTCCCTGACACGGCCAGGAGATGCGAGAGACCACAGACACGCAGATCCTGTTCGACGGCGGTGCCGCTCAAGCGTGTGCGGTCGCCGAGAAGAATTCCCTGGAGCAGGTCACCGCCCATGCCATCGATCCTGCCGAGCAGTCCACGGAATCGCGAACGGATGGGTGCCGCAAGTCCTTGCGGGGTCGCTGCCCAGCCCACGCGGCTCACATCATGCCCGCGCACCGACCCGATCTCGCCTCGCCGGTGCGAGCGACGCGCCCACTCGTCATCGAGTCCGACGGCGCGCACCTTGCCCCGCACATCGACGCGCTCCGCGGCGACCGGCGGTTCGACCCCTTCGCGCAACTGAACCCGCACGGTGACACCCCGCCGATCCGCGAGCCGCACGGGGAATGTCCAGCCGGCTCGCCCTGGCTGGGGATCACGCTCCACAATGCCGCGCACCGGTACCGCGCGCTCGGTCGTACAGACGTGGGCTGCATGCCACCGTGCCCAGGTGACACATCCGGACGCAGCGCCGACGCAGACGCCGAGCAGCAACACGATTACGACCGGCAGGTGCCTGTCCCCCGCCCTGCCGCGGAACCATATCAGACCTACGACGGCCATCGCGCACGTAGCGGCACAGACCGCGACAACGATGAGATCAGGGCTACCGACCGACAGCCGACGCCACGATAACGCCTCGGCAGCGATGACGCCGAGGAACGCGCCGATTGCCCACCAGGCTAGTGCCGGCACTGTCGGACGAGTGAGTTGTCCGCTCACCTTACGAGGATCATGTCGCGCATCGCCTCGAACTTCTTCTCGCCGATACCGGGCACCCGCATGATGTCCTCGGGAGAAGCGAAGAGGCCATTCGCCTCGCGATCCGCGACGATCTTGGCCGCCGTGGCCGGTCCGACACCCGGCAGCGCCTCGAGTTCCGAGGCGCCAGAGCGGTTGATGTCGATGCCAACAGCCGTCCCGGGCCCTTGCAGTGCCCCCGACCCCGCCCGTGGCCCTAGAGCGAGCGACCCTCCTCCGGCATCCAGATCTGCAACGCTCGGCACGTACACCTGCTCTCCGTCCTCGACCAGGCGAGCGAGGTTCACCGCATCGAGTGCCGCGTGCTCAAGCGTGCCACCGGCGATGGCAACCGCGTCGCCCACGCGTGAGTCCGCTGTCAACTCGTAGAGCCCGGGTGCCCTCACCGCACCCGCGACGTGCACCCACAGCGTAGACGGGGGTTCTTGTGAGGAGCCACCCTCAGGAACATCAGCGATCGCACCCGAGTCGTGCCCTGCCTCACCGTGCGACTCATACGTGAACTCCCCGCTTGCCGCCGCTCCTCCGAGCCGCCATCCGACGAAGCCAAGGGCAAGCATCACCAGTGCGGCACTCCCCGCGATAGCCGTACGCGGCACCCCTCCGAGTCCCGCTCGTGCAAGGAGACATGCGACCGACGACTGTCTTGCGGCGTTGCCGTCATTCCCGTGCTGGAACATGACAGGCGCCCCCTCCCCGATACCGGCGGAGAGGGCGCCTGTGATTACGA
>JACUUN010000131.1 GCA_014859265.1 Coriobacteriia bacterium
CGTTTTCGGCCTCGCTGGACACGTTTCAATCCTCGGCCAGCCCGCGAGCTGGCCGCTACAAGCCGCCATCGTGACGAGCGTCATCTGGCACAAGTTTCAATCCTCGGCCAGCCCGCGAGCTGGCCGCTACAGGTCCCCACCTGCGTCTTCACTCCTCACCCGCAATTCTCGGGGACCTGTCTCGTTGAGCCAATACAGTCAGTTCAGCGGCGAGCCTGTCGCGAACCTCATGCTCCTGGGTGTTGTGCTTGAGGTTCGCGCACGCTCCTTCAGAGGATGAGTGGACCATCAGGGTCGAAGTAACGATCTCTCCCGAAGACAGTGACTGCCCGACTCCTCGGCTCCGCAAGTCGATAGATGCGGAGGCTGTCCAGCTCATGATCCATCTCATCGACAAGCCGATGCGTCAGTCGGCGCAGTTCCGTCTCGTTGACTCGGCACTCAAACACCGAGAACTGGACGCGCTGTCCGCACCCCTCGCAGACTTTGGCTACACGGCGCAGTCGCCGACGCCCGGCGCTGTCTTCGGTGCTCACGTCGTACGCGACGATGATCTCCATACCATCCTCATGAGTGCACGTACGGAGAGTAGTGTTCGACCTCTCCACGAAGGTTGTGTTCGTCAATCGAAAAGTTGACCACCGCGATCACCGAAAAGTTGACCACCCTCAGCTTGTCTTCTTGCGCGGTTTCGTGAGGCGTCCTGCGCTCTCGCGGAACCGGTAGGACTCTCCTTCGAACACGAGCACGTGGCTGTGGTGCGTAAGGCGATCGAGCAGCGCGGCGGTGAGCGTCGCGTCGCCGAACACCTCGGGCCAGCGGCTGAACTCCAGGTTCGTGGTGACGAGCACCGAGCCGGCCTCGTAGCGCTCGGCGAAGAACTGGAACATCAGCGGCGCGCCGGGACCCAGCGGCAGGTAGCCGAGCTCATCCACGATCACGAGATCGGCGCTCCGCCAGCTCTTCAGATAGCGGGGCAAGCGGTGGTCGTCGGCTGCGGCCAGGAGTTCTTGGGACAGCGTGACCGCCGTCGTGAAGCGCACGCGCGCGCCGGCGTAGATCGCCGAGAGGCCGATCGCCGTGGCGATGTGCGTCTTGCCCGTCCCTGACGCTCCGAGGCACACCACGTTCTCGCGCTCACGCGTGAACGCAGCCGACCCCAGGTCCAGCACGCGCCCCTTCTGAAGCGAAGGCACGAGCGAGAAGTCGAACGTCTCGAAGGTCTTGGCGGCCGGGAACCGTGCGGTCTTGATGCGGGATGCGAGCCGATGCTCGGCTCTCGACTCGATCTCGGCGGCCAGGCACGCGGCCAGGGACTCGAGATGGCCCCTGCCCGCTTTGGCCGCGTCACGGGCGACTTCTTCGAAGGCGCCGGCGAGCCCGGGCATCTTGAGCTCGCGTGCGTAGAGACGGATCTGGGCAGAGAGCACGTCGGTGTTCATTGGCCGCACACCGCCAGCTCGTCGTAGCGGGCCAGGTCGGCAGGCGGCAGCGAGAGCATGAGCGAGTGGGGCACGGCGATCGGCTCGGGCAGGCGGTGCGCGGCATTGAGTGCGAGCTGGCGCACCCGCTCCGGTGTGACCGCGCCGTCGGAAAGCGCGGCGCGCAACGCGTCTGCGAGCTTGGGCAGCCCGAACTCGCGTGCGAGCAGCAGCACGGATGCGAAGGTGCGGTGCCCGTCGGGTGTGCGAAGCGCGATGTCGCGGGCGAGCGAAAAGACGGGATCCGCACTGGAAAGCGCCGCGCACGACAGCGCGGCTCTGGGCTTTCGCTCGAAGGCGTCGAGGTAGTGGGCGAGCTCGAGCACCGTGTCGCCGGTGCGGTAGCTGCGCTCGTGCAGCGCGACGCGCACGGCACCGTCGAAGACCTCGACGCGGTCGGTGAAGCTCTCGGCGCGCAGCGTGCGGCCCACACAAGTGACCGGGACCGAGTAGCGCACGCGGGCCACGGTGACCATCGAGGTCTTGGAAACGACGACCGGGCGGCTCACCGAGGCTGAGAACGGGTGCGCCGGCAAATCGGAGAGCGCAGCCGCTTCGATCTCCCACGCCCGCGCGTGGCGCGTGCGCTCGCGCTCGCACCAGGCGCGCAGATGCTCGTTGAGCGCGGAAAGCGAGGGATACGGGCGCGTGTGGGGCACGAGGGCGTTTCGGCGCACGTAGCCCACCAGGTTCTCCACGCTGCCCTTTTCGTTGCCGCGTCCCGGCGTGCAGAAGCTCGAGTCGAACAGGTAGTGGGCGCGAAGCGAGCTCAGGCGCTCGTGCTCCTCGCGGTGCGGTCCCGACAGTATCCGCGTCACCGCGGTCTTGGGGTTGTCGTACCAGACCTCGGCAAACACTCCGCCGTAAAACGAGAACGCCTCGACGTGGCCGGCCAGAAGCGATTCGAGCTTCTCGGTCGGGTAGGCCACGACGAAGGGCACCTTCGAGGCCTTGGCCCGCATGCAGAACAGCGCGACTTCGGTGCGCTCACTCCCGATGGTGACGACCGCGCCGCCGAAGTCGGCCTGGGCGACCTTGCCCCAGGGTGCATCGAGTGGGACGAACGCCTCGACCCGCCTGCCGCGGATCTTCGCCACCGCTCTGCGCACCGTCACCTCGGACCCGGTGAAGCCGTACTCGTCGACGAGCCGGTCAAAGACGCGCTTGGCAGTGTGGCGCTGCTTGCGCGGAGCTTGCTCGTCGTCTTCGAGCCAGCCCTTCACGATCCCGGTGAACGGGTCCATGACCGGCGAGGGTCTGGGCTCGGCGAGCAGGTAGACGGGCGGCTCGGCCGGCGCCGCGAGCTGCTTGCGGATCGTCTGGCGCGACCACCCCGTCATCCGCGATATCTCGCGGATCGAGCCGCCGTTCGTGCTCATCTTCTTGATCATCTCGACGTCGACCATCCCGAGCACTGCCTTCCTCCTGCCCCGTCGGAGTGCCCCGCACTCGGGACTTCCTCGACGGTACAGGCGTTGGTGGGGTGGTCAACTTTTCGATGATCGAATCGCCCCCAGGTGGTCAACTTTTAGGTTATCGAACACAACCCGCGACTCCATCCTGCGTCACGGCGACGTAATCCCTGATCTTCCTCTTGAGG
>JACUUN010000132.1 GCA_014859265.1 Coriobacteriia bacterium
CTGGACCTGCTCGGACTGATCCAGCATCCCAGCGCGGACGTGGTCGGGCCCCTGATCGAGTCGGTGTACTCCGGCAGGCCGCATGACGCAGACTTGACGGAGTTCCATATCGGCGCCCTATCGGCCTCCTCTGCTCGAGCGGTCGTTCGGGACTGGATCGATACGACGGGCTTCAACCTGAGGCATTCGCTGAAGGAGTGGTTCGAACTGCAGCGGCAGGTCGATCCGTGGGGTGCAAGAGGGGAGCCGCTGGGGGTGTGGCGGCTGTCCGGGTCGGCGTACCGCGACGCGCGGAAGGAGATGACCCCGGACGTTCCTCGCGCAATCGTTCGCACGGCGCTGAGTGGACAGCGCCTGCCGGAGGGTCTGCTCTCCAGGGTGGTTCAGAGATGTCGGATCGAGCAGGCCGTCACCTATGAACGAGCGGTCCTGATCAAGATGCTGCTTGCATCACGCTATGGATGGGAGGCAGGGAAGATGACCGAACTCGATACAGAGTCGAGCGATGTGGCTTATCGCTGTGGCCGGCTCATCGCAGTGCTGGAGGACATCCAGCACGCGGCGCTCGGCAAGGTCGGAGCCACCGTCATCGACAAGTACTACGGAGCTGCTTCTGCCGCTCCGGCGACCGTCTTCGGCCGACTGGTCGGAGACGCCCAGAACCACCTTGCGAAGATTCGAAAGGAGCGCGGGGGGCTGCAGGTCAGGTTGCAGGAGCGGCTGGAGGAGGTGCTCTCGGGCATCTCGTCGTTCCCGCGAACGCTCACATTGGAGCGCCAAGGGATGTTCGCTCTGGGCTACTACCACGAGCGGGCAGCCCTACGCGCCCACAGGACAGGCAACGCGGGTCCAAGTGATTCAAACGGCTCGGAGGAGGCAGCATGAGTAATGAAGTGGTGAACGATCCTGGTCGACGTCATGACTTCGTGTTGATGTTCGAGGTCATCGACGGCAATCCGAACGGCGATCCCGATGCAGGGAACATGCCGCGCTTGGATCCTGAGACGAACCAGGGCCTGGTGACGGATGTGTGCCTCAAGAGGAAGATCAGGGATTACGTCGCCGTGACGCAGGATGGAGTCGCGGGTCGACGCATCTACGTGCAGGATACTGGAATCGCGCTCGAGACCCTCCACGCTGAAGGTCGCCGCGCAGCCGGTCTCGAGCCCGGAGAGAAGCTGCCTCGAGCAGACGAGTCCAAGGTCGTCGGCTACATGTGCGAGAGCTTCTACGATGTCCGGATGTTCGGCGCCGTGATGTCGACGAAGATCAATGCCGGGCAGGTCAGAGGACCTGTCCAGCTAACCTTCGCCCGCTCGGTGGACCCAATCTTCCCGATGGATGTCTCCATCACCCGTGTCGCAATCATTAAGGAGAAGGATGCCGAGGTCATCACGGCTGAGGATGGGAGCTCCGAAGGGAAGGGAAAGCGAACAGAGATGGGGCGCAAGTCGATCGTCCCCTACGGTCTCTACGTCGGGCACGGCTTCTACTCCGCTCCGTTCGGTCAGAGAACCGGCGTTTCACCGGACGATCTCGCGCTCCTCTGGGAGGCGATGCTAGGTATGTGGGACCTCGACCATTCCGCGAGTCGCGGAATGATGGCGTGCCGCGGGTTGTACGTCTTCAGTCACGACGACAGGCTCGGGCGCGTACCAGCTCAGGACCTGTTCGGTCTCGTGTCTGTGGCGAGGACGAACACGGATTCGGCTGCGCGAAGCTTCGCGGACTACGTCGTCAGCGTCGACGAAGCCGCTATTCCCGATGGTGTGACCCTGACCCGTCTCATCGACCGGTCGGCAATGGCGGCCTGATGTTCGCCGAAGAGGACATCGTCCTCATCTCGGCCATCGAACACTACTCCTACTGCCCACGGCAGTTCGCGCTGATGCACGTCGAGCAGACATTCGAGGACAACTCGCTCACGTTGAGCGGTAATCGTGTCCATGAGAACGTGGACAGAGCTCACGTCCTGCGCCATGAGGGCGTTCGGGTGGAGTACGCCCTCCCCTTGTGGTCGGACCGTCTCGGCCTGTCCGGCCGAGCCGACGCGGTCGAGTTGCATGGGGACGGTACGGTCTGGCCTGTCGAGTCCAAGCGCGGGCATCGCAGACCCAAGAAGCACGACGATCTTCAGCTGTGCGCTCAGGCGTTGTGTCTCGAAGAGATGCTCGATGTGACGGTACCGCGCGGCTCCATCTACTACCACAGCTCCAGGCGCTGGCGAGAGGTCCTCCTGTCCGAGCCATTGAGGAACGAGACCTTGGCGAGTATCGACGCGATTCGCGGGGCGATGCGCTCTGGAGTCGTACCCCCGCCCGTGAACGACGTGCGGTGTCCCAAGTGTTCCTTGATTGAGGTATGTCAGCCTGAGCTCATCTCTTCTGCCCGGGTGTCCACGGTGAATCCTGCCAACCTTGAAGGGGACAAAGGCGGTGGAGACGCATGACTCATCGCTTCCTCAACACTCTCTTCGTCCAGCGAGAGGGGGCACGGGTGCGTCTCGACCACGATACGCTGCGCGTCGAGGCCGACGGAGAGAAGCTCCTGCAGATACCGCTGCAGCACATCGGCTCGGTCGTTCTCTTCGGAGACTGCTCGATGTCGCCGCACGCCATGCGCCGTTGCGTCGCAGAGGACCGCGAGGTCGTCTACATGGACTACGCCGGGAGGTTCATGTGCCGGGTTGTTGGTCCGACATCTGGAAACGTCCTCCTGCGGCTCGCACAGTACAGGAGTCACGAGGACTGCGCTCGTCGCCTTGAAGTGGCCCGCGTCATTACTGGCGCGAAGATCCGTAACAGCCGGAATACGCTACTACGTGCGGCGAGAGATGCTCGATCGCAGCGGGCGAAGGTGAGACTCACGGATGCTGCCGAGCAGCTTGCCCGTTCACTCCTGTCGGTTCCTCGCGTCCGCAGTCTCGATGATGCTCGCGGATGTGAAGGCGATGCCGCCAGGGTCTACTTCGGCGTGTTCTCCGACCTCATCACGGTGGACAAGAGCGAGTTCGCGTTCGCCTCGAGGACTCGCAGGCCTCCGAGAGACAGAGTGAACGCCGCTCTCTCGTTCGTCTACGCT
>JACUUN010000133.1 GCA_014859265.1 Coriobacteriia bacterium
CCACGTCTGGATCGAGGCCTTTGGTCACGGCGTGGGTGATGACGGCGGTGCGCTTCTCGAGCAGCAGGTCGATGAAGCGCTGCTTGCGGTCGATGAGAGTGTCGATGCGGGCGGTCTCGGAGTCGAGGTAGTCTGCGATCCGTGCCTGCAGAGGTGGGGGTGGGACTGCGAGCTTGATGTCGAGGAAGTCGGATGGATCGACACGCGGCATCTTGGTCCCGTAGCTCATCGAGTCCACGAGCCTCACGAAGTCCTCCGTCGAGAGGACGTAGCGGAGGAAGCGCGGCTCGACGTCCTTGCCTGGGCGCATCGGGATGAACTCGGAGGCACACACGGAGTCGGTCTCCACCAAGTGCACCTTCGCCAAGTAGGGCCGCAGCTTCCCGAACAGCAGGTCTCCCGGCTTGCACGGCGTGCCGGACAGGTCGCGCTCGCCATCCCCGAGAGGCAGGCGCTGCCCAGTCCACGACTCGACGGCATCAAGACTGATGAAGTCATCCACTGATGAGGCCCATGCATCACCGGATGGCCTTGAAGTCAGGTACTTGAGCCGGAGCCGCTCAGCTTTCACTCCGTCACCTGCTTGAGCAGGTCGAGGATCTCGCCCTCGACGGCCTTGAGGTCCGCCTCGATCTCGTCGAGCGGTCGTGGCGGCACGTACTTGTAGAAGTAGCGGTTGAAGTTGATCTCGTAGCCGACGCGGCCGACCTCACCGTCCTTGGGGTCTCGGACCGACTCGTTGATCCACGCGTCAGGCACGTAGGGCTTCACCTCGCGCACAAAGTAGTCCTCGACGGACTCGGACAGCGGCACGTTCTCCGTGTCGCGCAGCTCGGGGTCCGGTTCCGGCTCCCCATGGCTGTCCGTGCAGAGGTCGGCGTCCTCGTCGCGCTCTGACAGGGCCGAGAGCACCGCCTTGCGCATCGGCGCATCGAGTCTGGTGCCCGTGGTCGTCTCGGCGGCCTTCAGAACGTTGAGGAACTCGTCCAGGTTGGTGAAGAGCGTACCCGGCAGCGAGGAGAGCAGGGACCGTACCTCGTCCTGCCTCCGACGGCCGGCTTCCTCCTCGGCGGCTTTCGCGGCAGGGTCCTTCTTCTTGGACTCCGCGAGCTTCTTGAACGCTGACTCGTCGTCGAGCCGCGCAATGCGCTCAGGCGACGCCTGGAAGTTCAGGCGCAGCGGGCGCTCGATGGTGATCTTGCGGTAGCCGAAGTGCTCCGTCGGATAGACGCGACAGTGCTCGCCCTCGGCGAAGGCGTCCAGCAGTGCCAGGATCTCGGCTTGCTTGTCCTCGGGTATCTCGCGTCGCTTGTCTCCGAGGGTCTTGCGCATCTGCGTCCAGAACGACGTCGCGTCGATGAGCAGCACCTTGCCGGCGCGCTCAGGCTTCTTCCGGTTGGTGAGGACCCACACGTAGGTCGCGATGCCGGTGTTGTAGAACATCTGCTCCGGCAGGGCCACGATGGCTTCCAGCAGGTCGTTCTCGAGGATCCAGCGGCGTATCTCGGAGGGCCCGGAGCTGGCGTCGCCGGTGAACAGCGGAGAGCCGTTCATGATGATCGCCATGCGCGCGCCGCCCTCGGAGGACTTCTGCATATGGGCGATCATGTGCTCGAGGAAGAGCATCTGGCCGTCGGAGATGGCTGGCAGCCCGGGTCCGAAGCGACCGGCGAAGCCTCGGTCAGCTTCCGCCTTCACCGCCGCCTCGTCGCGCTTCCAGTCTTTGCCGTACGGCGGGTTGGCGATGACGTAGTCGAAGTGCACGTCGGCGTGCTTGTCCTCGGAGAGCACGGTGCCGAACGCGATATTGTCGGCGTCGCGGCCCTGCGGGTCGTTGAGGTACATGTCGGACTTGGCGATCGCGAACGTCTCGGGGTTGACCTCTTGGCCGTACAGGAGCACCCCGGTGTTCGGGTCGACGTTGTCGCGGATGTGCTCCTTGGTGATCGTCAGCAGCCCGCCGGAGCCGCAGCACGGGTCGTAGACCTTCACGACGCGGCCGGGCTCGCGCAGCTTGGCCTCGTCACCTGCGAGCATGAGGTCCGCCATGAGCGAGACCACATCACGCGGGGTGAAGTGCTCACCCGGGTTCTCGTTCAGGGCCTCGTTGAACTTGCGGATGAGCTCCTCGAAGACCGTCCCCATCGCGTGGTTGTCGATGGACTCCGGTGACAGGTCGACGTTCTTGAACCGCTCCATCACGAGGTAGAGCAGGCCGGCGTCGTCGAGCTTGGTGATGGTGTTGTCGAAGTCGAAGCGCTCGATGACCTCGCGCATGTTCGGCGAGAAGCCGGCGATGTAGTTGCGCAGGTTCGCGGCGAGGTTGGGCGGGTCGGCCACCAGGCGCTCGAAGTCGTACCGGCTCGTGTTGTAGAAGGCATAGCCGCTGGCCTGCTTCAGCAGCTGGTCGGGCTTGTCCAGCTGCCCCGCGTACTTCGCGTTGGTCTCGAGAACCTTCTCCTTGGTGGGCGCGAGCACGCAGTCGATGCGTCTGAGCACGGTGAGCGGCAGGATGACATCCTGGTACTTGCCGCGCTTGAAGCTATCGCGGAGCAGGTCGGCGATCGACCAAATGAAGCTGACGATCTCGGCGTGAGTCAAAGCCCTCCCCCTCGGAGTCGTAGTCGCGGCGACTCTCATTCTATGGCAGGGCGCCAACGCGTGGGCGACGGCCCCGAGCGAAGCGAGGGGCTGCGTCGCGGAAGTCAAGTACTGGAGTGGGGCCGAAGAGGCACTGAGGGCCCCGGAGGGGCTTCCGCACGAAGGGGGTGATGGGGGTGCTTGAGGTTGGAGTCGCGGAAGTAAGAGTCCCCTGCCCCTGAGAACCTGCGTGACCAGGGCGAGCTGCAAGGGGGCCACTGCGGGGGGCGATAGCCTGGGCTACTGGGTCACTGTCACTCGAGCCGTGGCCGAAGTGTACATGTGCAGGTAGTACCACCCGTTGTAGGGAGCGTAGCCGTTGATCGTCCCGGACTGGGTGTCGCTGATAAACTCCTCGACGACGCCTGTGACCTTCTTTGCGTTAGCGCCGTCATAGAGCTCCACGATGAACGTGTTCATGTAGATAGAGTCCTGAGG
>JACUUN010000134.1 GCA_014859265.1 Coriobacteriia bacterium
TGTTGGCCGGGGCCTGCTCGACGAAGTCGGTGTAGTAGTTGCGGCCCGGACGCGCGCCGTCGCACCCGCCCACCAGGAAGAAGTGCTTGATGGCGCCGTTCTTCACCGCGTCGATGACGGCCGGGGCCACGCCGAGCACCGTGTTGCGCCCGAAACCGACGAGCACGGTGCCGCCGTCGGTCTCCTCGGTGAACCCGGGCATCGCGAGGGCCTTCTCGATCACCGCGTGGAAGTCGTCCGCGACGTGCGGGACACCGGGGAAGTGCACCGGACCGCTCGTGAACAAGCGCTCCTTGTAGCTGTCGCGCGGGGGCATGAGGCAGTTGGTGGTCATGAGGATGGCGCCGGGGAACTCCTCGAACTCGGCGTGCTGGTTCTGCCACGCGGGACCGTAGTGCCCGTAGAAGTGCGGGTGCTTCTTGAGCTCGGGGTAGGCGTGGGTCGGGAGCATCTCGCCGTGCGTGTACACGTCGATCCCCTTGCCGGCGGTCTGCTCGAGCAGCAGCTGCATGTCGCGCAGGTCGTGACCTGAGACGAGGACGGCCTTGCCCCGCCGCTGTCCGAGGGGGACCTCGGTAGGTACCGGGTGGCCGTACGTGCCGGTGTTGCCCGCATCGAGTAGCTCCATCGTGCCCAGGTTCACCTCGCCGCACTCGAGCGCGAGACCGACCCAGTCGTCGAGGTCGAGCGAGGGGTCGCCGAGGGCCGCCAGCGCCTTGAAGAGGTACGCGTAGACCTCGGGGGCCTCCTGGTGCAGCAGGCGCGCGTGGTGCGCGTATGCGGCGATCCCCTTCAGGCCGTACAGCGTGGTCTGCTGCAGCGCCTGCACGTCCTCGCCGCGCGAGGTGTCCCACGGGCTGCCGAGCTCGATGCCCTGAGCGACCTGGGCCTCGACGGTCGTCTCGGGCGTGAGGTCGACGAACGGCCCGGTGACGTCTGAGCACGTCTCGCACGCGAGCTCCTCGCGCAGCCGGACGGCCTCGTCGACCTTCTCGGCGATCGAGGCGGCGTCGAAGTCGACGTTCGTGAGCGTGGTGAAGAGCGAGTCGGCGACAAAGCGGCCGGCCTCGGTAGTGTCGATGCCGCGCTCGGTGGCGTCGATGGCAACGACGGCAAGTCCGCGGCATGCGTTGACGAGCAGGTCCTGGAGGGCGGAGACGTCCTCCTTCTTCCCGCACACGCCGACGGTTGTGCAGGCGACGCCCCGGGCGGTCTGTTCACACTGGTTGCAGAACATGTGGTCCCCTTCATTCGATGGCGGTCGATACCGTACGGGGGCTCGGTGGGGCCCACGCTCGAGCGTGCCTAGCCGTGGATGAGCGCGGGCAGGCAACGCGTGCAGACCCAGGTGCTCGTGCCCTGGGTGCGTACCGGGAGCAGCGGGCGGTCGTCCTCCGACGTACCGCAGTTAAAGCAGGTCTGCGCGATGTAAGTCGACGGCAGCGAGGCCACGTGCTCCTCGACGGCGTCATGGTCGAAGGGCACGGTCTCGCGCGTCTCGATGGTGAGAGCGCCGGTGGGGCACACGCCAAGGCAGAAGCCGGCGCCGTCACACAGCTCCTCGCGGATGACGCGAGCTTTCCCGTCGATGATCTGGATGGCTCCCTCAGCGCACGGCGACACACAGATGCCGCAGCCGTTACAGAGTTCGTCTTCGATGTGCACTATCTGGCGGGTCACAACGGTGGTGTTCATGGTGGTTCCTCCTGGTCGATCGGTGTGGCCGGTCATCTCTCACCGCTTCGGGCGGTGGTCAGTCTTCGGTTGCGGCCCGAATCTGCGCCTCGCGCTTCGCGCGCCGGCCCTCGATGAGGTGGCGCATCGAGTCCATCGCGTGTCCCCGGGTCACCGAGCGCGGCCCGCTGTAGCGCATCACGTCGCGCATGAACTCGCGCATCTCGCCCGAGTAGCAGTGCGTGTCGCAGTAGCTGCAGAACGGCTTCGGGTCCTTCGGGCAGTACGCGCGACGCTTCTCCGCGTACCGTAGGAGCCCGGCGCACTCGTCGCACACGACGGGGAGTTTGCGCCCGTACACGCCGAGCACGGCGCCGTCGCTCTGAAGCGGGGTCCGGACGGCATCCGAATGGTTGCCCCGGCAGTAGATCGCCGAGAAGTCGCCGAGCAGCCGCGTGTCCTTCGACACGCCCGCGTCGTGCATCTTCTCGGCGAACCGCTCGTTCACGCCCCGGTCCTTCCTTGCTCTGTCCGGCCGGCACCTGTCCGACCAGCGTCCTGCCCTGTCAAGACTACGTGCCCGGGACGCGCGTGACCTTGACGCGGGTCAAGTTCGGGGAGAATCTTGAGCAGAACGGTAGGGGATAGCCGTCCACCCGTCCCGAGACCAGCCGAGGAGCCCCGTGGCCGCCGACAACGCCCCCCGCTCCGATCTGCGGGCCGCCCTCCGTGAGTGCCGCCTGTGGCGCGGTGCCAGCGAGGCGGCGATCGACGCGCTTGCCTCCGCCGCGCGCGTGAAAGAGACCCCTCGCGGCACGACGCTCGTGACGGAGGGAGAGCCCGCCCACCATTTCGGCGTGCTCGTGACAGGCAAGGCACGCGTGTTCCACCTCGGCGCCGACGGCCGTCGCATCACCTTCGAGACACTCGAAGCCGGGGATCCGATTGCCGCCGTGGCCGCACTTGCTGGCGGGCGCTATCCCGCCCATGCCGAGACGGTCACCCCTGCGACCGTGGCGTGGCTGCCGCGCGAGGCGCTCTTCTCCCTGATGGAAGCCGAGCCTGCTGTCGCCCGGGGCGTGATGACCGATCTCGCGAACCGCGTCGTGAGCTTCACAAGTGTCGTCCAAACGCTCGCCCTCGATGTGCCCTCGCGCCTCGCCCGCTATCTCTTTCAGCGAGCGCTGGCCGTGGGAATCCCGAGCACCCGCGGTCTCGAGGTCGAGCTCGGTATGCCCAAGAGCGAGCTTGCGGCCGCACTCGGCACCGTACCGGAGACGCTCTCACGCGCCTTCGCGAAACTGCGCGAGGACGAGCTCGTGGAGGTGCACGGCAAGCGCATCACGATTCTCGACGTGCGCGGACTGGCAGGGCTCGGCAGCGGCTACTCCGAG
>JACUUN010000135.1 GCA_014859265.1 Coriobacteriia bacterium
CAGGAGGACGCCAGCAGCTCTGCGGTCGTCCGCCTCTTGGAAGTATACCTCACCGAACAGGGACTGTTGCTGCGGCCAGAGTTGTCGAACCCCGCGGAGCAGAGACTGGGTGAGTATGGTCGTTACCTGGAAAAGGTCCGAGGTCTTGCCCGGTCGACCATCGAGGCACACTTGGCAACAGCGTCGCAGTTCGTTGCCCATCTCAATACCCTGAGTGGCGCTGCGGCCTGTCCGCGGCCGACCGCACAGGACGTGGAAACATTCGTACGGGACACCGGCCGTCGTATCAGCCGGGCAACGCTTCAGCACACCGTTGCCCACCTTCGCTCGCTGCTTCGCTTCCTCGCTGCACGCGGTGAGATCACGGCCGGTCTGGACTCTCAGATCGACACGCCTCGCGTCTACCGGGGAGAACGTCTTCCTCGTTCGCTCCCCTGGGCAACCGTGCGTGTCTTTTTGGAATCGATCGACCGCTCGACACGCTTGGGAAGGCGGGACTACGCCATGTTCCAGCTCATCGCGAACTACGGGCTTCGTGCGAGCGAGGTAGTCGGCTTGAGGCTGGATGACATCCAGTGGCGCACGGGCTGTCTGCGCGTGGCCCAGCGAAAGACTGGCGCCCCGCTGATACTCCCGCTTACCGACGCTGTTGGCGACAGCCTAGTGGCCTACATTCGCCGTGGACGCTCGCAGTCATGCTACCGGGAGGTCTTCCTCAGACACCGAGCGCCGGCCGGACTGTTGAAGCCGACCGCTGTCACGGAGGCGTTTCAGGCTTGGTCGAGGCGGAGCGGGTTGTCCATCCCCTTCCAAGGTTGCCACTGCCTCCGACACTCGTACGCCGTGCACCTGCTGCGTCAGGGGACATCCCTGAAGACCATCGGTGATCTGCTTGGGCACCGAAGCGCTGAGAGCACCTGCGTCTACCTTCGTCTCGCCGTCGAGGACCTTCGCGAGGTCGCCCTCGACCTGCCAGCCAGTGCGGCCCAGGAGGGAGAAGCATGAGAAGCAGATTCACCTCAGTCCTGGCTCCCGCCATCACCCGCTATCTGTCCCTGAAAGAGGCGCTGGGCAGCGCCTATGTGGTAGAGCGCAACGTCATGGCCCATCTAGACGCATTCCTGGCGGGCGCTGGTCGTGATCTCGATTCAGAGATCCTCGAGCAGTGGATCAGGACACGCTCCCAGCTGGCCAGTGGCGTGCGGCGCAACTGGATGCGCATCGTCCGTAATCTCTGTTTGTACCGGCGGCGCACCGAGCCTGCATGCTTCGTGCCAGACTCTGCCCAATTCCCCCCTCACCACCAGGTCCTCAAGCCCTATATCTTCCAAGAGGCCGAAATCGATCGACTTCTGGCCGAAACTGGCCAACTTCGGCCCGCAAACCGCTCTCCTCTTCGGCGTCAGAACGTTCTGCTCGGGCTTGTCCTACTCTATACGGCCGGCCTGCGTCGCGGCGAACTCCTAAGACTGACCGTGGCAGACTGTGACCTGTTGGAGGGCACACTTCTCGTTCGCGAATCAAAGTTCCACAAGTCGCGGCTGCTTCCCCTCTCCGGCGACGCCATCCGTGCCATCAAGGTGCTTCTGCAGGAACGTAGGGAAAAGCAGTTGCCACTCTCGACCGACTCACCTCTGCTCTGGAACGGCTACGGTGGCTCGGGGGCATACTCGGGGCCGGGCTTCGGCGAGGCTATCCATGACCTCCTTCGCAGCAGCGGTATCCGAACCGCAGCAGGGCGGCTTCCCCGAGTCCATGACTTTCGCCATACCTTCGCTGTGCACGCCCTGCTGCGGTGGTACCGCACCGGCAGGGATGTGCAGGCGAAGCTTCCCGCGCTGGCTGCTTACATGGGTCATGTCTCCATCGTCTCTACCCAACGCTACCTGCATCTCGTCGACGAACTCGCCGCTATCGCCAGTGAGCGGTTCCAGAAACGCTATGGAGCACTGATAAAACAGCCGAATGGCGCGGACACACTAGGAGGCCGATCATGACGCGCACACAGCCCAACGCTCTGGCCGCTGCGGTGCGGCATTTCTTCTCCGAGCATCTGCCCTCCGTGCGAGGCCTCAGCCCCCACACAATCCGGAGCTACCGCGATACTTTCTCGTTGCTGCTTCGTTTCATGGGCGGGCAGCGGCAGCGTTCTCTGGCGACCCTCGACATCGATGACTTCGACCCCGCGCTTATCCTTGCTTTCCTCGATCATCTGCAAGACAACCGGGGAAACCAGTCCGCGACCCGCAACGTCCGACTGGCAGCCCTTCACACTTTCTTCCGCTACCTCGCCGGCCGGATCCCCGAGCGCTTCGAGCAGTGCCAGCGCATCCTCGCGATCCCGTTCAAGCGCACCCACTCACGCCCCGTGGAGTACCTTGAGCACGAGGAGATCCAGGCCATTCTGACCGCAGTGGATCGGAGCACCACGGAGGGTCGACGCGACTATGCCCTCATCGCCACCATGTTCAATACCGGCGGCAGAGTCCAAGAGGTCCTCGACCTCAGGCCTTGTGACCTTCAGCTTGCCCGTCCATTCCACGCGCGGTTGTTCGGTAAGGGGCGGAAGGAGCGTCTGTGCCCACTCTGGCCACAGATGGCTCGGCTACTCAGCGACCTCCTCACCGAACGAGGCCTCGGCCCACGCTCTCAGGAACCACTGTTCCTCAACCATCGCGGTCAGCACCTCTCCCGCTACGGCGCCCGCTATGTCCTGGCCAAGTACTGCGACCGGGCTCGCCTCTCCTCACCGTCGCTTGCACGCAAACGGCTTCACCCCCACTGCATGCGCCACAGCACTGCTGTCCATCTTCTCAAGGCCGGCGTCGATCTCGTCACCATCAGCCACTGGCTCGGCCACGCCAGTGTCGATACCACCAATCGCTATGCGTCTGTCGATCTCGACGCCAAGCGCGAAGCCATCAGCAAGATAGAGCCGGCTGACAGAACGGCTCCCCGAAAGTCCGCCTGGAGGACCAACCCCTCCATCCTGGAGTGGCTTGAGGCCTTGTGAGGACAGAGTAATGTGGAGTCCTCAGCGCCCAACCTCCTTCTTCCA
>JACUUN010000039.1 GCA_014859265.1 Coriobacteriia bacterium
CCGGCGGTCTCGAAGGCATCCCCTCGGCGCTTCCGGCGCTGCTCTGGGCGCAGAAGATCTCTCGCCGGGCGGTTGGTGTCGGCTTCGAATGGGAAAGCCTCGAGGCCGTCTGGGAGAAGGTCCACGAGGAGATCGATGAGCTCAAGGAGGTCGAGCCCGGCACTCCCGAAGCCGCTGACGAGATCGGCGATCTGCTCTTCACCGTCGTGAACCTCGCCCGCAAGCAGGGTATCGATGCAGAAGAGGCTCTGCGCGCCACGTGCCGCAAGTTCATCGCGCGTTTCGAGGACATGGAGCGGGCAGCGGCGTCTTCGGGCCGCATCGTGAACGATCTGGACATACAGGAGATGGAGGAGCTCTGGCGCCA
The DNA here is from genome assembly GCA_014859265.1 of Coriobacteriia bacterium. Taxonomy (GTDB): domain Bacteria; phylum Actinomycetota; class Coriobacteriia; order Anaerosomatales; family SLCP01; genus SKKZ01. The sequence continues at coordinate 368 of JACUUN010000039.1, forward strand.
CGCCAAGAGCAGGGAGGAGCCCCGATCATGAGCAGTATCGTCGACGTCTACGCCCGAGAGGTACTGGACTCCCGCGGTAACCCGACCGTCGAAGTCGAGATCGTCCTCGACGACGGCTCGTTCGGCAGGGCCATGGTCCCCTCCGGTGCCTCCACCGGCGCGTTCGAGGCCGTTGAACTCAGGGACGGCGACTCGGCGCGCTACCTCGGCAAGGGTGTTCGTACGGCGGTGGACAACGTTAACGAGGCCGTCGCCGCCGAGATCCTCGGCATGGACGCCACCGACCAGCGGCTCATCGACTCGACCCTGCTCGCGCTCGACGCTACGCCCAACAAGGCGGCCCTGGGCGCGAACGCGATCCTCGGCACCTCGCTGGCTGTCGCCAAGGCCGCTGCCGAGTCGACGCAGCTCACGCTCTACAGCTACATCGGCGGCGCCAACGCTCACGTGCTCCCGGTGCCGATGATGAACATCCTCAACGGCGGGATGCACGCGGACAACAACGTCGACCTTCAGGAGTTCATGGTGATGCCGGTCGGCGCCTCGACCTTTGCCGAGGGCCTGCGCATGTGCGCCGAGATCTATCACACGCTCAAGAAGGTGCTATCTGAGCGCGGCCTGGGCACGGGCGTGGGCGACGAGGGCGGGTTCGCGCCGGACCTGGGCAGTAACGAGGAGGCCCTGCAGGTCATCACGGATGCAGTGGAGAAGGCTGGCTACACCCTCGGTGACCAGATCGTCTTCGCGCTCGATCCCGCCGCCAGCGAATTCTACCGAGACGGCGCCTACCACCTCCAGGGCGAGGGCCGCGTGCTCTCCTCGGCGGAGATGGTCGAGTTCTGGGCCGACCTCGTGGAACGCTACCCGATCATCTCGCTCGAAGACGGCATGGCCGAGGAGGACTGGGACGGCTGGAAGATGCTCACCGACCGGCTCGGCGAGAAAGTGCAGCTCGTCGGCGACGACATCTTCGTCACCAACACCGAGCGGCTCGCCCGCGGTATCGAGATGGGTGTGGCCAACTCCATCCTCATCAAGGTGAACCAGATCGGCTCGCTCACCGAGACACTCGAGTGCATCGAGATGGCCAAGCGCGCGAGCTACACTTGTGTGATATCGCACCGCTCCGGCGAGACCGAGGACACGACGATCGCTGATATAGCCGTTGCTGTGAACGCGGGACAGATCAAGACCGGCGCGCCCGCCCGCTCGGACCGGGTGGCGAAGTACAACCGGCTGCTCCGCATCGAAGAGGAGCTCTGCGACTCGGCGGTCTACCCGGGCATGGATGCGTTCTACAACATCACTCGCACGTAGCGGACCTGGAGGGGTACGCTCCTAGTATGCATGCACGCACGCAACAGAAAGTCCCGGGGGTTCGCATTCCGTACGAGTACGGGGTGCCGCTTGACAGTGCCCTTGCGCGGAGAGAGCGGCTCGCGGACAAATACGATATCGACTTCGGGCAGGAGCGGATCTTCCCCGAGCTGCTCGATGCGCTTCTTGCCGAGGTGCCCGAGGGAGTCGACGTCCTCGAGGTCGGAGCTGCGACCGGCTTCCTCACCCGACCGCTGCTGCAGCGAGTGAGGACACTGACTGCGCTCGAGCCGTCGGCGGGCATGCTGCGTCTCCTGCTCGCGTCCGATGTCGCCGAGTCACCGAAGCTCACCACCCGCCAGGGCATGGTGGAGGACCTCAGCGCTGCCGAGGCCTATGATGTGGCGGTCGTGACTTTCACGCCGCGCCGGGGTCTCGGCCTCTCGCGGTTGCTGACCGAACTCGCCCGTCGTGTCCGAGACCGGGTCGTCATGCTGCTCGACGAGGACGGCACGCTGGACTGGGCGTACCTCGCTCGCGCTGCAGCGCTTCAGGGCCACGACGTCAACCTTCGTATCGTGTGCGGTGGTGAGTCCGGAGCTGAAGAAGTGCCGCGCCGGGCAGTCATTCTTGTGGTACGTGTGGCGCGGGTGTGCCCTGTGAGTGACCAGCCCCAGGAACTTGAGCCGCTCGAATGGGCCGACGATGCCCGCCAGATTGAGGTCCCGTTCCCGCCGCCCCGGGGTGCCGCCACGCGTCTCGTGCGCTACGTCCTGGCCGGTGGCGACCGTGCCATGCGCGTCGATACCGATCCGCGTGGCGTCGAGCGCCTCTACGGCAACCTGAGGACCGCCGTACATCGAATCGCCCGCGACCGGTTGACGGTCCGCCGGCACGGCGACTCGATTCAGATCGTGCGCCTGCCGAAGGGCAGCGACGACACGGGGACGTAGGTCTCACCGTGCATCGCGTGCGCCGCGTGGGTAGAAGGTGAGGAGGGCACGGTATCCACACGTTACCGGGAGGATCTCCCATGCGCCGCACCAAGATCGTCGCAACCATAGGACCCGCGAGCGAGTCACCGGCGGCCCTCGACGCCCTCATCACAGCAGGCATGGATGTCGCCCGGCTCAACTCCTCGCACTCGGGTCCCGACGAACTCGCCCGCAGGTTCGAGGCGGTTCGCTCGGCCGCGGAACGAGCGGGCCGGTCCGTGGCGGTCATGCTCGACCTCGCAGGCCCCAAGCTGCGGCTCGGCGAGGTCGCGCCGGACACCCGGTTGGAGGAAGGGGCCCGGTTCGCACTTGTCCCTGGCGAGTGTGCCGGAGATGCTTCACGGGCCTGCCTCAGCTATGCGGGGCTAGCCGAAGACGTCGCTCCTGGCGACCGGCTGCTCCTCGACGACGGCACTCTCGAGCTCGCGGTGACATCGATCGACCACGGGGTCGTGGTCACCCGTGTAGTGACCGGCGGGCCTCTGTCGAGCCGCAAAGGCGTCAACGCGCCCGGCGTCGATCTCGGGGTCGACGTCATCACCGAGTACGACCGCGAGGTCCTTGCATGGGGCCTCGAGGCCGGGGTCGACCTGGTTGCCCAGTCGTTCGTGAGGAGCGCCCACGATGTGGACCGGCTGCGTGCGTTGATCGGCGAGGGCGAACTGCCCATCGTCGCCAAGGTCGAGACGTACGCGGCCGCAATGGATATCGACGCCATTGTCGCTGCGTCCGACGTGGTGATGGTCGCCCGCGGTGACCTCGGCGTCGAAACCTCGGCAGAGGAGGTCCCCGTCCTTCAGCGGCGCATCATCGGATCGTGCCGCGATACGGGTGTACCCGTCATTGTGGCGACCCAGATGCTCGAGTCGATGACATCGGCGCCCCGCCCGACACGGGCCGAGGCGAGCGATGTTGCCAACGCGATCTTCGAACGGGTGGACGCGGTGATGCTCTCCGCCGAGACGGCGGTCGGCAGCTACCCGGTGGAGTCCGTCGAGACGATGGCGCGCATCGCCCGGCGGGCCGAGGAGTCCGGGATGGGGGATTCGACAGCGCGCGGGCCGGTGAGAGATGCCGACGACGTGACGGCGGCAGTGAGCTCGGCGGTGTGCGAACTTGCGAACGATCTCGCGCTCGAGGCGATTGTGACCGCGACGCAGTCGGGCGCCACGGCGCGCGCGGTGGCTCGGCACCGGCCGTCAGTGCCCGTGGTGGCGGTGACGCCCGACCCCGCAGTGGCGCGCAGGCTCTCTGTTGTGTGGGGTGTCCGGCCGCTCGTGGTACCGCTTGCCGAGGACACCGACCTCATGCTCGACAGCGTGTTTGCCGCAGTTCGCGATGCGGGCCTCGCGACCGTGGGGCGGCGGGTGGCGGTCACCGCGGGCATCTCCACACGGGTCCCGGGTGCAACCGACTTCATCCTTGTGCGACCGATAGGGTAGAGAGAATCAGCGACCTCGACCTCGACCTTGGCTCGAGGTGATACACGGGCGTTACCTGTGCTATCATCCGCCCAGGTGCACGAGTGCGCCCGCACAACCGAATCGCTGGCCTTCCCACAGGACCTCATTGACGATGGCATCGAGGAAATCGACGCGGCACGGGGCTTCAGCGAGCACACGACGGACCGCCACACGGGCGAGTTCCGGCCGTGGCTCGTCGGCGCGCATCCGGTCGACCGGAAAGCGCAGCACCCCCTCCCGCTCCTCATCGCGCTCCGTGCGCACACCTGCGCGCAGCGCCCCGCGTTCAGTCCGTACCGCATGGACTCTCCCTCTGATCGTGCTTACGCTCGCTGCCGTGCTCGGCTGGGCGTTCTACCCACCGCTGAAGATCCAGTACCAGGAGTCTCGCGAGCAGGCACGCCTGGAGGCCGAACTCGCGAGTCTGAAGGAGCGGAACGAGAGCCTGAGCGTGCAGGTCGAGCGATTGAGGACGCCGGAGGGCGTCGAAGAGGTTGCCCGCGAGAGCCTCGGCATGGTGAAGGAGGGCGAGAATCTCTACGTAGTCATCGACCCTGCCGAGGAGACCTCCACGCTCGTTCCGGAGAGTTCCGAAGAAGAGGCCGCGCCGGGCTCTGTCTGGAACGGCCTGCTCGACCTCGTCTTCGGGGTCAGGTAGTGGGCGCCATGGGCGCCGAACCGGCGGTGCCGACACCCTCCGACCACGCGACCATCGTTGCGCAACTGGGCCGCGAACCCCGCGGCCGTTGGTGGGTAGAGGTCCGGTGCTCCTTCGACTACCCGCAGGTGATCGGTACCCCGCCGCTTCTGGACGGCGCGGTACCCTTCCCGACGCTCTACTGGCTCACGTGTCCCTGGCTTGTCGGCGGAGTAAGCGCCACCGAGTCGGGGGGCGACGTCGCTAGTTGGGCCGGCCGGCTCGCCGCCGACCCCGCTCTCGCGGAGCGGATGCGCCGGGCCGACGAACGATACCGTGAGCACCGCGCTGCGGCATCACCGTTCGGAGACGATCCCTGCCCGGATGTGGGAATCGCCGGCCAGCGCGACTCCCTCGCGACGAAGTGCCTGCACGCGCACGTCGCCACAGCGCTTGCCGGCATTGACGACCCGGTGGGCGCGGAACTGCTCGCTACGCTCGGCAGGTCGTGTCCAGACGGCAGATGTGTCGCGCTCACGTGCCTGCGCGAGGAGACACCGTGAACGCCCCGCACAGGGTAGCGGCCATCGACATCGGCACCATCACGACACGGCTGCTCGTTGCCGACGTCGGACCCGGCGGCGTGACGGAGGTGCTTCGCAGCACCGACATCACCCACCTTGGCGAGGGTCTGGCCCGCAGCGGCCGTCTCTCGGAGGTCGCCATCGCCCGCGTCGACGCCGTGATCGCCCGCTATGCGGTGCACCTCCGCGAGCTGGGGGTGGAGTCGTATCGTGCCGTCGCGACCTCGGCCTCGCGTGACGCATCGAACAGTGCTGAGTTCGCGGAGTTGCTCGCCCGTCACGGCATCGACGCAGTCATCGTTGCCGGCGACACGGAAGCCCGGCTCGCGTTTGCGGGTGCCACGCACGCGCTTGTCGGCGAGGGGCTGCTCGTGAACGACATCGGCGGCGGGTCGACGGAACTCGTTTTGGGGCGGCGGCCGGCCGATGACGGTCCGGGTCCGTCCGAGGTGATAGCGGCGAGCTCGGTCGACGTCGGCTCGCGGCGTGTGACCGAGATGTACCTCGCTTCCGATCCGCCCACGAGCGCGGAGCTTGTCGCAGCCGAACGCTGGACGCGAGAAGAGCTGGCGCCGTACTTCGCCGTGCTTCCCGAGCCCGCCCGGCTCTCGATCGCGCTCGCGGGCACGGCCACAACACTCTCGGCCATCTGGCAGGGGCTGGAGGTCTATGATCCCGAGCGGGTGCACGGGTCGGTGCTGACCGTCGACGAGATCAGCGGCCTACTGGACCGCCTCGCTTCACTGCCGCTCGAGCGTCGCACCGCCGAGGTCGTCGGCCTCGATCCCGGACGCGCACCGGTCATCATCGCCGGGACGCTGATACTGCTGACGGTGCTCGATCTCGCCGGCCTGGATTCGACGCTCGTGAGCGAGCACGACATACTGTATGGCATCGTGCTTGACGTGCACGATCGCCTGTGACGTCGCGGCACGGTATAGGTTCGTGCTTGAGTAATGTGGCGGTGTATCCGAATTGGTACAGGAGGAGGCCTTAAAAGCCTCTGGCCGCAAGGCCGTGTGGGTTCGAATCCCACCACCGCTACCAGAGTTGTACCGCCGGAGCGCGACGACCATCCGGGGGATGGCCGCACTCCGGCTCTGTGGCACAGATGGCGGGGATAAGCCCCGCGGCCCGGCGTTGTGAGCGTGCCGATGAAGGAGGGTGTGCGGAACGTGACCGATGATGCGGCACTGCGCCTGTATCGCGCACTCGTGAGGCACGATCCCGCAGCGGCAATCTCCGTGGTCGAACGGGTGCGCGCCGACGGCGTCCAGCAGGCAGCGCTCTTCGACTCGCTATTCACGCCGGCGATGGCAATCCTCGGCGGGTCGTGGGCCGATGGCTCCATCAACGAGTACACGTTCACGCAGGCATCGGTCGTCGCCGACCAGATCATGTCGTTCGTCACTCCACCCCGGTCCGCGGGCGATACGGGTATCGCGGTGCTCATCGGATCGATGCACCGGGACCTCCACGACATCGACAAGAACATCGTCGCGGCAACGCTCAGGGAGGCCGGTCACCGGGTCGTCGACCTGGGCTCCGATGTGCGGCCCGCCGACTTCCTCCACCGCGCCGAAGAGACAGGCGCACGCATCGTGATCGTGTGCGCGCAGATGGTCTCCACCGCGCGCGCGGTTCTCAGGGTCCAGGAGATGTTCCTCTCTGCCGGCCGCAACGATCTGGTGTTGCTGGTCTCGGGCGGCCCCTTCGTGGCCGACGAGCGGCTTGCGCGTGAGGTCCGGGCCGACGGAGTCGTGCGCGGAGCCGAAAGTGCGATGCGTCTGGTGGCGCGCGCCGCGCTTGAGCGTCTGGCGGAAGGGAGGCCGTGATGGCTGAGCGGTCCCAGCAGGTATTGCTCGCCGAGGGCCTTGCCCGCCAGGGACGCATCGCCCCTGCGGTCACCGCCTGTTACCAGGCGTTACGTGCCGACGAGCGGGACCCTCTCGTTCACTGTCTGCTCGGCGGTCTCATGCTCGAGGAGGGCTTCTGCGAGCAGGCGGCGACCTCGGCCGCACGGGCCATCGAGATCGATCCGGGCTGTGCTGCGGCGTACTTCGTCCTCGGTCTTGCGTACGACCGCATGGGAGGCATGTGGGACCGGTCGGTCCTCGTCTGGCAGGAGCTGGCTGAGGTCGTGCCGGACCTCGCAACCGCGTACGTGCAGTTGGGAGAGGCCCTGTGCGCAGCGTCCTTCGCCGACGAAGCCGTGGCTGCATGGAGGCGCGCTCTTGAGATCGATCCGCGTGAGCCACGCGCGATGTATCACCTGGCGGTTGCTGCCCTGAAGCGCGAGGGCATGGCGACAGCGCTGCCGGGTTTCCGCAAGGCCGGTGAGCTCGATCCGAGCCAGGACGAGTTCTTCTTCGTGTTGACTGGCTATGACGTTGACGGGCTACCGACCTTGGGCATGACCGAAATCGAGGCGGACCGCACGAGCCGGCTGCGCGCCGCGCACGCGTTCGCCGCGAACGACGAGCTCTTCAAGGCCGCAGAACTCATCCGGCTGGTGCTGGGCGAGCATGCTGATGACATCGAGGCCATCTCCCTCATGGCACATCTCTATCTCAAGCAGGAGTCGGTGAACGAGGCGATGGCGTGTGCGCTGCGCGCGCTCACTCTCTCGACGCATACACCGACAGCCGTCTATGCGCTCGGTGTGGCGTTCGCCCGTCGCCCGGCGCTTGCGGACCATGCGGCGAAGCTCTTCTCGGTTTTGACCACGATGGCAGCTGGCCATGCGATGCCGCACGTGCTGCATGCCGAGTCACTCCTGGCGCTCCAGCGCTACTCGAATGCAGGCGAGGCGTATCGCGCTGCTCTTGCACTGGATCCGGGCTGCGTACGCGCCCTCTTCGGGCAGGCGGCGGTCGCCCTGACCGTCGGGGACCACACAGGAGCGGAGTGGGCGATTCGCCGTGCGGCATACCACGACATCAGGCGCAGGGGCTACTTCTGGGGTCCCTACGATGCCGCTGCAGGGGGGAGGGAGCAGTGAACACCGATGCCGAGGCGCGCACACGCGCCGGACGGAGCGAATCCGGCGCCCCGGGTGTCGCGCGCCGCAACCCCCGCTTCCCTGTGGGCGTGAACTACTACCCGCTCGACTCCGAGGTCTCCACATGGGAGGAGTGGTACGCCGGTGACGTTGACGGCGACTTCGCCGCGTTTGCCGCGGCCGGCCTCACGCTCGTGCGTATCTTCATCTCGTGGAAGCTCTTCGAGCCTCAGGTCGACCGCTACTCGGAGCAGGCGACCGACCGGCTTCGGACGATCGTCGATGCGGCAGCGATCCACGGGCTGCGCCTGATGGTGTGCTTCTTCGCTGACGACCGTCATGCGGACCTCCTCGATGTCGTCTGGGCACGCAAGCGGGACCCGCGCACCGATTCGTACCTCATCGAGCGGGAGACCGCTCTTGTGCGTCACATCGTGGAGCGTCATCGCGCGGATCGGGCGGTGTTCGCCTGGGAACTGGCGAACGAGGTGTTCTGTTGCGGCTTCGAGTCGGCGCAGGCCCTGGAGTCGTGGGCTGCCACGCTCCGGGAGGCGGTGCGCGAACTCGACCCCGATCGCCCGGTCATGCTCTCGTTCGACCCCGAAACGCTCTTTCACGCAGCACGTGTCGACGGGCGGGGCGCGCTGCGCGAGTGCGAGATCGCCGTCAGCCACCCGACGATGCGATACCGCACCTACGCCGCCGAGGGGCCGATTGCCTCCGGAAGCTCGACATATCTCGACTCATTTCTGCTCCATATGGGGCCATCAGGAAAGCCCGTGCTCTTCGATGACGTAGGCAGCCACATGCTCGAGGATTCGCACGCCGAGGAAGCGGCAGCCCTCCGGTGCGCGCTCTACTCGGGTCTCATGAACGGCGCGTCGGGCGCGCTTGTGCGCCGCTGGCGGGACATGGCCACTGACCGGCGAGAGCCGTACTTCGTTGATCCGTATGAGGCCGTCGTCGGAGTGTGCGACTCAGGGGGAGAGCCCAAGGCGGCGATGCGCGAACTCGACGCGTTCACCCGTATGGCCGCCCACCTGGACCTGCAGACATACGAGCTTACCGCCGAGCGCATGGCGGTGGTGGTGCCAGCGGAGCGCAGGGCGGCATTGCCTGCGCTCGCTTCCCTCTACACGCCACGGGCGTGTCTGGAGTCTTACATCCGGGCCAAGGAAGCGCACGTACCCGTGACCATGACGCACGAGGACGACGAGTTCGATCCCTTCGCCGTGCTGATCGTGCCTTCCGTGACAGATCTCTCGGACACCACTTGGGAACGACTCGGCGCCTGGGTGCAGGTCGGCGGTTCTCTCGTCTTCTCCTATGGAGGCGGCGAGTTCGGTCCAGCGGCGCGGGAGATCTTCGGGGTGGACTTCCTCGGTCATGGCGGGGCTCGGACCCGGGCCACGTGTCGCATCGCCCAGCAGAACCTGCTCGGCGCGCTCGAGCCCTTCGAAGTCGCCGCCGAGGTGCCGCACTTCGCGCTGCTCGGGGCGGGAACGTCGACCGTGATCGCCACCGATTCGGCCGGGAGCCCGCTTGTGACGCTCAACCGGTACGGCCAGGGGCGGGCCATCTGTGTGGCTGCGCCCTTCGAGCGGGTGCTCGGGCAGGCGGGGCTGCGGACGCCCCCTGCCGAGGTGCAGACGTTCTTGAGGATCCTCTATGGTGCGGTGGCAGATGTTGCCGGATGCGGCCCGTTGGTAGACTGCGATGCACCCGGGGTGGAGGTGGCGCTCTTCGCTGGCGAGGAGGATGACGTGTTGCTCCTCCTCAACCACATGGGGGAGCCCGTCACCGCCAGCGTGGGCTTCGTGGTGTCCGTTGCGTCGGTCACCGATATCAGGGGCGGTGCCCCTGTGGCGGTGGGCGGCAGGTCGTTCAGCGTGCCTCTCGGACAGTATGGTGTGATGGCACTGCGTTTATGCTATGCATAAGCACAGCGAGAAGGTAAGCAGAGCATCGGCGAGTGTCCTGGTGCGACGCACACCACAAGATCCAGGGAGGTCGCGTGAGCGAGCGAGCACGTTTGACGCAGCTGTCGACCAAAGCCGGTTGAGCTGCGAAGTGGGGTCCGGAGGACCTCGCAGCCGTACTGTCGACCCTCGCCCCACAGGAGTCCGACGAGCTCATGGTCGGCTTCGAGACGAGCGATGACGCCGCAGTCTACCTGCTCGGAGACCGCGCGATCCTGCTAACGGTGGACTTCTTCACGCCGATGGTCGACGACCCGTACGACTTCGGACGCATCACCGCGGCCAACGCGCTTTCCGATGTCTACGCGATGGGCGGACGCCCGCTCGTCGCCCTCAACATCCTCGCGTTTCCCTGCTCGATGGACCCGGACGTCGTCGTCCGGGTGCTGCAGGGGGGAGCTGCGAAGTGTGCCGAGGCGGGCGTGCTCGTGGTCGGTGGGCATACCATCGACGACAGCGAACCCAAGTTCGGGCTCGCCGTCATGGGTGAGGCCGAGCCGGACAGGGTTGTCCGAAACGTCGGGGCCCGGAAGGGCGACGTGCTCGTGCTCTCCAAGCGCATCGGGGTGGGCATAATGAACACCGCGCTGAAGGCCGGGCTGGAGACCGAGGAGACACTTGCCGGAGTCATCGAGTCGATGGCGCACCTCAACAAGGCTGCGTGTGAGGCGATGGTCGAGGTCGGCGTGAACGCCGCCACGGATGTCACCGGGTTCGGTCTGCTCGGTCACTTGCAGGAGATGGCGGGAGGGAGTGGCGTCGCGGCCTACCTTGACGTGCAGTCGGTCCCCGTGTGGGATGGCGCCCTGGACTATGCTCGCGAGGGCGTCAAGCCCGGCCGCACCCTCGACGTGATCAACGCGCTCGACGCCCATGTCGAGTGGGGCGGGTTTGAACGCGCGTGGAAGGACGTTCTGTGCGATCCGCAGACGAGCGGGGGGCTACTCATGGCGGTATCTGCGGACCGCGCCGATGTGCTTCTCGCCACACTTGAAGACCGCGGGGAGGATGCGAGCGTCGTCGGGGGTATCCTGGCGGGTGAGCCGGGCCACATCAAGCTGCGCTGAGGTCGGGTTTCGCACCCACGGACCCGCAGTCGGACCGGTCGCTTCATAAACCGATGATGATGTATTGTCTCGGTTTCCCTTATGATTCAATGATGTCGGCGTTCTCGACGTGAGGAGGTTTCCGTGGCCAAGCGCGTGCTGATCACCACCGACCGCATCGGACGTGGAGACGAGGATCTCGGGCGCCTGCTCATGCGCAACTTCTGCTACTCGCTCGCACGCAACGAAGAGCGGCCTTCGGCCATCATGCTTATGAACGACGGCGTGCGTCTCGGGTGTGAGGGCTCGGAGGTTCTCGACGACCTCGCCCTGCTCGTTGAGAACGGGGTTGCCGTGAAGGTCTGCGGCACGTGCCTCGATTACCTCAAGCTCTCCGATTCGCTCGCCGTGGGAGACGTCGGTACGATGCCCGACGGTGTTGCCGCGCTGCTCGGTGCCGACGACATCGTGACTATTGCCTGACCGGCGGAGCCGGGATGTCAGCCGGGTTGCCCGGTGACGGCACCACGTCACCTCCACGGCCGCTCCGGGCTTCGCGCACGACCCCTGACGAAACAGGTAGAATCACCGCTATGGATACCCAGGATCGCCTCAGGCAACTCCCGAAGGTCGACGAGCTCCTCCGTCATCCGGACGTCGAAGCGCTCCTCGCTGCGCACCCGCGCTCCCTCGTCCTGGACGCTCTGCGCGAGGCCATCGACGTCTCGCGCGCGCGGCTGCTCTCCTCCGAGACGGCTCTCTACGACGAGGGCGAGCTGCTTGCCGAGGCACGTTCGCGTGCGGCTCTCAAGGCGCTGCGCTCGCTGCGCCCGGTCATCAACGCCACCGGCATCGTCGTGCATACGAACCTCGGCAGATCGATCCTGTCTGAGCGGGCGACCGCAGCCGTTGCCGAGGTCGCATCCTCCTACTCTACGCTCGAGTACGACGTTGTCACCGGCGAGCGGGGCAGCCGCCACGTGCACTGCGAGTCGCTGCTCTGCAAGCTCACCGGGGCCGAGGCCGCGATGGCGGTCAACAACAACGCGGCCGCCGTCATGATGGCGATCGCAGCACTCGCGCGCGGCAAGGAAGCAGTTGTGAGCCGCGGCCAGCTCGTCGAGATCGGCGGGTCGTTCCGCATCCCGGACATCATGCGCGAGTCCGGTGCGACGATGGTGGAGGTCGGCACGACCAACAAGACCCACCTGCGCGATTACGAGAACGCCATCACCGAGCGCACCGGAGTGCTCCTCAAGGTGCACTCGAGCAACTTCCGGGTCGTCGGCTTCACGAATGAGGTCGGACTCGAAGAACTCGTGCCCCTCGGCCGCAAGCACGGCGTGCCGGTCTTCGAGGATCAGGGCTCCGGGGTCCTCGTGGACCTGCGTCCATGGGGGCTGCCCTACGAGCCCACCGTGGGCGAGTCGATCACTGCGGGCGCCGACCTCGTCTCGTGCTCGGGCGACAAGCTCCTTGGCGGGCCCCAGGCTGGTATTCTCGTCGGGCGGGCCGACATCATCCGGAAGCTCAAGCAGCATCCCATGGCGCGTGCGTTGCGCCTCGACAAGATGACGCTCGCCGCCCTCGAGGTCACGCTGCGGACCTATCTCGACCCGGAGACCACCCTCGCGGAGATTCCCACACTGCGCATGATCACCGCTCCGGCCGAGGAAGTCGCCACGCGTGCCCACGCGCTTGCCGCTCGTCTGGCCGGCACATGCGGAGAGGCTGCGGTGGTCGACACGGCGTCCGATATCTCGCGTGCGGGCGGGGGAGCGCTCCCGCTGGCAGACATCCCGACGACCGTGGTGCGGGTGTCGGCGCACGCCATCGGCCCCGTGGAACTCGAGCGCCGTCTGCGTCTCGGCTCTCCGGCAATCGTCGCCCGCATCAAGGAGGATCGCCTGCTCTTCGACGTGCGCACGCTGCTCGAAGCCGACGAGGAGCCCGTCATCGCACGCATAGCCGCCATCCTCGCCGGGGCGGAGTGAGCGCGGTGGGCTCGCTCGTGCTGGGCACCGCCGGTCACATCGACCACGGCAAGTCCACGCTCGTCAAAGCGCTCACCGGTACCGATCCGGACCGCCTCGCCGAGGAGAAGGCGCGTGGCATCACCATCGAGCTCGGCTTTGCGCAGTTGACCCTGCCGAGCGGGCGCACGATGGGCGTTGTCGATGTCCCAGGACACGAGCGCTTTGTGCGACACATGGTCGCAGGCGCGACCGGCATCGATGTCGTCCTGCTCGTCGTTGCTGCCGACGACGGCATCATGCCTCAGACGCGCGAGCATCTCGCGATTATCGACCTGCTCGGTGTGGAGCGCGGCGTGGTCGCGCTCACGAAGGCCGACCTCGCCGAGCCTGATTGGATCGAACTCGTGAGCGAGGAGGTGCGCGCGCTCATCGATACGACCTCGATCGCGGGCGCACCCATTGTTCCGGTCTCAGCCGCGACCGGTGCGGGCGTCCCTGAGTTGCTCGCGGCGCTCGACTCCGTTGCCGGGGGGACGTCTGCGCGTCAGGCGGGGCTGCCCTTCCGTCTCCCGGTCGACCGCGTGTTCACCATCGCGGGAGCCGGCACGGTCATAACCGGCACGCTCTGGTCGGGACAGGTCGCCAGAGATGACGCGGTCGAGATCATGCCGGGAGGGCGTGAGGCGCGCGTGCGGGGCGTACAGGTGCACTCGGCGAGTGTGGAGAAGGCCACCGCCGGTCAGCGCGTCGCCCTCAACATCGCAGGAGTGGACCGGGATGAGATCTCCCGCGGCGACGTCATCACCGCCCCGGGCACGCTTTCTGTCACCGACCGGTTCGACGCGCGCTTCACCTACCTCGGTGTCCCCGGCGAAGACAGGCCGTTCGAGAGCGACACGCGAGTCCATGTGCACCACGGCACCCGCGAGGTGCTCGGCCGCGTGCTCCTCATGGACGCATCCGAGCTCGCTCCCGGGCAGTCGTGTCTCGCGCAGGTGCGCCTCGAGGAGCCGCTCGTGCCGCGCTACGACGACCGTTTCATCGTGCGCTCCTACTCGCCGGTCTACACCATCGGTGGCGGGGTCGTGCTCGATGTCCTGCCGCCGCGGCGCACCACGCTTCGCGAGCAGGAGCGTGCCTTGCTCGAGGCGCTCGTCGCGCACGACCTCTCCTCGGCCAGTACGGGCCTGCTCGCCTCCCGTACGCTTCCGATGACCTCGGCTGAGGTCGCGGCCGCCATCGGCGTGCCGCGCTCGCAGGTCGCTGACGAACTCAACCGTGCCGACCTCGTCCGCCTGAAGGTCGGCGGCGAGACCGCGTTCATCACTGGCGGAGCGCTCGAGGCGCTCGTCGTGATGATCGAGCGGGAGCTGCTCGCGTTCCACGAGGCCGAGCCGAAGGCCACCGGCATCGCCACCTCGGCGCTGCGCGACCGCGTTGATCGCAGGCTGACGCCCCGGGGCTTCGACGCCGTGCTCGAGGTCGCGGTCGAGCGGGGGGTTGCTGCGGTCGATAAGGGCCAGGTACGTCACCCGAAGGCGGCGGTCTCGGCGTTGGCCGAGGAGCAGGCCGCCGAGGCCGCTTTGCGCCCGCTCGTCGCGCGTGACGCGCTCGCCCCGCAGACGGTAATCGAGTGGTCGGCCGAGGCGGGCGTGGATCCGGGCGTGGCGCGGCGGGTGCTCGCTCGCATGGCGTCCGGCGGCGACGTCGTGCGCCTGGGCAGCGATTTGCATTTCGATGCCGGGGCCGTCGCTGCCGCGCGCGAGCGGCTCGTGGCGTTCCTCAAAGAGCGGGGAAGCGCGCCGGCCTCCGCGCTTCGTGAGGTCATCGGTGTGAGCCGGAAGTATGCGATCCCTCTGCTCGAGCACTTCGACGCGTCCGGTCTCACCAAGCGCGAGGGGGACGAACGCACGTTGCGCAAGAGCTGAACGACTCCCTTGACAATCTACCAAAGATATACGCACCATAAGTGCGCGTAATATCAGGCGCGAGTCAGGGGGTGCGTATGTCGAGACATCGTGTGGTGGGCCCGTCCGCGTGGATCCTTGGAGCGGCGGGTCTGGTCATCGGGGTGGGGGCCGCCTGGCTGGTGAGTCAAGGCAATCCGGGGAACATGGGGCTTTGCATCGCGTGCTTCAATCGCGATATCACCGGGGCGTTCGGCGGTGCGTGGGCGAACATGGGCGGGGTCGCATACCTCCGGCCCGAGATCCTCGGTCTGCTCCTCGGTGCGACGGCAGCCTCGTTTGTCACGAGCGAGTTTCGACCGAGGGGTGGCTCGTCGATCCCGCTCCGGTTCGTGCTTGGGTTCGTCTTCATGCTCTCTTCGCTCATCTTCCTCGGCTGCACCGTGAGGGCATGGCTGCGCCTCGGCGGCGGCGACCTGAACGCGCTCTACGGCATCGCCGGAATCGTGGCCGGTGTCATGGTGGGAGTCGTGATTCTCAAGCAGGGCTTCAACCTCGGCCGAGCCAAGGTCACGAGCCCCATTGTCGGGTGGATAGGCCCCGCAATCATGGCCGTCCTGCTCGTGCTGGCGTTCATGGTCGCGTTCGGTTCGGCGCCAGGGTTTGTGACCACGACTCCGGCTGGTGCCAAGGCTACCGCAGAGGGTGCGGTCGTCCAGGGCGACAGCGTGTTGAAGCCGCCGGGCGGGACGCTTGAGGATGGAGCGGTCGTCGCCGAGGACGGAACGGTGATCAGTCCCGCCGAGTCCGTGGCGAAGGCACCGCCCATGCCGGGCGGGCGGCGCGCACCCTTCGCGATTTCGATTGTGGCAGGCGTCGCTCTCGGCGTCGTCGCCCAGCGCAGCCGCTTCTGCAGTATCGGAGGCATCCGCGATGCGGTTCTCGTGCGCCGCTACGATCTGCTCTTCGGTGTGGCAGGGCTGTTGGTGGGCGCTACCGTTGCGAATCTCCTGCTCGGGCAGTACAACCTCGGCTTCGTCGGTCAGCCCATCGCGCACACGAACGCGCTCGGCAACTTCGCCGCGATGGGCGTCGCCGGGCTCTCAGCGACCATGCTGGGCGGCTGCCCGTTCCGGCAGGTGATCATGTCGGGCGAGGGCGACGCCGATGCCACCGTTGCGGTCCTCGGTATGTTCGCAGGAGCGCTCGTTGCGCACCGCTTTGTCATCGCATCGACCGGCGCCGGCCTGTCCGACAAGGCGTGGCCTGTCATGGCCGTGATGGCTGTCGTTCTGCTGGTCATCGCGTTCGCCAAGCGCGAGCGCGTCGCATAGGGAGGAACGAGAGATGTTCGAGGTGGATGCACGCGGGCTGTCATGCCCGCTGCCGGTGATGCGCACGAAGAAGGCTCTCGGTGCCGATCCGGGTTCTCTTGTGGTACTCGTGGACTCGGGTACCGCGAAAGCGAACGTCAGCAACATGCTCGCCGACGAGGGGTACTCGGTCACGGTCACCGACGAGCCCGATTACTTCCGGATCGAGGCAACGCGGTCGTGATCTGGCCCTTCGGCAAGAAGGCGCCGAGGAGGGAGGATGTCGGCGAGGCCGTCGGCATCTTCCTCTTCGGCGAAGTGAGCGCGGCGATCAAGGCTGAGACCGTTCTCAAAGCCGCCGGTTACGATGTCGAGCTCGTCGCTCCACCACCGCGCTTGCGCGCCGGATGCGACCTTGCGGTGGCTCTTGCAACGGTCGAGCGCCCCGGTGCCGAGCGTGTGCTCGCCGAAGGGGACGCTGAGGCTCGCGGGTGGGCCGACACGCTCGACGGAACGATGGATCTCGCCGACATCATCACCACCGAGGACTTCGGCGAGTGGCTCATGGTGCGCGCCGGCAACATGAAGATCACCGTCGAGAAGGTCACTGGCCGCATCGTCAACACGTCGGGTGGAGGATGCCCGGACATCCCGTACCTGAACCTCGAGTTCGTTGGCGCCGGTCTTGCCGACGGCCGACGGCCGCGCGACCTCGGCTACACGCTGTGCGGGCTGATGCTCGACCGTGCGTTCGTCGAGGCACAACAGCTGCTCGGGCAGACCACGGCAGCGGGTGATGGCGAATGAGTCTTCTCGTTGCAGCGACCGTCCCTGCGGACGTCGGTGAGGTCATATGCGGTGAGGTCGGTCGCGACGCGAGCGGCCGCCTGACGGTCGACGGCACGTCGCTGCCGGTGTGTCAGGGCTCGAGCGCCATGCTTTCGGCGGCCCTGGCTGCAACCTGCCACCTCGGAGTCGAGCCACCTGTCGCACTGCTGGGCGGGGACATCGGCCGCGGGGAGGGTACGCGCGCGGTATACGCGGCACTCAGGCACGAGGTCGAGTGCCGTCAGCCGTCGGTTATCGCATTCCACTATCTACAGCCGATCATGGCGCTCATGCGGGAGGCGATCGGATGGCTCGCTCCGCTCGTGGAGGACGGCCGTGTCCGGCTTGTCGCCGATGCAGGAGGCATGTATGCGGCCAAGGCAGCCGGACTTGCCCCGCACTTCGACCTCATGACGCCCGACGTCGGTGAGGTGGGCTTCCTTGCCGACGAACGTGCGACGCATCCGGCGTACGTGAGCCACTATCTCTTCGGCGCGAGCGGTTTCGACCCCGTCGAGCTGGCGCACCTCGCGCATGAGCGACGAGGATCGGCGCGGGTGCTGCTGATCAAAGGTGCGACGGACCGCATAGCCGAGGCGGGGACGGTCCGGGAGACCGTGGCCGAGCCCTGCATCCCGGAGCTCGAGGCGATCGGCGGGACCGGCGACACCATCACCGGGCTGGCATCCGCGTTCATGGCGGCTGGCTATCCGACACTGGATGCCGCAGTGAACGCCGCCCGCGCAAACAGAGCTGCGGGTGCGGCGATGCGGGCTCGGCCCGATCACCGTGCTGACGATCTCGTTGCCGCTTTGCCCGGTGTGTTCGCCGAGAACCTGTGCGGCTGGGCCGGGGTGTGTGCGACCGTGGAGTGAGGGTGTCCGGCCGAGAGGCGCCGGACGAATTCGATTGACACCGCGCACGTCCACCAGGAGAATCCTCCGCGGAGGTGGATGGGTCCTGGTGGGCCCCGCGGTCTTCAAAACCGTAGTGGGGCGTGAAGAGCGTCCCGGGTGTGTTCGATTCGCACGCGCCTCCGCCA
>JACUUN010000136.1 GCA_014859265.1 Coriobacteriia bacterium
ACCGGTGACCTTCCTCATCGCCACGACCGACCGCGGCGACGTCGTCGCGCTCACGAACACCGCGGGCGCCGTCTTCGCCCGCTACGCGTACGACCCCTACGGCGCGGTGCTCTCGCAGGACACGAACGCCGTCACCGGCATCACGTCCGATGTGGCCGCCGCGATCGCCGACCGCCAGCCGCTGCGCTACGCGGGCTATACTTACGACGCCCACTCGGCCACCTACTACCTCTCGCAGCGCCACTACGACCCGGCCACGATGCGCTTCCTCACGAAGGACCCCGCCCGCGACGACGGCGAGGAGAGCGCCTACCAGTACTGTGGCGGGGATCCGGTGGGGAAGGCGGATCCGAGCGGGTTGCGGTGGACTTACCACTATGGGAACCGCGTCAAGGCGACCTTCTGGAGTGCCATCGCGGAGGGCTGGGTCGAGTTCAAGTATCGCGGCAAGCCGAAGAGAGTCTACTATCTCCGGTTGACGGTCGAGCTTAGGGTCGGCCTTATCGACCCTTGTAGCCCAGGCGGAGGCGGCAAGAGGTTCTCCAAGACAAGTTCGGCCTACAATGTCGTTGGCCGCTATGCTGTCGCTAGGTACAACCTACCCGGCCTATACAAAGTAGCCTTCTTTGCGATTACGGGCGGCACGTCCCGGATTTCGGTGGCTTACAAGCTAACCCCGGACGGGAAAGAAACGAGGTTCACAACCAAGTGGAAACACAGCAGAGGCAAGTGATGTTGATCGCGTCGCTACCACAGCACACATTCGGATGCGGGATGAGCTGGGTACGCGTCGTGCTGGTTGCCCCCATTATCCTTTAACACTCGAACTCAAGATGGGCCAGTGGGGCGCGAGGCATACCTGGCGAGGGTCGGAGGGATTATGAAGAGGTTTCGTCTTCTTCGGGCCGCGGTTGGATTCTTGCTAGTCTACGCAGCTTGGCTCGTAGCGGGTGTCCTAATCATGGTAGTTCAATTCCTGTGGCTACGCTTGATTTCCCCGGGTGCCTTGAGCCCGCCTGCCGCCTTTGTCGCCGCCCTCCTAGTCGCCCGCTGCGTCATCAACTTCGCGCTTGGCTACTATGCCGAGCCGGCGCTGAAGTGGCTGCTGCCCCCGAGAGAAAGCTTCTATGCGGTGCTGTCCCTCACTGTGGCACTCACTGTCTTCTACGTCTTCCTTTCCAAGGAGGACGGTTTGGCCTGGCGGCAATTGAGCAGCCTGGTGACACTGGCTGCTCTTGGCGCTGGCGCTTGGAGGCGTCTTGCCTCATCCCGTCCAAGCAGGGCTGCGTAAGTTCAAGTATGAGGTGACTATAGACCCTCGGATACTACGACAAAAGACTCAAACGCCGTTACCGGCATCACGTCCGACGTGGCCGCCGCGATCGCCGCCCGCCAGCCGCTTCGCTACGCGGGCTACGCCTACGACGCCCACTCGGCCACCTACTACCTCTCGCAGCGCCACTACGACCCCGCCACGATGCGCTTCCTCACGAAGGACCCCGCGCGCGATGACGGCGAGGAGAGCGCGTACCAGTACTGTGCGGGAGACCCGGTGGGCAAGGTGGATCCGACTGGGTTGTATTTCTACATCGTAAGTACTGGCGGTTGGTGGTGGTATGAGACGCAGTGGTACCGGTGGCACACCCAGAGGACATGGTCGTGGTACTTCGCGGATACCTATGCCGGACTCCCCTTTTCGAGGCGGGACACCTACAAGAGAGATGGTCGGGAGTACAAGTATCTGATAGCACAGGAATCCCATAGGTACAGTCGCACCGGACGGACGTTCAAGATCGTCTCGTATGTAGTCGCGGCTTACTACCGAACGATGTCGCAAGAAAAGAACCTGTACTACTTCGTCCGCCCGGCAGCGTCAACAACACCATCGTATAAGTTCTCGCACACTATCCCGAAGTCGGCCAGGCACACCAGCGGATGGCGATACTATGGGACTCGGCTGGCTCCGGGATCGAAATACAAGGTCGGAACGAGGTATCTTTGATTGAGAACGTCGGTCACTTTGGGCGGCCATTGGTGCTCGCGAGGGAGGAGGCGAAGGGGAGTTGGTCGATCGGCGAAACACGCCTGGCGAGTTCGTGCTGCGGTGGGCTGATGCTCACGCCACTGCCTACTGTGTTCTGTCAGTGCTGGCTGTTGGTCGGGTAGCTCTCTTCCTCAACATGCAGCAAGGCTTCGGTATGCATGTTCTCCTTCTTGTGGCTCACGTGGTTATTGCGAACGTGGCCCTATCGTGGATCCTGCTGACTCCTCATCCTGCCTCTAGTCGGTTGGTGTTGGCGCTCGCAGGTATCGGCACCAGCGTTCTAGTGATTGTTGGGCTCGCCGGAACGTGGCTACCGTCTCCCTCAGGGCCCACTCCGATTGTGCTGCTGATGAGCGTCGCAAGCGGCTCACTCATAGGAATCGCCCTTGTCTACGTTCGGGGAACTGTCTCAACGACCGCATCGGCAATCCACGTGGTTGCAGCAGTTCTCTTCACGGTGGCGCTGGCAAGCTTCTTCATCGAGACTGCCGAACCGATTCAGCTCATGCTGGGTGGCCTACAGCTGGTTGCCGTTCACGCGGTGTGGATGTCAGCGATGTACACCTTCTTTGCCCTGGTTCTGAGTTCTAGAAAGGCGGGGCCCGTTCGCCGAACTACGTTGGATGATGCTTGATGACTGACCCGATAGGGAACTGCGATGCGGTTCTCCGGGCACAACTTCATCCCCACCGAAGTCGCCTTCGGCCGTGGGCTACTTGCACCTACGATGCGGCGGGCAACCGGACCTCCGAGACCCGTCCCACCGAGGACGTGGGCACGGTCACCGATACCTGCGCCTGCGACCTCTCCGGCCGCCTCACGAGAAGCGTGAAGGCCGCAGGCACCGACGAGGAGGCGGCCACCGCCTTCACCTACGACCTGCTCGGACGGCAGAAGACCGCGGCACTCGGCGAGCCGTCCACCAAGACGTACAACACGCTCTCGTGGGTGCTCGCCGAGACCGACTTCGACGGCAT
>JACUUN010000040.1 GCA_014859265.1 Coriobacteriia bacterium
CACCGTTGATGGCGATCGTGCCAGTGGGCGCGGTCGTGTCGAGCACGATGGTGTCGGAGAGACTCGCGACGTTGCCGGCGGCGTCCTTGAACTCGCCGGTGACCGTCTTGGTGCCGTCGCCTGCCGGAAGTGTGAGCGCCTTGCTCGCCGCGTAGGGCTCCCAGGTGCTCCACGTGGTGCCGCCGTTGACGGTGAAGCGCATCGCCTCGGTGGCGTGGACGCCGGAGACGGCGAAGTCCACGGCGTTGTCGACGGTCACATCCGTGGCGTTCGTGGCGGCCGCTCCGCCGTTGATGGCGATGGTACCTGTCGGCGCGGTGGTGTCGAGCACGATGGTGTCCTCGATGAGGGCGGTCGACTCGGTGTCGTCGGCGGCCTTGAACCCGACGCGCACGGTCTTGGTGCCGTCACCGGCGGGCAGGCTGATGCTGCGTGTGGCAGCGTAGGTGACCCAGCCGTCGCCTCCACCGATCCAGCTCGTCCCTCCATCAACACTGTGGCGCATCTGACCCGTGCCGCCACCGCCCCAGTTGACGGTGTGGGTGGCGGTTACGTTCGTGGAGTTCGTCGCGGCATCGCCCGAGTTGAGTGTGATTGTGCCGGTGGGCACGCTGGCCTCGCCCGCCTGAGACCAGTCCGTCCCGTTCGTTGTGCGCATGATGCGGCCCGATGTACCCACAGCCACCGCAGTGTTCGAGCCACCTCCACGGGTAGCAACATCACGGAGTTCAATGCCGGCGGCGATGGTCTGCATCGACCAGGCGCCTCCCCCATTCGTGGTTCGTCCGGCTACGCCCCCCTTGCCAACGACCCACCCATTGTTCTGCGTGGTCATGGCGGCACCCAGAAGATCGGTCGAACCTGCCGAGGACTGTGTCCAGACGTTGCCGCTGTCTATGGTGCGAAAGACCTTGCCGTCCGTGCCGACAGCGACACCCCGTGCCTCGGTCGCAAAGGACACCGCGTAGAGCGGCCCGGTGCCATCGGCGAGCCTCTTGGCGCTGTCGTCGGTGGACCATGTAGGTGTCGGTGACCCGCTGTAGATGTAGATGAGGGCTTTGTTGTAGGGCGCTGGCTTCGAGCTTTCCTTGTAGCGGTCGTGACCCACAGCGTACCCCCGGGTCCCCGACGGGAAGTCCAGCGCGTAAAAGTCGCCGGCACCTTCTTGGGCGTTATCGAGCGACGGGTTGGTGTAGAAGCGGTCCCAAATGGGCGGAACCCACTCCCCACCGCCATCCGTCGTCATCCTCTGCCAAATCGTGGCCGAGGCGGTGTTCGTCACTATCTGCCCCAGACGTCCGGAAGCAAACGCCGTCGATTGTCCGCCGGACTCAACGAACGCAACGTCATGCACGGTGCCCGAGTACGGATCGCCATCGAGATTCGGGCTGGAGAGGCTCCAACTTGCACCGCCATTGGAGGTATAGAACACCGTGCCGGTGCTCGACACCGCCAGGCCGTTGCTGGCATTGCGGAACGACACGCCCGTGAAGTTGTTGGTCCCGCCGGGGCCAACCGACGTCCAGCTGGCGCCGTCGTTGGTGGAGCGCAGGATGGTGCCGGATGCTCCGACGGCGATGACCGTGGTGGACGACGGAACGAATGTGACCGCGTTCAGCGTCACGGTAGGCAGTGCGGCAACCGCCACTTCCGGCGCGGGAGCTACTGGCGCGATCGTGAACACGAGTGCGGCGACGAGAAGCGAAGCAGCGAACCTGCTTACCCTTGAGACACGCATGCGTATGACCCCTTACAGCTCCCCCGGTGAGTTATGCCGGACCCACCCGGGGGGACGCCCTATACAACAGCAGTCGCCCGGAACATAGCATGAAGCATGCCGTCGCCAGGGAGGGGCACCCCCTTCTCCATACTTACTCCGCAGAATCCAGTTCCCGTGCAGGAACGCCTGCAACGACAAGGCCGTCCGGCACATCACGGTTCACGACCGCACCCGCGCCGACGACGACCCTGTGACCAACCGAGATACGCGGGAGCACGATCGTGCCGGTGCCACACAAGCACCCCTCACCGACCGACGCACCGCCTCCCAGGTTCACACCCGCCGCCAGGTGAGTGAAGGCGCCCAACCTGCAATCGTGTGCGACGTAGCAGCCGACGTTGACGATCACACCCCGTCCGATCTCGGCCTGCGCGCTCACGACAACATTGTGCATGATGAGTGTCCCGTCACCGATAATCGCGGACGGACTCACCGACGCACTCGGGTGCACGAGAATGGGCATCTGCTCCCCGTCGAAATGCTTGAACATGCGCTCGCGCACGACCCCGTCACCGATAGCAACCGCGATCGCATCGAAACCGAACGCCGTCGGATCGTCTGTGACCGGCAGTCCTGTGGGGTCGTGCGCGACGGACCCGGGCCGCTCGTCGAAGAAGGCGACCACCTCGTAGTCGAGATCGGCCAGCAGATCGGCGATCTCCTTCGAGAACCCTCCGGAACCTGCCACCAGGAAACGCACGGGCGCTCCTCCCTCGCTACTCCTGCCGCACGCTAACCGGGCCGGGACGTGTCGTTTCCCGATCCAGAGCCCTCGAAGCGTTCGGCTGTCGCGTATCCGTCCTGTGAGATACCTTCCCTGCCCAGCACCTTGGCGACGGTCATCAAGAGGATCTTGAAATCGAGCATGACCGACCGGTTGTCTACGTACCAGACGTCAAGGTCGAACTTCTGCTCCCAGGTGATGGCGTTGCGCCCGTTGACCTGCGCCCACCCGGTGATACCCGGGCGGACTTCGTGCCGCCTCGCCTGCTCCGGCGTGTAGAGTGGCAGATACGCCACGAGCAGAGGGCGCGGGCCGACAAGGCTCATGTCCCCTTTGAGCACGTTGATGAGTTCGGGCAGCTCGTCCAGACTCGACCGTCGAAGGAACGAGCCGAGGCGCGTGAGGCGCTCGGCATCGGGAAGCGGCATGCCGGAGGAGTCTCTCGCATCGGTCATCGTCCGGAACTTGTACATGGCGAAGATCCGCCCGCCCCGACCTGGTCGCTGCTGCCGAAAGAGCACGCCCGGACCCATCGTAATCCTGATAGCGACCGCAACGCCGATAAGAACCGGCGCCAGAACGATGAGCCCGACGGCCGACGCGACGATGTCGATGAGACGTTTCAGCACGTTCTCAGCCCCTCCTCCGACTCCGGCCTGCGAAACGCGCATCGCCGCCGAGACGTTCGATCTCGGCCAGGACGATGGGGCGGTTCTCAACACTCCATCCGACGCGATCTGCGGACTTGTGCTCCAGCACTATCTCGTCTTCCGAGGTGACGCGGGTGAGCAGGCCCCTCCGGATGAGTTCTGCATCCACGGCACCGAGGGTTCCGGCAAACACGGTATAGGCCGGAGTCCCGAGCACGGCCGCTTCCCGGTTCATCGTACCTCCGGCCGAGACGACGAGGTCCGCCTGGGACACGAGCGAGGGGCCGTCGAGTGCGTGTTCGATCAGAATCGCACCCACGGGCATGGCCGGGCGCAGGGCCGCCCCCTGTTCCGTGGTTCTCGGGACGACCACCGCACGCACGCCGGAGGTCGTCGCACACCGCTCGACGACAGCGTCGAAGAGCGCATTACCGAAACGATGGTAGGTCGACATGGTCGCCGGCGGACGGAGTAGAGCCATGATTTCGTCTTCGGCCACCCCGAGCATCTCCCGCACGGGCTGATCCGCCGGCTCATCGCTGAGGTACACATGCTCCTTGAGTCCCGGGAAGCGCACGATGCGTTCCTCGCGGACCCCATGTGCCACGAACGCCTTGGCCGGAATCGCGTCGGGGAACATGACCTCTGTGGCCAGACGGGTGGTGATCTTGTAGGCGAGGGTGGCGTGCTCGTAGTCGCCGATGATGACCTGCGGGATACGCAGCGCCCATGCAGCGACCGCAAGGTCGTTGGAGTTGTGGCTGACAGCGACATCAAAGCCCCGGCCCGCACCGAACGCCACGAGCCGGGCCGAGCGAGCTGCTAGCCCCCACGCCTTTTTCACGAGCGATCGGCCCTGGTGACGCCCGATGACGGTCGCATTAATGCCTCGCATTCTCAGGATATCGAGTGTTTGCGCGTAGTCCCGCGCCGTGATGGTCACCTCGTGACCCGCACGGGCAAGATCGGCGATGATCGGCGTGAAGAAGAGCACGTGCGGAGAGTTAGTCATGTCGATCCAGACCTTCACCCGGTGTGCCCTCCCCTCTCGACGGCTGCCGCACTGAGCGCTAGCAGCCTCCGCGCGCTCCCCTCGAGAGTGTAGCGGTCTGCGTGCAATGCGGGCCGGTACCGGCCCGGCTCGCCCAGAACAGCGAGTAGCGCGTTCCGCAGACCCTCGGTATCGCCCGGCTCGTAGAGTTCGCCGGACACCCCGGGCTCCACATGTTCGACGAGTCCGCCTACCGCCGCTGCAACCACCGGAGTGCCCGACGACCGGGCCTCCAGGGCAACGAGGCCGAGCGCCTCGCGTCGGCTCGGGACTGCCACAACGTCGACGGCACGCATCAACCCGGCAAGCGCCTCCCGCTTCACGAATCCTCTGAACTCGACACGTCCTCCGAGAGTACCCATCTGGCCATACTCCTCGAGTCGGGCACGCCAGGGACCCTCGCCGACAACGATCAGCCACACATCGACAAGCACCGGGGTGTCCAGGGCCGCCAACAGTTCCTCGCAGCCTGCGCCTTTGTTCGCATCGAGCGTGCCCGCGAAGAGCACCGTCCGCCCCTCCTCTGTCAGACCGGCATCCGTCCGCGCGGCGAGCCGGTCTCCCGGACGAAAGACCGTGATATCCACGCCCATGGGGCAGATTTCGACGGGCGCGCCCGGATCGCCGAGCGCGGTACGAATCTCACCAGCGAGGTACTCGCTCGGGGCGACCACAACGTCGGCCCGACGTATCACCCACCTGGTGAGCGGTCCCACGGGCCAGCCGCGCGTGGCGAGCACCACATCGCTACCGTGGGCGAAGACGATGAGCGGGACCCTGCGAAAGGACGACGCCAATGCAGCGACCATCCCCGTCGGAAAGAGGAAGTGCGCGTGCACGACGTCGTATCCGCCGCGTGCAGCGGCCGCAACAGTACGCACGAGCAGGCCTGTGTACTTCAGCGCGCCGCGCAGCGCCCCCTTGCGCGGATCGGCGGAGACCACTGCCTGGACGTCCGCGCCGAGGGCTCGCATCGCCCTCACCGAATCCGCGACGAAGCTGCCGAAACGACGGTCGATCGCCGAGGGATACATGTTGGAGACGACGAGCACGCGGGGCATGCTCGGCAAGCCGGGATGCGAGCTCATCGCGACGAGTCACCCAGCACCACGCGCGCAGCGAAACTCGAAAGCACCAGAGAGGAGTCGTGCGCGGGCGGGCGTACGAGGACAGCACGCGTCGCGCTCGCCTGCCACCAGACGGCAAGCGTGTCGCCAACATGCGACGTCACACGTGCGAAGACCGAAGCCTGGGCCAGACGGGCGAGCACTCCCGTATGGTCCCGGTCGCTGACGGACACATCGGCCTCGGATGTAGACGGGCCGACCTCGGCTACGATTGCGATGAGGACGCCAGTGAGCAACCAGAAGAATACGGCGGGCTGGGGATGCTGGAACGAGTTGCTCGTCAAGGCGTTGAGAGCGAAGGCGCCGAGCCCTATCGCAACCGCTCCGATCTGCATCCGGACGGACATCGGCAGAGCCGCATCGAGCAACGGACGAGCCGCGACGCGCAGGGCTGCGAGGACAACCGCAACGAACGCAATCCCGCCGAACACTCCCGTCTCCGCGAGAAGTGTGAAGTAGGAGTTGTGCGCCCCGTAGAACGCGAAACCGACAGCAAGCGCGGGGTCGCGCGTCACCGCCTCGGCGAAGGCTTCGTAGAACGTGCCTATGCCCGATCCGGTGAGGGGGGCCGCAAGGATAGCCGCCCCTGCCACGCGCCACAGGCGCAGCCGGAATCCGGCGGACCCATCGAGCGCAATCAATGACACCAGACGGTTCTGGACCGTCGGCGATACGAGTGTAATGACTACCGGGATAGCGAGCACCGACCACGCGCGTCGCGGCGCGATAGCAAGCGAAATCATCACTGCAGCGCCGAGGAGCCCGAACCAGCTCCCCCGCGTGTACGTAAGCAGGAGCATCGCGGCAGACACAAGCGCCATGCTCGCCGCGACCCAGCGTGGCAACCGCTCTTCGGTGACCACGAGATAACCCAGAGCGGCGATGAGCAGTACAAGGAACTCGCTGTAGAAGTTGGCGTTCTGGAAGGTCGAGACGACGCGCAGCGCGATTGCCGGAGCCTCGCCTCCCGCGCTGGCAATCGCACGGCGTACCTCGACCAGCGACGTGAGGTACCACCAACCCCCGTACGCGACCGTCGCCATGCCCGCGAGCGCGACGGCCCACATGATGAAGCGGCGGACGGCCGCGTCCCGGGCGATAATCGCGATCACGCCTGTCAGCAGGAGGTAGCTGAGGTAACGCGCGAAGGTAAGGAAGGTCCCGACGCTCAAGGCGTCCGAGATACAACTCAGGAGTGCGAACCCGAGAAACGCAAGCGCCGGCACCACGATACCGGTGTCGGTAACGAGTTCAAGACCACGCGCGCGCAGAAAGGGAACGGAGGCGAGCAGCGCGAGAGGCACGGTGAGTGTCACGGCGTCAAGCGGCAGCGGGCCGAAGGCGACACGCCCTTCGTACAGGGCGACCCCGAAGACGAGCAGCACGACGCCGGCGAGAGAGATCGCCCGCGCCGGCAGGATGCGTTGTGCCGTCTCGCTCATCAGTCCTTCGCCGGTCCGACAGATGACACGTACGCGCGCTCGGCTTCAAGCCCTTCTGTCATGATGTCCAGCCGGGTGTTGTTCTGGATGCGAACCCCGCCGACGAGATAGCCGAGGGAATCGGTCGCGCCTCGACCGCGTACCGTCATGCGAACATCGGTCGCCAGTTCACTCTCAACCACTACCGTCTGGCCGTCCTCGCCCAGGACCTCAATCTGGGAAGGATAGGCGTCGACAGCGACGATCTCGCCGAGCCGCCCGGCGACTGCGGAGTAAACGTCGTCCCCGACCTGCACCTGGCCTGAATCGAATCCCCGCACACCCAGGGCCGTCACATCGAACTGTACGTCGACCAGGTACGTATCGCCGGAGTCGAAGATGCCGAACAGCACGTTCGCGGCGACGAGCGCGGCCGTGACGAGGATCGCCAGAACGAACAGGTCGATGGGGTTGACGAGCCCGAACAGGCGGTTCCTGTTATCGATGAGAGGCACGCGCGTCTCCCTTTCTTATGTGGTCGGGGTCGGCCGTGCAATCATATCAGCATCGGCAGAGGGGGCTCCCGGGGCAGGCACCGCGTTACGCAAACGTAACCCCCTTCCCAGCACGCATGCCGTATGCTGATATGTCGAGCCCGAATGGCCCGCAGCGGACGGGAGTCACGCCATGGAGCTTCGCGACTATCTGAAGATGTTGAGCAGGCGGCACATCACGATCATCGCCGTCACGCTCGTGGTCACGGTGGCGACCATCATCGCCAGCCTGCTGTCTGCAAACGAGGTGACATCTCGCGCTGTGGTGACCGTGCCATCCATCCGGGCAGAGAGCGTCATCGCTCCGATGACACTTGACGTGTCGCTCGAACGCGAGCTCGAGGTGGCGCGCTCCGGACAGGTGGTGGCCCTCGCGGCGGACGCCACCGGTGAGTCAGTTGAGTCGCTCAGAAGGCTCGTCACCATCGCCCCCGTAGCGGCAACGAGCCGCGGGACGATAGCGTTCACTGCAACCGATACCGACCCCCAACGGGCAGCCACGCTCGCGAACAGCGTCGCCGAGTCGTACGTGACCCTCACGAACACTGCGCTGCTCGCAGACATGGAACGTTATCAGGCAGCCGTCCGCTCTGCATCGGCAGAGGCGACCGACGAAACCATCACATTCTTCGAGAGGCTCGACGCCACGGCTCTCGACCTGTCCGAGCTCAGTGTGAGCAGGGCTACCACAGCATTGGATTCGCGTCTCGCTGATCTCTCGGCCCTGATGGGCATGGACACATCTCGCGCGCAGTTGGTGAGCCCTGCCGAGGCGGGCACCGCTGACGGCGGCCTGACCCGCAATACCGTGCTCGGGTTGACACTCGGCCTGTTCCTCGGAATCGCAGCCGCATTCGTCCAGGAGCAACTAGATGATCGCGTGCGTCGCGCGGACATGATTCGCCAGACACTCCCCGCCGTGCCGGTGTTCGATGCCTCCGGGACCGACGCGCTCTCATCAGCGGACGCGGTGCAGTTGCTCGCGGTCGCGTTGCCGAAAGATCCCGGGGGCCGGGCGCGCGCGTTCGCCGTCACAACTCCTACGGGCTCAGTGCCGAGCGCCGACGTGGCGGTCGCACTGGCAGAGGCGTTCGCCGAGCGCGGCGAGCGCGTGGCCACAGTGTCGTGGGGACCGTCGGGCGACGGGATGGCCGAGCGAATGCGAGCCGCCAACGGACCCGAGGTGGCGGAGGTCGTGACCGCATGTGCCGACCCCGCGGCCCGCGACGCCATCCGAGTGCTGCGATCGAGGTCCGAGGTTGTCGTGATAGATGCGGCGCCCGTGCTCGGGGGAGCTCACACCGGTCACCTGGCCGGGGAGGTCGACGGTGTGGTGCTGGCGGTGCGTGCGGGAATGACCACCACGACCCAGCTGCGTGAGTCCGTTGAACTGCTCGACAGGCTCCGCATGCCGCTTCGTGCGATCGTGCTCCTCGGATCGGGCGCGCCGCAGCGGTGAGCACATTGCTGGCAAGCGACCGCTCTTCGCGGCTCTCTGCGCTATTCCCGCCCGGCGAAGGATCGCCGCGCGATGTGCTCGTGCCGGCTGCCGCCGCGTTGCTTGGAATCGTTGTTATCGGTCTCGGCCCGCTCTATGCGCTCCCGGTGCTCGCCCTCGTGGCGTGGTACGCGGTCGTGCGCGTCGCGGCGGCACCGGCGGCTGTGGTCCCGTGGGCGGTGGCGTTCTCACTCCTCGGGGACAAGATGGTTCTCAGTACCGGCGTGGGCGGCGGGGTCGGACTGCTACGTCTCGGTCCTCTCCTGACGATCGCACTTGCTGGAGCGATGTTGCTCGTTGACAGCGGTGCTCGCAGGGCCGTCGCCGATGTCGTGCGGTGGGGCTCGCCGGCTGCGCTCTTCGTGGCCATCGGGGCCGTTCTCCCTGTGGTGGGCAGCCTGATCGACTATCCCTTCCGAACCGTCACCGCCGCCATTGTCCCACTCTCCACCGGCGCTTTCTTCTTCTTCGGCGTGCTCGTCGCACGTACCGGCGCAGATCTCGATCGCATCCGCTACCTCGTGCTCGTCCTGGTGACGTCGATCGCTGCCGTCGCCGGTCTGCTCCTCTTTCTCAACAACCGCGGTATCACTCTGCCCTTCGCGGTCGCACTGGACCAGTGGGAAATCGCCACGGCTGAGGCCTATGGGACGACCTGGCTGCGTGGACGGGTCGGCGGCCTGTACACAAGCCCCAACGTACTCGGAACACTTGGTGGGCTGGCGCTCGTCTGCGCCGCTTTCGGAAGGGTCCTCACCCGGCAGCGAATCGCGCTCGTCGTACCCGCCCTTGCCATCCTCTTCGTTACGCAGTCGCGTGGCGTCATGGTCGGGACCTTCCTGGCCATTGCGGTCGGATGGCTGTCGCGGGAGCGCAGCAGACGCCGGGTGCGCTGGCAGAGTGTCCTCACGTGGGCGCTCATCGCTGTGTTGGCCGCTGGAGCGGTCGTCGGGGCGGCAGCGGTGTTCCCGCAGTACATAGCCGCGCTCTCGGAGCGAATCAACTCGGCAGCGCGCATACTCACCGAGGGAGTGCAGGCCGACCGGAACTTCGCGGGGCGGGTCGCCTTCTGGGGCTCGGCGTGGGAGTTGTTGCAGCAGCGTGTGCTCGGCACATTCGGGCCTCCGGAAATGATGCTCGGCTCCGCGGTGGACAACGACTACCTGCGCTTTGCGCTCCAGGGTGGCTTCCTCTACGCTGGCGCCTGGGTGTTCTACCTCGCCTGGCTCATGCGCACCGGGCTGCGCGACGGAGCCGACCGGTTCGTAGGCGCAGGCGCGGTATTCCTGGCGTTTATTGCGCTGACCCAAATCCCCTCGACGTACGTCATGATCGTCGGTATCTTCTCTCTGTTCGTGGGGATGCACATCGAACAGATCCGGGTGCGTGCCATCGGTGCTGGCACCACACACACTCCCGAGAAGGCAGGAGACAGCTAGATGGCTACACCTATGGTCCTCGTCACCGGCGGCGCCGGGTTCATCGGCTCCAACATCGTCGACGGGTTGCTCGCAGACGGCGGCTATCGCGTGCGAGTACTCGACAACTTCGCTACCGGACGGCGGGAGAACCTGACGCACTGCCTTGGGGACATCGAGGTGATCGAGGGAGACATCCGCGACCTGGAGACTGTCGAGGAAGCCGTCAGCAGCGTCGACATGGTGCTACACCAGGCTGCCCTGCCCTCAGTGCCACGCTCGGTCAAGGCGCCGGTGACGACGAACGAGGTCAATGTCGGCGGCACGCTCAAGCTCCTGAGCGCCGCGCATAAGTCGGGTGTCCGGCGCGTCGTCCTCGCGTCATCGTCATCGGTCTACGGCGACGGCGAGCAGCTGCCGAAGCACGAGGGTATCACTCCGAACCCCACGTCTCCCTACGCAGTGTCCAAGCTCGCCTGCGAGCACTACACGAAGGTGTTCGCGGATATCTACGGTATGGAGACGCTGGCCATCCGCTACTTCAACGTGTTCGGGCCCCGACAGGACCCGACCTCACAATACTCGGGCGTGATCGCCAAGTTCATGACCGCGGCGCTGGACGACAAGCCGTTCACCGTCCACGGCGACGGTACCCAGGCGCGCGACTTCACCTTCGTTGAGAACGTCGTCCGAGCGAACCTCCTCGCACTGAAGGTTGATCGCCTCGACGGCTCGGCGATCAACGTAGCGTGCGGAGATCGCATAACCCTGCTCGACGTCATAGAGACCCTCGGCACACTGACCGGCCGCACCAGCGAAATCATCTTCGCCGAATCCCGCGTCGGCGACGTCCGCTACTCGCAGGCTGCCATCGAGCGCGCGCTCGACGTCCTCGGTTACCACCCCTCGGTCTCCTTCGAGGAGGGGCTGCGTCGCACGCTCGAGTGGTACGCGGTCAACCGTCCCGACAGGCGGGGCCTCTGATGGAAAGCGCCGCACAGGCGTCCGGGTTATCGGACCAGCCGGGCGAGCGCACGCTCGATATCGCCTACCTTTGCCTTCAGGTCACCAAGGAGGGGCAGGCGAGCTACGCACACGTGCACGAGATCGTCGGCGGACTGAAGGAACTCGGTCACACCGTCACCCTCTACGAGCCGAGACACCTCAAACGCTACGGACCGCTCGTGCGGGCATGCGAGTTCGTACGGACACAGAGGCGGATGCAGCGTGAGGCACGTGGCGCGGATGTGGTGTACTACCGTGCGCATTTCGCCACGCTCCTGAGCTTGTTGTGGGCACGCCGAAGAGGTATCCCGACGGTGCTCGAGGTCAACGGCCCGTACGAAGACCTCTTCATCGCATGGCCGAGGACACGGTACCTCAGGCCGCTCTTCGAGTGGATGATGGGCACGCAGTACCGGCGCGCTGACGCACTGGTCACAGTCACGCCCGGGCTACAGAGATGGCTAGCCGAGGAGACCGGTCGGCACGGCGTGTTCGTGGTCCCGAACGCCGCGAACCACCGGCTCTTCCAGCCCGAAGCATCACCCCCCGACGGCCTGCCCGACCGCTACGTCACGTTCGTCGGAGCGCTTGCCGTCTGGCAGGGCATCCCGCACGTGCTCGAGGCGGTCGGGCTGCCCGAATGGCCCGATGATGTCTCACTGCTGATCGCAGGGGCCGGAGCGCAGCGCGAGATGGTGCTCGAGGCTGCCGGCAAGAACGAGCGTGTCGTTTACCTGGGCCGGAGGCCCTACACCGACATCCCGGGCATTCTCTGCGGGAGCATCGCCGCCCTTGTCCCCATGACGGACTATCGCGGACGCTCGAACACCGGACTCTCCCCGCTCAAGCTCTACGAGGCGATGGCGTGCGGCGTTGCCGTGGTAGCCACCGATTTCCCGGGTCAGTCCGAGCTGCTGCGCGACGAGCAGTGCGGCATCGTCATCCCGCCCGAGGACCCAAGTGCGATAGCGCGCGCGGTGCGCACACTTGCCGAGGACCCCGAGGCCGCCCGCGCCATGGGTGAGCGCGGCCGGAAGGCGGTCGAACGCGAGCATTCGTGGGTGAAGCGGGCCGAGCAGACGGCGGGTATCTTGCTCCGGGTAGCCAGATGATGAGCCGTGCGGCATCCGGGACCGACGCGCGGCCCACCGTCCTGTACTGCGTCACGGTCCCACTGAGCGCGTGGACCCTCCTGCGCGGGCAGCTCGCCTACTTCGCGCAGCAGGGTTTCGACGTGCACCTCGCATGCACGCCTGGACCTGCACTGGCGGACGTCGCAGCGCGGGAGGGCGTGACCGTTCACGAAGTGTCGATGAACCGACAGACGTCACCCCTGCGCGACGTGCACTCGCTCTTTGCCATGGTGTCGGTGATGCGACAGATTCGTCCCGACGTGGTGAACGCCGGAACCCCGAAGGCTGGGCTCGTGGGGATGCTGGCGGCGTGGCTCACAGGTGTTCGCGCTCGGGTCTACGTGCTGCGCGGCCTTCGTCTCGAGACCTCCAGGGGCACCACCCGCGCCATACTCACGCTCACGGAGAAGCTCGCGTGTCGATGCGCGCACTCTGTCGTCTGCGTGAGCCATAGCCTGAGGGACCAAGCTGTGGAGGCGGGACTCGTACGTCGGGAAAAGACACTCGTCATCGGCTCCGGGAGCAGCAACGGGGTTGAGATCGCGCGCTTCGAGCCCGACGAGCGGATGGTGGAGGAGGTCGCCCGCCTGCGCACGGCGCACGGCCTGTCCTCCGACTCTCCCACCATTGGTTTCATCGGCCGACTCACACGTGACAAGGGCATCGTCGAACTCGCCACCGCGTTCGAGCGTCTCTACGCCGAGGATCCGTCACGACGACTGCTACTCGTCGGCGAAACGGAGGGTGGCGACCCACTCCCCGAGTTCACACGCCAGGTCCTGCTCGATCACCCGGGCGTGGTTCGCACCGGGTTCGTTTCGGAGACGGCCCCTTACTACCAGCTCATGGACGCGCTCTGTCTGCCGTCGCACCGGGAGGGATTCCCGAACACTCCGCTCGAGGCAGCCGCTGCCGGACGCCCCACCGTCACGACCGATGCAACCGGCGCACGCGACTCGGTAGAGGACGGCGCAACCGGGCTCGTCGTTCCCTGCGGCGATGTCGAAGCGCTGACCGCTGCGCTCCGCCACGTGCTCTCCGACCCTGCGGAAACACGCACGATGGGATCGCATGCCCGGCGTCGCGTGGCCGAGGAGTTCACCCCCGAGCAGATCTGGGAGGGGCTCGGCAATGTCTACCGGGAGCTGCTGCAGAAGTGAGGTCTCCCCTGCTCCTCTGCTATAGTGACTCACGGTCTGCGGCACTTTTCCGGCGTGCGACCCGCGGTCCGGGACAGCGGCAGACACGTGGTCTCCAAACGCCCTCCACCAGGAGTGTCCCCGATGTCTGATAATCGTTTCGCACTCGCCATCGACGGCGGAAGACCCGTGCGAGACACGCCCGTACCTCCATGGCCGTACTTCGACGACGACGACGCCGCTGCGGTTTCGCGGGTGCTGCTCTCGGGACGCGTGAACTACTGGACCGGCACCGAGGGTGTCGAGTTCGAGCGCGAGTTCGCTGCAGCGCACGACATCTCTCACGCAATCGCCCTGGCAAACGGGACCGTCTCCCTCGAGGCCGCCCTCACGGTGCTCGGAGTCGGCCATGGTGACGAAGTCATCGTGTCTCCCCGCACCTTCATCGCCACCGCAAGTGCCGCCGTCATGCGGGGAGCTATGCCGGTGATGGCGGACGTCGACCTGGTTAGCCAGAACGTCACCGCCGACACGATCAGAGTGGCCCTCACTGACCGCACGCGCGCGGTCATCGTTGTGCACCTTGGAGGGTGGCCGTGCGACATGGACGCCATCCTCGAGGTGACGGATGCCGCGGGTGTCCCGGTCATCGAGGACTGTGCACAGGCCCTGGGGGCCACGTACAAGGGTCGCCCCATCGGTACCATGGGCGTCTTCGGTTCGTTCTCGTTCTGCCAGGACAAGATCGTCACCACCGGCGGCGAGGGGGGCATGCTCGTCACGTCCGACTCCGGGCTCTGGGAGCGCGCGTGGTCGCTCAAGGACCACGGCAAGTCCTACTCGAAGACACGGGGAGCGGGTCCGGGAAGCGGCGTCGCCTTCCGCTGGGTGCACGACACGTTCGGCACCAACTGGCGGATGACGGAGATGCAGGCCGTCCTCGGGCGTAGAGGCCTGGCGCACCTGCCATCGTGGGTCGAGAGGCGCCGACGCTCGGCGCGAATCCTCGACGAGGCCTTGGCGGAGCTCGAGGCGGTGCGCGTCACGCTTCCCAGCGGGGACTTCGGTCACGCCTACTACAAGTACTACGCATTCGTGAAACCCGAGCGGCTGTGTGAAGGCTGGAGCCGTGACCGTATCGCTGAGGCTGTGATGGCCGAGGGCGTACCGTGCTTCACGGGCACTTGCCCGGAGATCTATCGTGAGCAGGCGTTCCGTGATGCGGGACTCTCGCCTGCGGAACGACTCCCCGTCGCACGCCAACTCGGCGAGACCTCCCTCATGCTCCTCGTGCACCCGACGCTCGGAGACGACGACATGTACGACACGGCCGAAGCGCTGCGCAAGGTGATGACGGTGGCGACGAGATGACGCCTCAGACGCAAGGACGCTCCGGCGGGCGTGCCAGTAGCACGCGACGCCTGAGTTTCGTCCAGACGGCGACCTTTGTCGTGCTCGACATCATCATCGTGTGGATCTCCACGCTTCTGGCCTACTGGGCCCGGTTCGGCGGATCGGTCACCCCTGAGTTCCTCGGCAACGTGAGTGTTGTGGCGCTGGCCGCAAGCGTGGTCTTCCCTATCGTCTTCTACGTACTGCGCCTCTATCACCACGTCTGGCGCTACGTGGGTGTGGACATGATCGTCAAGCTGGCCACGGGTATCGCAATCGGCCTGGCGGTGCTCTCCATCGGCGTCCTCCTGATCACGCAGCCCGGCGAGCTGCGCCCGGTGCCGCTCGGCGCCCTGGTCATCATGAGCGCGTTTGTCTTCATCGGATCGGCCTCGGTCCGCTCCTTCGGCCGGCTGCTCTCCTACTTCCAGACACAAGGACGCTCGCCCTCGGCGCGCAACGTGCTGATCGTCGGCGCGGGCGATGCGGGCTCCCTGCTGCTGCGCGACATCGAGAACCAGCCTGACCTGCTCATGCACGTAGAGGGGTTCATCGACGATGACCCCTCGATCGCCAACCGCATCATCCGTGGCGTGCGTGTCCTGGGCGCAGTCGATGACATCCCCGCAGTGGTGCGCGAGCATGAGGTAGACGAGGTGCTCGTGGCCGTTCCGTCAGCGAGCACCGAGCAGCGCCGCCGTATCCTCGACGCTTGCACGCAGGCAGGGATCAAGACCCGGATCGTCGAGTCGATGACGCTCGAGAAGAAGAGCGTGGGCGTTGCCGACCTGCGCAAGGTCGATGTCGAGGACCTGCTGGGCCGGGAGCCGGTGCCCATCGATGTCGAGCAGGTCTCCGAGACGATCGCCGGCCGGGTGATCGCCGTGACGGGCGCTGCCGGCTCCATCGGCAGCGAGCTATGCCGGCAGGTCATCAACCTCGGCCCGTCTCGCCTGCTCCTCATCGACATCGACGAGAGCCGGACCTACGAGATGTTCCTCGAGCTGCGCAGGACCGCGCCGGACGTGCCGAGGATGCACATCTGCGACGTGCGCGACGCCCGCAAGGTGACGGAGCTCATCGGGAAAGAGCGTCCCTCGATCGTGCTGCACGCCGCAGCGTACAAGCACGTCCCGATCATGGAGCTCGAACCCGACGAGGCCGTGAAGGCGAACATCTGGGGCACGCGCAACGTCATCGAGGCATGCGAGGCAGTCGGCGTCGACCACTTCGTGCTCATCTCGACAGACAAGGCCGTCATGCCCTCCAGCGTCATGGGCGCCACCAAGGCGGTCGCGGAGATGCTGACCATTCACGCGTCACGCAGAGGCCTCATCAAGGCAAGCGCTGTGCGCTTCGGCAACGTCCTCGGCAGCCGCGGCAGTGTGATTCCGATATTCGAGGAGCAGCTGCGTAAGGGCGGCCCTCTGCTCGTCACGCATCCCGAGATCACCCGTTACTTCATGACGATTCCGGAGGCAGCGCGCCTGGTTCTTCAGGCACAAGCGATCAGTGATGGTGGCGAGCTGTTCGTGCTCGAGATGGGCGAGCCAGTACGCATCGTCGACCTCGCCCGCAAGATGATCACGCTCAGCGGCGTGGACGCAGAGATCGAGTTCGTGGGACTCAGGCCTGCCGAGAAGCTACACGAGACCCTGGTTCACACCGGTCAGGACCTCCTCGACACCGACCGCGAGAAGATCATGCGTGTCAACGCCCTGAAGATCCTGCCGGACGACTTCGATGAGCGCATCGATGCGCTCATCAACACCGCCCGTGTGGGTGATTGCGTGGCGTCGGTGCGACTTTTCACGCAGGTCGCCCCCGAGTTCACCCGCGAGCCCGCAGAGGTGTGACGAAGCTTCCTAGCGCTGCCGTGCCGCATCGAATACGTCGATCACGACAGTCGTGCCCGCGCTGGCAGCATCCTTCGTATTGAGCACGCGGACCTGGACCGTGTGTTGACCTGGGGCCAATCCCGTGACTGTATACAGAGGCTGCTGGTGAATCAGACCGATTGCGTACTGTGAAACAGTACCCCGTTTGACCCCGTCAACGTAGACGTCGAACCGACCGTAGCCAGGGCCTTTGGGCCCGATGATCGTGACCGCCTCGCCTGTGAACCGCGCGGTCATGCGCGAGCCTGCTGTGCGAGAGTACGCGTACCCGCGGCCAGAGAACAGTGAGTTGGACGCCAGAACCCACGTGCCCGTGCGGGTCACACCGGAGGATGTCTCCTCGAGAATCGTGATCGCATCCGTGGGCGTGGGCGCGAGTACTCGCAGCGCGTCGACCACTATGATCTTCCCTGAACTCGCAGGTTCGGCGGTCCCCAGTACTCTGATGGTAAGCGTGTGAAACCTGTCCTCCAGGCCCTCTGTCTCCCAGATTGTCTGTCCGAGGGACACGGCTGACGCGTACTGGCTCACCGTTCCCTGCTTCACTCCGTCCAGATAGACGTCTGCCTGGCCGTACGAGGACGTCCTCGGCCCGATCCATGCGACCGCCGTGCCCGTGAACGACATGCGTAGCGTGGAACCGGTCGTGCGAGCGTATGTGTAGCCGCCTCCGGAGTAGGCTGCGGATGTTCCGCGAACCCACGACCCCGCTTCGCGCACCTCAGGAGCGCTCTCTTCGAAGACGGCAGGGGCAAGCTGGCGTGGCGGACGGTCTGTCGAGAACGCATCGAGCACGATGATGTTCCCGCTGCTGGCCGTCTGTTTCGTTCCGGTGACGTGGATGACAAGGGTGTGTGTCCCGCTGGAAAGACCCGTCTTCGACCAGATGACCTGCTGGAACGCCGTCGTAGCCGCGTACTGGCTCACCGTGCCCTGCTTCACCCCGTCCAGATAGACATCTGCCCGGCCGTACGAGGACGCCTTCGGTCCGATCCAGTAAATCGAGGTGCCGGTGAACTCGATGACCGCATACGAGTCCGGGCTGTATGCATACGTGTATCCGCCGCCGGAGTGTACCTGGCTCGTGCCCGGATGCCAAGCCCCCAGGTAGCGCACGGCCGCGTCCGACTCCTCGGCCCAGCCGGTGAACGGCAACCCTGTGCCGGACAGGTCCGGCCGATTCTCGTTGGCGACGTCAAATGCGTCGATGACGATCAGATTGCCGCTGCTTGACGGCTCCCGCGTCCCCGCAACCCGAATCACGACCGTGTGCTCGCCCTCGGGAAGCCCCTTCGCCGACCACACGACCTGCTGTAGCGAAGTGGACGCCGGCCAGCAGGGTCGACATTCGTCCGCGCCCCCCGGATTTGATGTTGATC
>JACUUN010000137.1 GCA_014859265.1 Coriobacteriia bacterium
GCTTGAGGTGATCGGATCGAGTAGCCCGTCCATGGCCTCCCTTTCGCGCGTCCCCAGGTGGTCCGGCGTGCGTGCGCTGGCGGCCTGCCGCCGCGCGCCGGACTAGAGGGATTCTAGCAGAAGGGCGGGGTCCTCATAGAGGTCCGCGGCTGTAACGAGGACGTAGCGCTCGGGATCGGTGGCGGCGAGTCTGGTAAGCGCACCGTCGAAGCCGCTACGCGAAAAGAAGACGCGCACCGGGGGCTCGGTGGACAGCACCTCGCCCACGTGAGGTTCGAGACGGGAGAGCAGCGCATCTTCCGCCACGCCCATCGGTGCGTCGCTCCACTTACATGAACCGAGCAGTGCGACCGAACCATCCGGCCGGATGCCTACGACATCTACCTCGCGCGTCTCGGTCGTCCGCCCCTGCCCCGTCGGAACCTTGCCCCACCACGTGCCCACATCGGCGACGTCGAACCGCTGCCGGGCGTACTCCTGAGCGATGTTCTCGAAGATGGGACGGGCGACGAACTCATCGAGTTTCGGCATGATGGCGTCTTCAAGGTGGCGGACTTGGTCCTCGGAACGCTGCAGCCGCTCCTCGAACGGGAGTACGAACCGAAACCAGAAACGAAGATAGGGGTCGCTGATCTCCCACGACGTGCGCTTCGTGCGGCCGCGCAGGGTAGCAGTGACCGGCACGATCCGCCGGACCAACATCAGCGAAAGCAGAGTGTCCAGCACGCGGCTGACGGTCACCGTGTCGGCACCGGTGCGATTCGCAATCTCGCTTACACGCGTGTCCCCGCCTGCGAGCGAACGCAACACCGAGAAGTGCAGGCGAGGCTCGGCGAGTTCTTGGAAGAGCAGCAACCGGGCCTCTTCACGCAGAATCCCGTCACGTGCGAGCACAGTGCTCAGGATGTTCTCGGCGAGGGACCGATCGGGATCGATGCGGTCCAGGTAGTAGGGCATCCCGCCCCACACGGCATACGCTCGGATACGGTCGACCGCAGACCACCCTGGCACGAACAGCGCGGCATCGCGATACGTGAACGGCGCCAGCTGCATCTGACCGGTCCTGCGGCCGTAGAGCGGGGATGAATGGCCGAGGATGTCCCGCTCGAAGAAGGAGACTTCACTGCCGGAGAGCACCAGGACGAGCGGCAGGTGCCGTCCTCGCTCTCGCCACCAACGAGCGAGAAGCGAGGGCAGCTCGGAATCGGCCTGGACGAGGTACTGGAACTCGTCGAGCGCGATCACGGTACGCTCGGTCGCATACTCCTCGACCGCCGCAAGCGCTGCGGACCACGATGAAAGAACCTGTTCGCTCAGCAGAGGACGTCCGGCTGCTTCCCCGAGTACTCGCGAGAAGTCGCGGAGGTGATCGGCCGTGGTCCCGGCGGTCGCCTCGAAGAGCAGGCCTCGCCGGTCCTTCACGAAGCGAGCGAGCAACTCAGTCTTGCCCACTCGTCGACGGCCCCAGATGATGAGCAGCTCCGCAGTGCCGCTCGACCATCGGGATTCGAGTGTGGCGATCTCGTCTGTCCGGTTCAGGAACAGCATGCGGTCAGCATACAAGAAAACTTCCTGCAAGTGAAGTTTCTGTGCAAGAAGTTTCCTTGCAGCTAGTTTTCGTGCACGCGAACGCGCCTACGGCTCGAGCAGCACGACCGCGTCGACAAAGAGCTCGTACTCGTCGTCCTCGTCCAGATCGTGCACGAGCACCTTCTCGACCTCGCCCTCACCGCGGATCGCGAGCAAGCGCGACTGGAAGAGCACCTTGACGTCGGAGCGCTTGACACGGCCGGCAAGCTCCTCGGGCAGGCCGAGGACGTCGAGCTCGGTCAGGAAGACCACCCGCGGCGTGAACTCGGTGAGCGTGAGCGCGAGCTCGGCGGAGGCCACGCCCTTGTCGAGCACGAGCACACGCTTGTCGGCCAGTGCGGAAGGATCGTCGACCCGCTTGTAGACACCCGCATCCTCGTAGTCGTCCACGCCCTCGATCACAGTCGCCTCTCGAGTGCCACACCCGGCGCCGGAGGTGGCGATCTCCTCGGCAGCCAGGGGCTTGAGCCTCGTGCCCGAGCGCCAGTTCTTGATGGCGTCGTGCAGCGCGTCGGCCGCGAGGTTGGAGCAGTGCATCTTGATCGGCGGCAGCCCGTCGAGCGAGTCGGCGACATCGGCGCGGGTGACCTCCATCGCCTCGTCGAGCGTCTTGCCCATGACGAGCTCGGTGATCATCGACGAGGTCGCCACGGCCGAGCCGCACCCGAACGTCTGGAATTTGATGCCGTCGATCCGGTCGTCGACGACGCGCACGTACATCTCCATCAGGTCGCCGCACACCGGATTGCCGACGCGCCCGATGGCCACGTTCTCGCCTTCCAGCGTGCCGACGTTGCGGGGGTTGCGGAAGTGGTCGAGCGTCTTCTCCGAATACTGGGTCGACTTCATGGTGAGGCTCCTACTCCGTCTTGTAGAGGGGGGACATGCGCCGCAGGCGATCGACGGCACCGGGGAGCACCTCCATGACCCGGTCCACGTCCGTCTCGCGGCTGAAGCGCCCGAAGGTGATCTCGAGCGAGCCGTGCGCCTCTTCGTGCAGGAGCCCGCAGGAGATGAGCGTGTGCGAGGGTTCCAGCGTCTTGGAGGAGCACGCCGAACCGGTCGACACCGAGATGCCCGCGTCCTTAAGCGACAGGAGGAGCGACTCGCCCTCGATGCCGTCGAAGCGGAAGTGCGCGTTGTTGGGCAGGCGCTCGGCGGGATGCCCGTTCAGATGCGCATCCGCGATGGTGGCGAGCACCGCCTCGATGAGCCGGTCGCGCAGAATCGTGAGACGAGCGCTCTCGGCAGGCAGCTCCTCGGCGGCGATCTCGGCCGCCACGCCCATGCCGACGATGCCGGGTAGGTTCTCGGTGCCGGAGCGCAGCCCGCGCTCCTGCCCGCCCCCGAACGTCACCGCAGCGAGCCGCACGCCCTTGCGCACGTAGAGCGCGC
>JACUUN010000138.1 GCA_014859265.1 Coriobacteriia bacterium
TGGCGCAAGAAGTCGACTATGGGCGTGCGGCAGCAGAGAATGCTGTTGGCGCGGATCGAAGACTGGCTCGAGCGATACCTTGAGCTCGAATCCCTCATGAAGCCCTGGAATCTCGAGGCGCCTCTATTCGAGCGCCCCGAAGGGCTGCCGGAAGTGCTCTCCACCGGCGAAGAGGCAGAGCTCGCCGCGGATCTACTGCGCGAGCGCTGGGAACTCGGATTGGATCCGATCGAGAACGTCGGTGAGTTGCTCGAGGCACGGGGAATCAAAGTGTGGGCAGTGTCAGGCATCGAGGGATTCGATGGCTGCCTCGTGGTCGCGGATGGCTCGGCGCCGGTTGTCGTCATCAACAGCGATTACTCAGCTGATCGCCAGCGATTCGATCTGCTTCATGAACTCGGTCATCTGTTGTTCGACGTGCCGGCCGGAAGAGACGGCGAGAAGGTGCTGCACCGGTTTGCCGGCGCGATGCTGTTCCCGAGAGCAATGGTGCTGCGTGAGCTCTCGAGCAGACGGAGCAAGCTTGATGTCTCGACCCTGCACCTCCTCAAGCATCACTACGGGCTCAGCATGCAGGCCATCGTGGTTCGTGCCCACGATCTGGGCATAGTCTCGGACTCGTACTTCAAGTCGTTCTGGATTGAGTTCGGCAAGCGTGGCTGGCGCAAACAAGAACCTGGCGACCCTTACGTGCAGGGGGCGCGGCCCACCCGGTTCGAACGGCTGCTGTTCACTGCCCTTGCCGAGGAGGTCGTCTCGCGTTCCCGTGCATCGGAACTCCTTGACCGACCGCTCGAGGACTTCATGAGCGAATTCCAGCTCGAACACGAGGGACTCGAGACCGGTGCTTGTTGCTGACGCGAACATATGGATCGATCTCGATGCCGCTGGTCTTGTCAGCCCAGAGTCATTCATCCCGCTTGGCCTCGAGACGACCGATTTCGTGATTCACGAGCTCAAGCATAATTCGCTGGGCTCAAGACTGAAGTCACTTGGGGTCGTTGCTCACTCGATCTCGCCGGAGCAGATCGCGCAGGTCTACTCGTTTCGCCAGCGAAGCGCGCGGTCATCAGTTCCCGACTACTCAACCCTTGTCGTCGCAATTGACTCCGGTGCGGTCCTTGTGACAGGAGACAGTCACCTTCAAGGGGTGGCCGAGGCAGCCGGTCTGGAGGTTCATGGCGTTCTCTGGGTGATTGAACGATTGGTGGCACTGGGCGCGCTGGAGCCAACGGTGGCTATAGATGCGATCGAAGACATGATCGCTGCCGGCGCGCGCTTGCCTGCCAAGGAAGTAGCGGAGACGATCAGCCGCTGCAAGGGCTGACCGCGGTCAGCACGGCCTGTGTTAGCTGCTCGATTGGCTCAACCCCCCCCTTTCAACTGTGCCGACAATCACACTAGCTGCGCATATTCTGTGCGCCGACCCTGTGTGGGGGGAATGTGGACACCGTCAGGCCAGAACAACTCAACCACGACCCGGATCTCTTCGTGCGCATCGCGGAGAACGCACTCCTGGTCGCCGAGGACCTGCGTGAGGACTACTTCAAGTCCACGCTCGGCATCGCGCGTGCGATGCGCGAGGAGTTCCGTGCTGGCGATGGGCGGTACCGGATTGAGAAGGTTCCGCACGAGTTGGCCGAACCGTGCG
This sequence comes from Coriobacteriia bacterium, assembly GCA_014859265.1. GTDB lineage: Bacteria > Actinomycetota > Coriobacteriia > Anaerosomatales > SLCP01 > SKKZ01. The sequence goes on from JACUUN010000138.1 coordinate 1,652, forward strand.
CGGTGGCTTTCGTCGACGGCGGGCTATCGAAGATAGACGTAGGGCTCGCCACGCCACTCATCGTCCGGGCAGGGCGCACGTGTCCCGGCGCAGTGTTGACAGGAGAGTGGTTTCACTGATATGGTCGGTTTCACCAGACGGTGAAAGAGTCAATTAGAGTGAAAGTACAAGAAGTCATAGAGAGGTTCCCCGAGGCACTCGAGAGGTGCCTGGACAACGTTCCACGTTCCACTATAAGCCGCGTGGAACGTGAGGTTCGCCTGACGAACGGGATGACGGCGGACTTGGTTGTGGACCTGAAGGTTCTGGGCCGCGGCCAGACGATGCTTGTCGAGGCGAAGTCAAGTGGTCAGCCCCGTCGTACACGAGAGGCGATCGACCAACTCAGGCGAATGCGCTCCGACTCTCGAGTGAGCGATGCATATCCTGTCTTCTTCGCCCCGTACGTATCTGAGGCTAGCGCTCGCATCTGCCGCGAGGACGAGACGGGGTATCTGGATCTGGTCGGGAACTGCAGGCTGGCATTCGGCGATTCGTACGTGGAGAGAGTCTCGCCTGAGAACACCTTCAAAGAACAGCGCAGTCGGGTGTCGGTCTTCTCGCCGAAGTCATCCCGCGTGATTCGTCTCATGCTGAGTGAATCGCGGGCGTGGCAGGTTCAACAACTCGCTTCTGCTGCAGAAGTGAGCCTCGGCCTTGTGTCCAAGGTCAAGAAGGAACTCGAGGAACGAGAGTGGCTTCTGTCCACCGAGGACGGCATCAAGCTCGCTGATCCAGAGCGGGTTCTGATGGAATGGGCAAAGGTGTACTCGTACAAGAAGAACAGCGTCGGCGAGTACTACACCATGGCCGGTACCGAGGAGGCCGAGCTGGCCATCGCGAGTTGGTGTGATGAGAATCAGGTGCGCTACGCCCTGACCGGTTTCTCAGGCGCTCGCATGTCCTCACCGAGGGTCAGGTACAACCGGTCGACGGTCTACGTGGAGTCGAAGCTCGAGACGGTTGCTGGTGTGGAGCTCAAACCCGTCGATACGGGTGGCAACGTCCTTCTGCTGGAGCCCTACGATCAGGGCGTCTTCCAACAGTCTCGCGTCCTGTACGGGAATCGCGTTGTTTCACCCGTGCAACTCTACCTCGACCTGCAGTCGATGTCCGGACGCAGCGAAGAGGCGGCCGAAGAGGTGCTTGTGCGAGAGCTGAGGCCATCTTGGTGAGAAGCGCTGCAGACTATCCGCCTGATGCTGTTGAGGCTGCGAAGTCAGTCCTCGTCGAGCTCGTCCACATACTCGGCGAGTACCGCGACGACATGATCA
>JACUUN010000139.1 GCA_014859265.1 Coriobacteriia bacterium
CGCTTTCGGACCGATCCACTCGATTGACGTGCCGCGGAACGTGGCTTTGACGGTAGAACCGAGCGTTGACGAGTAGACGTAGGCTCCACCGGAATGGGCCGATCCTGCGCCGGAATGCCACGTGCCGGAGTACCCGAGGCGCGAGTCACTCTCCTGGAAGCGGGCGGACTGGGCCACATCTGAAAGGGTAAGGGGCACCATCGCGGTACCGACATCAAACGCGTCGGCGACGATCACCACACCAGAGCTTGCCGCGTCCTTCGTGCCGAGAACCCGGATCAGAAGCGTGTGCTCGCCCTCCGGGAGGCCGCTGATCGACCAGACAGTCTGCTTGTACGAAGCCGAGGCCGCATACTGGCTGATTATGCCCCGGGTCTTACCGTCGACGAAGACCTCCGCACGGCCGTAGGAGGGGGCCTTCGGGCCTATCCACGCGATAGACGTTCCGCGGAAACGCAGCTTGATGGTGGAGCCGGCCGTGTTGGAGTAAGCGTAGCTTCCACCCGAGTGGACAGTACCGGATCCCGTCACCCATCCGCCGGCGTAAGAGATCCGCCCGTCATCCTGCTCGAAGCGCGCACTCGGATCATAGCCGGGCACCGACAGCGCACTGTCTCCGTTGATTGTGAACATGGTCGATCTCAGGCCGAGACGGCTGCGGAAGGTGTCGCCGTTGATCGTGGTCTTCGAACCGTTCGCCATCGTGATGCTCACGCTGCGCACGTGTCCGCTCTTGGCCACGCTCGGGACCGTCGAGATGACCGGAGACGCGAGCCTGAGCGCACTGGCAAGCGAGGTGCCGCTGTAGGAGACCGGAGCGCCCCAAGAGGTCGCCCACGGGGCTCCGGTAGCCGGCGACACGATGGCCTCGTAGGGGTCGGGCACGCCGGTCAGGTAAGGGCGGGGGCTTCCGCCCCAGACGTCCTCCACGTTGGCGGTGTGCCCGCCCGAAGAAGCGAAGAAGAACGCCCTGACGATCGAGGACCCGGACCGTGCGACCTGTCGCCACGTGGCGTTCACCGCGGAGTTCGTGCGTGCGGCCTCGTGCATGGTCGGCTTCGCACGGTCTGCGCCGACCGAGTGACCGTGATAGACCTGGCTGTACACGGTGCAGTAGAGCTCGCTCCGTGTCTCCGTGTACGCATAGGAGCGTGCGGCGACCGCCTGGGCCTTGAGGGCCTCCATATGCCACGAGGAAGGCATCTCACGCGGGACGACACCGTACAGGTACGACTCGGCATCAATCTCGTTCAGCAGGCGCACCCGGCCCGACTCGGGCTGGATGCGGAACACGCCCCGATAGCGGACGTAGGTACGGTCGAATGGTCCCGAAGTGCCGACGATCTGTAGCAAAGCAGCGTCCCTGACGGAGGCTGCTGCCCCTCTCACGTCAAACGCGTCGAGCACTATCGTCGTACCCGTGCTCACACTGTCCTTGGTGCCTGTCGGGCGAATGACGAGCGTGTGCTCGCCCTCGGGCAGGCCGCCGATCGACCAGATGGTCTGCTGATAGGACACCGAGGAGGCGTACTGGGTCACGATGCCCTGGCTCTTTCCGTCCAGGATGACTTCGGCTCGGCCATAGGAGGGTGTCTTCGGACCGATCCATGCGACAGACGTTCCACGGAAACGTATGGTGGCGGTCGCACCTGAAGTGCTCGAGTACGCGTATCCCCCGCCAGAGTGGACGCTCGAAACGTCCCGGTTCCATCTGCCCGCATACGTCACGAGAGGGTGGTTCTCTTCGGTGTACTCGACAAGCGGACCGTTCTGGGCTACCCGCACGGGACCGGCAAACGTGCGCCATAGTGCGCCAGTCGCAGCGTCCCGGACTTCCACCGACGATCCAGACGGGTAGAACCGGAACGAGGCATCGGCGGGTGCCGTCACGCCGTTGACGACGAGACGCCTGCCTGCGACGCCGGCGCGCACGATCCAAGAGGAGCGATTCCCGCGCGCGGAATCAAGGTTGACGGTGAGCGTCTTGGGTCGCGTGGTGGAAAGCGTCGAACCCTGATAGTAGTGCTTGAGGATCTGATCGTGAGTGTATCCGGCGACCTCCGCAAAGCCCCGGGCGCCCCACTGGCTTAAGCCGATACCATGGCCCCAGCCCTTTCCCTGGATCGAGAAGGTCGAAGAGGCATGCGCCGATGCTGGAGCGGTAAGCGGGAACGAACACGCGAGCGAGACCGCCAGTGCAAGTCGCGCCAGCCCGCAGACAGTGCAGAGGCGGGAGGTTGTGGAGGTCATGATCCGGCCCTTCGGGGTATGAGTCTGTGCTGCGACTGAGGTGTGATCGTTCGCTGGCGACCGGTAGATACCAAGCACATTCTAGCACACGGCCAGGCTTCGCCGGGTCCCAGTGGTGTGCCCGCCCTGGTAACGGAGGCGCTACACTTTCTTGAGAGGCGGGAGTGCATCGAGTACCATTCTCTCCGCCGTGCGCCCTGCCCGGACTGCCTGTTGATGGAGGCGCTGACGTGCCGCACCGAATACGGACCAAGCTCGTGGTGTGGTCGTTGGCCGCCCTCTCCCCACTTGTCTTCCTGGTCGACCGTTTCGTGCCCAAACGCTCTGACCTGTGGGTCTTCGGCCTCGGCAGACCGAACCAGTGGCACGGCAACGCTCAGGCCATCTACGCGGCAGTGCGCGACCGTGCGGATGTCGATGCCGTGGTCGTCGCCCGACGGGTCGTCCCCGACTCGCTCGACCCGACCCGCGACCAAGTCCGCGTCGGGTGGCACACGCTAGGCGCACTTCTTCGCGCCGGCGTCATCGTCGTTCACCACGGCGGAGGCGACCTGCCCTTCGCTGGCATCACCCCGCGCGGCAGACGCATCGTGTACGTGGGGCACGGCATCCCACTCAAGGGCATCCTCTACACGGGATGGGACGAGCCGGACCGGAGGA
>JACUUN010000251.1 GCA_014859265.1 Coriobacteriia bacterium
TTGACTAGTCCCTGAATGCGGATTCCGCTCACCTTGGACACCGATTCCGCTGAAGGCGATCACCTTCGGAGCGAAGCGACGCATGTCTTGGTCAGCAGTACCAGAGTGATCGGCTTCAGGTCAATCTCTTGGCGCGTTTCGGTGTCTGCTTGCGCATCGATTCTCCTTTCAATTCGATTCTGACGGCCCTGTGCACGAGGCGGTCGAGCAACGCGTCGGCGACGGACGGGTCGGCGATCAGATGGTGCCACTCGGAGACCGGCAACTGGCCTGTGACGATGGTGGAACGCAACCCTGACCGATCGTCGACCACGTCCATGATGTCGCTTGCGGCCTGTGCGTCGAGCGCGGCGAGTCCCCAGTCGTCGAGTATCAGCACGTCGACTTTGGCGATGGCGGCGATGGCTTTGAGGTAGGTCCCGTCGGCCCGGGCCAGCGCGAGTTCGAACACGAGCCGCGGAACGCGCCGGTACAAGGCCGAAAAGCCGCGTCTGCACGCACGGTCAGCGAGCGCACAGGCCAGATAGGTCTTGCCGAGCCCCGTCGGGCCGGTGACGATCACGTTGCCCGCGCCGGCCACGAACCCGAGCCCTGCCAAGTCGAGCACGACCTCGCGATCGAGCCCGCGCGCGGCGCGAAAGTCGATGTCCTCCACGCTCGCAAACATCTTGAGGTTCGCCTTCTTGAGGCGCCTGGCGAGCCTTGATTCCTCTCGCGCCGTCCACTGGGAGTCGACGATCAGGCCGAACCGGTCGGCGAAACTCAAGCTCGCATCCTCCGTGCGTGACAGCTCGGCGGAGAACGCCTGTGCCATGACGCCGAGCTTCAGGTCGTAGAGCTTGTCGATGGTCGAATCGGTGTTCATATCCTTCTCCTTGTCTCTCGATCAGCTGTAGTAGGCCGCGCCGCGCACGTTGTCGTGCGTGGGCGGCGGTGGCGGGACGTCTTCGGGCACAGGGAGCGTGTCGAGCCGTTTGTCGAGGATCGACTTGACGGAGCGGTAGGAACGCGCGCCGCACGACAGCGCTCTTGCACACGCCGCCTCGAGGCGGTCCGCGCCATAGGTCTTCGACAGCCGCAAGATCCCAAGACAGGAACGGAAGCCCAGCTCAGGGTGCGGGCGCGCAGCCATGATCGCAGCCACGAGCGCTTCTGTGGCCGGGCCCGTCTGCCTGGCCCACGATTCGATGCGCGCAGGCGTCCAAGCGGCCGCCTCCCGGTGCGAGGAGGGCATATGCGCCGGATCGGTGGTCGCGCGGCCGCGCACGTGGCTGCGCGCATGACTGGCGACACGCTGTCCGTCGAAGAAGACCTCCACCACCGAAGCGGTGAAGGCGATCTCCACCTGTTCGCGCACGAGGTGGTGGGGCACCGAGTAGAGGTGGCCGGAAAGCTCGACGTGGTAGTCGATGTGCACGCGTGCGCTCTTGCGGGTGCGGTGCACGTAGGGCTCTGCGGGTAGCGGGATCAGCGCCGGTGCGTCCAGTTCGCGGAACATGCTCGCCCTCGACCCTGACATCTTCTTGAACGGACGCTCGTTGATGATCGCGACCCGGGCCGAGATCGCCTCGTTGAGCTCGGCAAGCGAGAAGAAGACGCGGTTTCGCAAGGGTGCGAGGATGTGGCGGTAGGCATGGAGCACACCGGCCTCGACCTTGGCCTTGTCGCGCGGTCTTCTGACTCGGGCCGGGATGATGGCGGTACCGTAGTGGGCGGCCAGATCCGCGTATCCGCGCGCGATATCGGGCTCGTAGCGGTCCGGCCTGTTCACGCCGGTCTTCAGGTTGTCTGGCACGAGGATCTCGGGCACCCCGCCCAGGAACTGAAACGCGCGGCAGTGGGCGGACAGGAACGCGTCGGTGTCTTGACACAGCGTGGCCTCGGCGTAGGTGTAGCTGCTCGCCCCCAGCACGGCGACGAACAGGTATGCGGGCCTGACCTCCCCGGTATCGGGATCGACGACGGGCACGGTGTCTCCGGCCCAATCCACGAACAGGCGCTCACCGGCCTTGTGCTCCTGACGCATCACCGGATCGAGCTTGGCCGCCCAGGCGCGGTAGCGTTCACAGAACCAGCTGTACTGGTAGCCGTCAGGGTGCTGTTGCTTGTACTCGCTCCACAAAAGCTGCAACGTCACGTGTCGGCGGCCGAGCTCCTTTCGCACGTGTTCCCAGTCGGGCTCGCGCTCGTCGGTGGCCACTTCGCCGCGGGGCCGGTAGAGCGCTCGCTCCAGCGCCGAGTCCGACATCGCATCGGGCACAGGCCACGGTATCCCGCTCGCGCGGAAGCGCGTGACGGTGTCTGAGACCGTCGAGCACGACACTCCGACGGCCTGCCCGGCCTGACGGTTGGACAGACGTGCCTCGAGCTTCAGGCGCAGGATCTCTTTGGTTCTTCGCATCGGCAGTCTCCCGTAGGGCACATCGACCTCCTCGTATCAGACGACGAGGTCGAGTGTGACGGTCATGCCATGCGTCGCGAAAAGGTGCCGAATCCGATTCCGCTCAGAGGGCCGAAAGTGATCGGCTTGGCGGCGGAACGGGTGATCGGCTTGCTCCGGAATCAGTGATCGGCTTCAGGCGGAACGGGTGATCGGCTTGGACCGGAATACGCACTCAACCGCATGGTGAAACGACTCGTGGCCGTAGATGAATACTCGGGCAACCGCAGCACTCTCGGCCCAGTCGAGCCTGCCGCAAGCGTGATCGTGCACGAACCTCGCCAGGCCCTCCACGCCCTCGGCAATCAGGTAGATCCCCCACCAGACTGGATAGTAGTGGTGAAACGGCAGGTAGAATCCAAGGCAATCAGGGGGCGGGACCTCCATGGATGGATCGTACGGGAG
>JACUUN010000140.1 GCA_014859265.1 Coriobacteriia bacterium
ACACTCGCCCGCAATCCTGCCCCGCGTACCAATCGACGATCTGGTCGAGCCCCTTCCGCCGCCAGTGGTAGTTGATCTTGCCGACATAGGCGCAGACACGGGACTGGCCGACGCGACGTTCGCCCGGCCGGAACGCCGACTCGTCGATCTCGTAGACAGGCCGAGGCTCTGTCCTCGCGCCGACCGCACTGACGATCGCCGCATGGTCGTCGTCGGTGACGACGACTTGGGCATCGAGGAGCACGTCGCGTAGGAGTGTCGCGTAGGCGGGGTGCTCCAGGAACTTGGCGATGTCGCTGCCCCCGTGGTGGACGACGTGCGGAACGCCAGTGAGCTTCGAGGCCAGGTGTCCGGCGATCCCGTACGGCACGAGGTACCCAGATTCGATAACATCCCATTCCCCCGACCTGAGAACGCCGAGCAGTTCGTTCAGCAGCCGCTCAAGGTACCCGGAGCTCTCGGGAACGTGCCAGGGTACGGGTCCTGAGATGTCGTGGAGGCGAAGACCTCGATCACGAACCAGCCAGTCCAGGTGCTCCTCGCAACCGGCTATCCGGTACTCCGGCTCGACGCTGCCCGAGTTCGTCACGACGGCCACTTCATGCCCGTCATCCAGTAGCCGTCGCACCTGCCAGTAGGTGCGCGCCGCGATCCCGCCCTCGATCGGCGGGAACTTGCTAACCACACATACGCGCACGATCGCCGCTCCTGTAGAACTCCTCGACGGCGAAGCCGGCTGGCAGGACTCCACGATTCTCGACGAAGACGTAGTGGAAGAGGTCGAACATCACGGCGTCCATCGGCGTCTTCACCCATCGGCCGAAAGGATGCAGCTGAACGTCCTCCTCGGACACGAGTGAGCGCGCCAGGGCTTCGAGTTGCGGCGCTATCCGTTCCACCGCTGCCGGCATCCCCGTCTTCTTCCGGTCCAAGAGGTGCGCCAACCCGTGGCGCTCGAAGAGCGGGCGCGCTGCTTCCTTCAGAACGCGCTTGGTCTCATCGCCGAGCACCTTGGCCTCGATAGGAATGGACAGGGCGAGCTCGACGAGATCGTCATGCAGGTATGCGGGGCGGACCTCAAGACCGAAGGCGGAGCAAGACCTGTCGACGCTCCACAGATGGTAGTTGGAGAGGCCGCCGCGGAGCAGGAAGTCGAAGAGGTTCCGGCGGTACACGGCCTCGTCTTCTGGTTGCGGGAACAGCGCGTACACCTGCTCGGCTAGGGCGGCGGGCGAGCCGATGGTATCGAGGCGTGTGCGGATGCGGTCCGAGAAGCCAAGCGGGTGCGTGTAGGACCAGTAGTAGCCGCCGAAGAGCTCGTCAGCGCCTTCTCCTGAGAACGCGACTCTCACATGTTCGGCGATGTTGCGCGACAGCATCTGGAACGCCATCCCGCCATGGATGTCGAACACCCCGCCGGCGACAACATTCTCGTAATGGTGTACGAATACCGGCAGCTCCCGAATGTAGCCATCGAGCGTCACGCGAAACTCGTGATGGTCCGCACCCACCGCCTTCGCAACGGCGCGTGCGGCGACCAGATCCGGGGCATCGTCTGCGTCGGCGAGCGTGAACGTCAGTGGTGGTCTTGCCTGCGACTGAGCCGCGAGCATGACCAGCAGTGACGAGTCCACCCCGCCCGACAGGTAGAACCCCTTCTCGAGCGGGTCGTGCTGCAGCATCTCCGTGAGCCCGTCGGTGAGACACTCGCGCACGGCTTGCGCAGATCGCGCGGGCGACTCCCCTTCAGCGTTACGCGCGCGCTCGGGTTCCCAGTACCGGTGCACTCGTACCTCTCCGTGCGAAACCTCGACGACGGCACCGGGAGGCACCTGCTTGATACTGGCGAAGGGTGTCCGTTCAGGGGAGCTGATGTAGCCGAAGACCGCGGTCTCATCGAGTGCTTGCTGGTCGAGCGTTGTGGGGACGCCACGGTGCGCTAGAAGTGCCTTCATCTCAGAACCGAAGACGACCTCGTCCCCGACAAGTGAGTAGAAGAGCGGCTTGATGCCGAGTCGGTCGCGCACGAGGAGCGTACGACACTCGTTGACCGCGGCAATCGCGAACATGCCACGTAGCCGCGTCAATCCCCGCCACCCTTCGCGCTGCAGGAGTACTTGGACGAGATGCGACTCGGGGTCGAGGGGATCGAGCGGCCCCAGACCTATGTCCTTCGCGACAGCTGGGTAGTTGTACAGCTCGCCGTTGAAGAGTACGAGCGGCTTCCCAATAGATCGTGGAAGCGGAGACTGCGCAGAGCCTACAATCGCGAGCCGACATCCTCCGAGGGAGGCATGTGGTGTTATCACGACGTCGAACGAGTCGGGGCCACGATGCCTGATTCTCGCCAGCATTCCTTGAGCCGTCTCGCGGTCAACCGCTCTGGCAACGCCGCAGATTCCGCACATCACTTGGCTCCCAGGAACACGATGGCCTCAGACAATCCCCAATACGCGTAGGCCGTGCCTTCATCAATGAAGTGATACGGCCAGTAGCCAGAAGCCAGCTGACTGCTGACGAGCCATTCAGAGGCACGCTCAACTACCGTACGATCGGCCAAGTCCGGAACCGCGCACAAGCCCGCAAGTACGACTCCAGTGCTCCAGGGATCGCTGCCAACCGGGTGGCCGCGCCAAGGACCGAAGCCCCCATCGTCGTTCGCCCCAGAGTGAAGGTAGTCGACGGTCCTACGAACGAGATTGCCTGCCCGAGCAGGCCGCGGCTCGCACAGAAGATAGAAGCCGCCTTTGTACGTTAGCCGCAGGTCAGCCCCAAGATCGGTACGCCACAGGCGGTCAAGCGCGGCCCAGTCCCGGGGCTCCGCGATGGTGTCGCCGAGAAACCGCAGGATGACCGACGTCAACGGA
>JACUUN010000141.1 GCA_014859265.1 Coriobacteriia bacterium
TGGGTGGCCAAGAGGACGCTCCGGCGCGCCAAAGAGCATCTCGGGGTGCAAAGCGACCAGATACGGGGACGTGCTCATGGTGGGTGGTACTGGAGTCTGCCCTCTCAGGCTGCCAACACATTCGACCCTTGCACCCCTGGCCACCTGACCCCCACTTGGCAATCTGACGGCACGACCTGCGGCAATCAGGTTGCCAATACCGGCACCCTGACCGCACCGTACGGTCAGGATGCCACACGTTCCGATGGCACACTGACCTCTCCGTCCGCCGACGCGGAGGGCTTGTGAGAGGTATGAGCCGTCCTCTTCCCCATGACGTTCACGCTGAGGAGGCGCTCCTCGGCGCCCTGCTACTGGGTGGCACCACTGACCCGGTAGTGATCACGCCCGACGACTTCTCTCGGGAGTCGCATGGCATCATCTTCGTCGCGATTCAGACGCTGCATGAAGCAGTAACGCCACCCGACCAAATCACCGTCGCCGAGCGGCTCGAACGAGACGGGACGCTCGCGAGGGTGGGCGGTCGTGCCCGGCTCATCGAGTGCGTCGAGGCCTGCCCGTTGGCCTCACGTGCACGTCACTACGCCGCTCTGGTGGCGGAACTCGCCGCTAGACGCCGTCTCATCCGGCTAGCCGTGGACTTGGCGACGCGCTCCTACGACGAAGTCGACCTTTGCTGCCTGATTCGAGACATACGCGGCATGCTTGCAACTGAACTCGAAATCATCGCAATCGAGCGCCCTGTCCCCGCTGGGACTCGGATAGAGAGATGACGGGAGGTTGCACGATGCCACCTGCTGAACAGGCGAACAACAGGCGTGCGGATGGTACTTTCGCGCCTGGGGTGAGCGGCAACCCGGCAGGCCGGCCCCCTGGCTCCGTGTCGTTGTCCACGGTGCTCAAAGTCAAACTCGCCACGGTGGCCCCGGGCGACGAGCGGCGGACGTACGCCGAGGTGCTTGTGGACGAGGTGTTCCGGCTCGCCGCCGATGGCAATGCGGCCGCGCTGCGGCTCGTCTGGGAGTACGTCGAGGGCAAGCCGCCCCAGTCGCTTCGGGTGACGGCAGCCAAACCACAGAGGCGCGACGACTTGGCGGATGCGGTGATGTTCGACCCGGTCGCGGGGGAGGCGATGGACGCCCTCCTCAGCCGCATCTGCACCGAGGAGTCCCGTGCGCTCGTGGAGGAGGGGCTGGCGCGAGCACGGAAGGAAGGTCGTCTCCCGTGGCCCGGAGAGGACTCCGATCCAGAACGCTACGGCGACCTCGGGTCGATGACAGCCCAGGAGTGGTGAGCCGCCGCGCTTCTCGCCTCGTGTGTCGTAGGGCCTGACTCGTTCACTCCCGTGGCTCGTACCTAACACCACCGTCGCCCTCGTAGGGCTTGCGGTGGTCGAACCCCATGAGGATGTCATCGGGGATGCCGTCAGGGAACGCCTCGCACGCCAGCGGCTCCGACGTGGGCCACAGGTGCTTGCACGTCGGGCATATCGGGAACACCGGGTTGATGATGCTGCTGTCGTCAATCTTCACGGCCCGTAAGTCACCGCCCTTACCATCTCGCCCACATACAGTCCGCCCGACCACCGTACGGCACGTCGCCCCTATGCGACAATCGGACTATCCGCCGACCAGGGGAGAAGCCGCATGGGGATGCTGGATGCCGCCGAGAAGGTCTTGCGAGAGCGTGGTGAGCCGCTGCACTACCGTGACATCACGGCGCGGGCTATCACGAAGGGCCTCATCATCACAAGTGGCAAGACCCCGGAGGCGACGTTGAACGCTCAGGTCGCACTCGACATCAAGCGACGAGGCGCTGCCTCCCGCTTCATGAGGACGGCGCCCGGCGTATTCGCGTTGCGTGAGTGGGGCTTGGCCGAGTACGAGCGATCCCCTGCGAAGCCCGAGCCAGTGAAGAAGACCATGTCCTTCACGGATGCGACGGAACACGTCCTGGCTTCCAGCAGCACGAAGACCCCCATGCACTACCGTGACATCTGGGAGGAGATAGCGTCCGCGGGTCTTGTGGCGACCGAGGGCAGGACACCGGAGGCCACCCTCTACTCACTCGTGCTTACCGAGATTGCCCGCAAGAAGAAGCGTGGCGAGGCCCCTCGGTTCGTCAAGCACGGCAGGGGTTTCATCGGCCTCATGCGGTGGAGGGCGACGGGTCTGGCCTTCGAGGTGGAGCGCCACAATGCCGAGGTAAAGAAGCGGCTCCTGAAGTCGCTCCAGGCGATGCCTCCGGATGACTTCGAGGCCCTCGTGGAGCAACTCCTCATCGCGATAGGTTTCGAGGGCACCGAGGTCACCGCCTTCACGAAGGACAAGGGCATCGACGTGCGAGGCACGTTGGTCGTGGGCGACGTCATCCGCATCAAGATGGCAGTCCAGGTCAAGCGTTGGAAGCACAAGAACAACGTGCCCTCCGAGGAAGTCCAGAAGGTCAGGGGCAGTCTGGGGACGCATGAACACGGACTCATCGTGACGACGAGCGGCTTCAGCAAGGGCGCGGTGACCGAGGCCGTGCGCCCGGATGCGACGCCCGTCGCGTTGATGGACGGGGAGCAGTTGGTCGAACTCCTCGTCGAACATGGTATCGGTGTACAGGCGGTGGAGACGAACATGCTCGAACTGTCCGATATCGAGGATGTGAGCGAGTGAATCTCGGCCCTGTGGGCGTGAGCGCCGCGGGGCTTCGGCATCGTCGCCCGCTCTGGCATACTCGGGGCCACGGGCCAAGAGGGGAGCACGCGTGGTTCACGACGCCGAGGCTGACGCACGGGCCAAGATAGACGCGATGCTGCAAGCGGCTGGCTGGAACACCCTCG
>JACUUN010000041.1 GCA_014859265.1 Coriobacteriia bacterium
TCCTGCCTGCGGTGCTCCTGATGGCGCCGCTGACAGGTCCTGCGCTCACCGAGGCGACCGTCCGCGGCTGCGGCGCCCTCCGCACCCTTCTGCTCGTCGGGGTTGCGCTCTCGGTGGTGCTCGGCCTGCTCGTGCTCGCATTCAGTTTCTCGAACCGTCTCGTGCCGATGCCCGGAAGCAGGTGGTTCGCGAGTTATGAGGAGAGCAGGTTCCGGGCCGCGCCCGATCTCGAGGGGCCGCTTAGGTTGGTGGTCCGGGAGGCGGAAACGCGCGGTCTGACGCGGCTCGGGATCGCCCAGCATGACGGCGACTTCCCGCTCCAGCTCCTCCTGTCGGTGGCGGGCGACCTCGAGTTCCGCTACGTTAAGCCCACGGTGCTCCCCGATCGGATTGAGGGTTGGGACTCCGTCCCGGACGCGGTGGTCGTCATCACCCGTGAGGAGCGCTTCGATGCGGCGTCTGTCGACCTCATACCCCGCGGCGAGGAGCTGCTCCCGCCGCAGGTCGCGGCCGGCTGGGTGATACTCCTCCATGAGGCCCGCTAGAGGGCACGGACGGGGCCGCGCGACGCAGCTGCGCGGTCTCCTCGGGGGCCTAGCGCTGGTGGCCCTCGCGAGCGCCCTGCTCTTCGCGGCGCTCGCGGCCCTCACCGAGACGGTGGCGGTGATCGATGCGCTGCGCACGTTCCCGGTACACGTCTTCGTGGTGCTGCTGCTGGCGACGACCGCGGGCATCGGCGTCCGCGCGGTCCGCTGGCGTCGGCTCATGGGCCTGCTCGGGTTCCCGGTCTCGTTCGCCCAGGCGCTCCACATGCAGCTCGCCGGTCAGGCGGCCGCTGTGACGCCGGGGCGGGTCGGTGAGGTCCTCAAGCCCTGGTTCGCCCGCGAGGTCGCCGAGATGCCATTCTCACGCGGAGTGGCGCTCGTGTTCGTCGAACGCATCGCGGACCTCGTCGCCGTCTGCCTGCTAGGGCTTGGAGCTCTCTCGATCGTCGGTGGCGGATGGGTGACTCTGATCGCGCTCGCCTCGGCGCTCGCTGCGGTCGTTGTGGGAGCGCGTTCGGGTAGACTGCACGCCTTCGGCCTGGCGCTCGCATCGCGCCACCGGCTGTTGCGGGATCATCAGGTCTCGATGGAGCGCGTTGCAGAGACTCTGCGAATGGGGCTCTCCGGGCCGGTTCTTGCGCGGTCAGTCGCTGCGGCGGTCCTGGTTTGGGGAGTCGAGGGGCTTGCCTTCGCGTGGTGCCTGTACGCGCTCGGGTTCACGACCCTCTTGGCTCCGGCCGCGGTCTCCGTCCATGCGCTCTCGGTGCTCGCTGGGGCACTCTCGTTCCTGCCGGGGGGTATCGGACTGACCGAGGCCACGATGGCAGGCATGCTCGTCGGTGCGGGGATGGCGACCGCCGCCGCGTCGGCGGCCACGATCATCGTGCGGGTGGCCACGCTCTGGTGGGGCGTGGCGCTCGGCTGGGCGGCTCTCGCATCGAGGCCGCGACTGCTGCGACAACTCTTCGCCGGTGGCGCCGTAGGCGGTGGCGACCAGGCAAGTCGCGCAGACATGGAGCGGTCTGGCGGCTACAATGGTGCGGACGACTGACGCCACGACCGGAAGGACCCCTTCCGTGCCAATCGATCTATCGACCAAGCGCGTGATGGTGACCGGCGGCGCCGGCTTCCTCGGTTCGTTCGTGCTACAACGGCTTGCCGACCTGGGGTGCACAGATGTGTTTGTGCCTCGCGCGGCGGATTACGACCTGACTCGCGAGGCGGACATCCGTCGCGCGCTCGCTGACTCCCGCGCCGATGTCATCATTCACTTGGCGGCAGTCGTCGGCGGTATCGGCGCGAATCGAGATGAACCGGGACGCTTCTTCTACGAGAACGCAATCATGGGCATCCAGCTGATCGAGCAGGCGCGCCTGGCCGGCGTCGAGAAGTTCGTGTGCATCGGAACGGTGTGCGCCTATCCGAAGTTCGCGCCCGTTCCGTTCTCTGAGGACGATCTATGGAGTGGTTATCCAGAGGAGACCAATGCGCCCTACGGCATCGCGAAGAAGGCGATGCTCGTGCAGTTGCAGGCGTACCGACAGCAGTACGGCATGAACGGGATCTTCCTGCTGCCGGTCAACCTGTACGGCCCACGTGACAACTTCGATCTCCGGACGGGTCACGTCATACCAGCTATCATCCGCAAGTGCGTCGAGGCGAAGCGCAATGGCGATGCGTCCATCACACTCTGGGGTACGGGTAGTGTGAGCAGGGAGTTTCTTTACGTCGACGACGCCGCCGAAGGCATTCTGTTGGCAACTGAGGGATACGACGAGCCAGATCCGGTCAATCTCGGTACCGGGTGCGAGATCACCATACGTGAGCTTGCGGAGAAGATCGCCGAGCTGACGGGGTACCAGGGCCAGATCGTGTGGGACACGAGCCAGCCGGACGGTCAGCCTCGGCGTATGCTCGACACGCGTCGAGCCGCCGAGAGGTTCGGATTCGAGGCGAAGATCGGCCTCGACGAGGGGCTACGCCGGACCGTGGAGTGGTACGAGGCTCAGTCTCAGTCGTGAGGTCTTTCGGGGACGTGACCGGAGGGGACCGTCGTGCCGAGTGAGAAGCGGCGATTCGTCGTCAACACGGCGCTGACGGGGCTCTCGCAGTTCGCCGCCATGCTCTCATCGATCGTCTTCATGCCCTTCCTGATCGATGCGTTCGGTATAGGTACCTACGGCCTCTTCATGCTGGCCTCCTCGATCACCGCGTACGCAGCCCTTCTTGACCTGGGCGTGGGTTCTGCGCTCACGAAGATGGTTGCGCAGTACGCAGCGGAGGACGATAGCGCGGCGATGTCCGGTGCGGTTTCGAGCGCACTGTCCTTCTACTGCGTGGCAGGTCTCGTGGTTGCCCTGGGCATGCTGCTTGTGGGGATGGCAACGGGCCTGATCTTCAATGTCGACGAGCGTGGCGCGATTCTGCTTCGAAACATGCTTTGGCTCGGGGCTGCGTTCCAGCTGTGGTACTGGCCGGCCTCAACAGCTCGTTATGTGCTTGCGGGCTTCCAGAGATACGACATTCTGGCGAAGACGGGCCTTCTCGCCACCGTTTTCAGTATCGGTGCGATTGGCGTTGTTCTCGTGACGGGAAGAGGGCCGGTCCTTCTGGTCGGCCTCCTGGGGCTCGCGACGACCGCGGTCTCGCTCGTCAACATTGGAGTGGCGCGGAGACTGGCCGTCGGTGTGCCGGTGTCCGTGAGCAGGGCCTCGAGGTCTCACCTGAGGGCGATCTTCGTGTTCAGCTGGGCCGTCTTCGTCATACAGCTGTCAGACGTGCTGTTCTACCAGCAGACCGACCGGGTGATCTTGGGTGTTTTCGCCAGTGCTGCGGCGGTCGGCCTCTACGAGGCGGCCGCGAAGTTCAATGCGCTCGTCACGTATGTGTCTGGCCTCACGGTCTCTGCAGTGCTCCCGCTCGCCTCGAGCATGGAGGCCCAAGGCCGTCATGCGTCATTGCGGTCGCTCTTCATGCGAGGCACGAAGTACATCGCGGCGCTCGTGGCACCGGTGTCGCTGATTCTTATGTTGCTGGCCGAACCAATCGTACGTGCCTGGCTCGGAGCCGGGTTCGTCGGCCAGGGGCTGGTGGCGGCGGTGTTGCTGTTGCCCCATGCCCTGGTGTGCCTCGGCCTCATGGGTGATGCAATCGTGATCAGCAAAGGGAGGATCGCTGCACGTATCCCGTACGTCATCGCGCAGACGGTACTCAACGTCGCGTTGAGCGCGGTGCTCGTGGTCAAGTTCGGCGTGATTGGCGTCGCAATCGGCACCGCAGTTGCGCATCTGGTGGACTTCCCCTTCCACATGCGGTTCCTGCTGAAGGAGGCTCGGATCCCACTGCGGGACTGGCTGCGAGAGGTGGTTGCTCCAGTCTACCCGCAGCTTGTGGTGCCGCTGGGAATCGGCTTCGGACTCCGTACTTCTGGAATCGTATCCACGCTGCCCGGTGTGGGCGCTCTCGCGCTGGTCATGCTCGGTGCCTACTGGACGACAGTGTATGCGACCGGGCTTTCGCCGGCCGAGCGCGAGGAGATCAGGAACCTCGCTTCGTCAGCCGTTGCGCGACTAAGGGGCGGATCTTCCGCGTAGCGGCAGTGAGAAGGCGCTGGTCACGTCCATTCCGCGACGTCTCGTTCCGAACGTCCCCACTTGTGGAACTCAAGTGACTGCATGTCGCAGTTCGAGCACCAGGGGACCGCGTGCAAGAGGAAGTCCATGATGCGCTCGGGGTTGTGCTCGCGGTGGATGTCCACGTAGTCGGCTTCGGTCACGTCAAGCCCCGGCAGGCCGAAGCGCTCCTTGAATACGTCGGCGAACGCGACGTATGCACAGGGGTAGAGCTTGCCCTCACGAACGATTGGGCAGTTGTTGTAGCCCTGACAACGCCGGAATGAGTCGCGCGCGTCGTGCCCGCCCTGTGAATCGATGGGAATCTTGAAGAACTCCGAGCGCGGATCGGTCCACTCCACTGTGACCTCATGCTCGCGACCCAGCCGGTCGATTTCGTCGACAGGGAGGCCGATGGGATAGGAATCCGCAAGGAGAATCGTTCGGGTATCGGCCATGGCCTTCCAGAAGTCGTTCTTCATGCGTGTGACGAGCGTTCCGTTCGTCATGAGGTAGATGCGTGTCTCGGGGAAGATCTTGCGCGCCGCCATAACGAAGTCCGCAATGCGTGGGTGGAGCAGCGGCTCGCCGCCAAGCAGGTATATCTGCTCCACTGCCGAGAAGTGCTCGGCCATCGCCCTCATGTCTGACTCGAATGCTGTGAGATCGGCGAATGTCGGCTTGCACAGGTTCGAGAAGTGGGCACAGCCCCTGCAATTCAAGTTGCAGTGATCCGTGATGTGGATCTCAAAGTGGTAGAGCACCGGCTTGCGACGCAGGATGTGTCGCCGGATCCGCACCTTGTGCCAGGGCTCGCGCGACACCATGCTCTGCTGATTGTTGTGGTGCATCAGTGCATCGCGCACGTCGTCAACGATTCCTGCTGGCAGTACCCGACGCGCAAAGTCGCGAAGTCCCGCAGGAGTCTTTTCTAGGATTCGCATCCGTCTCCCGTTTGAGTCTAAGGTGCTTACAACATTACACAGCGACGTCCATGCCACGACGCGAATAGGTGCAGGTTCTAATGTGCTCCCGCATGAAGCAGCCACAGCTCCTCGTACCAAGTGAGGTACGCGTCTGCCTGTAGCGACAGCGTGAAGCGCTCTTGAACGCGGGCGATACCAGCCTCGGAGTAGGCGCTACGCAGTGCTTTGTCGGCGAGGAGAGACGTCACCGCATCGGCGAGCGCGTGCGGGTCGCCCGGCGGTACGAGCAGGCCGGTGGAGCCGTCCTCGACGAGCTCGGGGACACCGCCCACGCGACTCGCGACGACGGGTGTCCCGCACGCCATCGCCTCGATGATGGCGAGCGGCAGGTTCTCGGCTCGGGCCGCGTGCACGTACACGTCCGCCGCACGCAGGTAGCGGGCGACGTGGCCGTGGTCGCTGGCGAAGGGCACGTGCACGACCTCGGCGACGGCTTCCAGTGACGAGAGGTCGGCGGGCGGTCCGCCACCAAGCGCCGCGAGCAGCACCTTCTCTCCCCGGGCGCGCGCGATCACCGGCAGGGCGTCGAGCAGCGTGTGGTAGTCCTTGAAGGGGTTGGTCTTCAGTCCCCGCCCGATGAACAGCACGATCTCAGAGTCGGACGGCAGGCCGAGTTCGGCCCGGGCCGCCGCCTTGTCCCCCGGCGCGAACACGGCCGTGTCCACCCCGTTGGGGATGACGCGAGAGTCGGCTCCGTCGGGAAGGATGCCGGACTCGCGGACCATGTCCATGAGCCAGCGGGACTCCGTCGAGAGCGCGACGCGCGAGCGTCGTACCGCGTCGCGCTTGGTGCGCCAGTTGACGGCGCTGCGGTCGCGGCGGATCGGGACATACATGTCCCGATCGGGGCACTGCCCGCATCCTGTGCGCCAGCGGGGGCAGTCGAAGGGGTGCGCGCAGTGTCCCGCGATCAGCCAGGCGTCGTGCAGCGTGAGCACCGTCGGCACCTGCTGCGTGAGGGCGGGCAACACGCGGATGTCGAAGTAGCCGCCATGGAGGTTGTGGAGGTGGACGACGTCGGGCCTGCTCGGCGGCAGGTCGAGGATGTCGCCTGAGGCCGGGAAGTCGAAGTCCTCCATGCCGGAGAGTACCTTGGCGTAGCGCACGGGCTCAGAGAGGAACAGCAGGCTGCGCGCCACGGCCATCCTGAGGCGGCCAGGCGAGGATGCGGTTCGCCCGGATGCCGAGCTGAGCGCTCGGGCCCAGCTGCTGCGCGCTGCGTCGTTCGGAATTTGTAGCACCCGGGATGAGTCCGAGTGTTTCTCGCCCACGGCGACCCACGAGTCGACACCACGTCGAAGGTACTCAGCGTGGAGGTCCATCATGACCTGCTCTGCGCCGCCCCCGATGTCTCTGGTTCCGGCTTGCAGGATGCTGTTACTGCGGGTCATCGAACCACCCGTCAATCCTCTCCGCCAACGTCTCGGCGTCCCAGTCGCGCACCAGATAGCGCGGGATTCGGTACGGATCGGTCCACGGCTTCACGACGCCGGGGTGGTTGGAGCACGCCCCCTCATAGCCTGTCTCCCGGACGATGTCGACGGTCTCCGCCGTGTAGCTGTCCAGACTGCCGTAGGGGTAGGAGAACAGCCGTGGCGCATGTCCGAGCATCTCAGCCAGTGCAGCGCGATCCGCCGCGATCTCGATGCGCTGCTCATCTGCGGAGCGCGCCGAGAGCATCTGGTGACTTACGGTGTGTCCTCCGAGGTCGACGTATGGGTGACTCGCCAATGTCCTGACGTCGGTGGTGGACAGGGGCAGGTGGCCGGAGCGTGCGTGCGCGGGTGCGTTCGCCGCGGCTCGCAGTTGCGCGAGCGCTTCGGTGCGGTCGTCGGCCGGCAGGGGCCGGACAAACGCGCACAACTCGCGATACAGGCGCTGCCGCTCTGTGCCGCCCGGGTCCTCGACGCTCCAGGAGACGTCTTGCGATGCATCGGCAGCGGAGTGCTGGTGTGATTCCGCCAGGATTGCCGAGAATCGAGCACGTCCGACGGCGAGTTCGATCTCCACCGGCAGGGTGCCGGGCGATAGCACGATGCAATCGAGCTCGTCCCACCAGAACTCCCGCGCGGCGCCCACAAAGCCGCTGCTTACGAATACAGTCGCTGGAACCGAGAACTCAGCGAGCGCCGGAGCCGCATTGTGCAGGTTGTCGGCGTACCCGTCATCAAACGTGACGGCGATCGCACCGTCGGGCACTCGGCGGCGGCGCAGACCGTCGACGAGTTCTTGCAGGGGAAGCACTCTGTATCGTCTTGAGAGGATGCGCATCTGTGCCACGAAGTTGTCGCGACTGACGGCGAGTTGCTGAGGATCCCAATCGAGGTCGGCGACGCGATGGTAGAGCAGCACCAGCGCTGCGCCCCCCACGTGCCGGTACGCGTAGTCCCGGATGAGCTTGCGTGCCGACCGTGTCACGAGGCAGATGCCTTCGTGGCTCGCACGGTCACAACGAGTTGGTAGTCGTCGTCACGGACGTCAAGCTCGGTCCTGGTCAGTTCCGCGGTGGCTAGGCCGTGCAGAAACGCGGTCGCAGCCAGCACGTTGCCGTGCGCCGCGACCTCGATCAGCTCGGCCGTGAACGAGGTCTCGAAGAGCTCTCTCGCCGACAGGGTTGTCAGCCGCCAGCGGTCACCCCACCGATCCATGTCGTAGCGGCTGATCTGACTGATACCCGGGACGGTGCACAGTACGCAACCTCCCGGTTTGAGGACGCGATGGATCTCGGAAACCATCGCCTCCATGCGGTACGCGTAGTGAAGGGTCTGCGTGAGTATGACGCAGTCGAACGTGTCAGTAGGGATTCCAGGGGCGTTCGTGAGGTCCGCCACGATAGTCGCGTCGGCGGAGTCTCCAGTGGCATGCAGCACGTCGCTCTGAGAGACCTGCTTGCCTCCGAACCGCTCAGTGTAGGTCCGATCGGCAATTTCGAGCACGCGTCCGTGAATCAACACAGCATTGTCGCTCAGGAAGCGTTCTATGTAGTATCGATCGATCGGCGTTCCCCGGTCGAGCCCGAATACTGAGCTGACAGGCGTGATCCGTCGAAGGTCACCGAAACTCACGCTGCCCAAGGGCGGCGTGAGATTACTGCGCCGCCGGTAATCGCTCAACCGTGTGCGCGCTACTGAGTATGCCCTTCGAAGAATCGATGCCATGCATGCATGATACCGCGTGACGCAGTCCCTCGGGAAAGGCAACGGGGGCGCTGATTCCACGCAGGACCGAGCAGCCTGATACCATGTGAACGGTAGGGGAGTAGTCCGACTGGAGACCGATGGACCTGACTGGCAAGCGGGTGCTCGTGACTGGTGCCGATGGTTTCGTCGGCAGCCACCTCACGCAACTGTTGGTGCGCGAGGGAGTGAACGTCCGCGCCTTCGTCTACTACAACTCGTTCAACTCATGGGGCTGGCTCGACTCTGTCTCGGCCGATGAGCGCAATGCACTCGATGTGTTCGCGGGCGATATACGGGACCCCAATGGCGTGAGGGCCGCGATGAAGGGTGTCGATGTCGTCTTCCACCTCGCGGCGCTCATCGGCATCCCCTTCTCCTACCACTCACCGGATAGCTACGTGGACACCAACATCAAGGGGACCCTCAACGTTCTTCAGGCCGCCCGTGACGTGGAGCTGGAGCGCGTCGTGGTTACGAGCACAAGTGAGGTCTATGGCACCGCGCAGTACGTCCCCATCGATGAGGGACACCCTCGTAAGGGGCAGTCACCGTACTCGGCTTCAAAGATCGGGGCGGATGCCATGGCTGAGTCCTTCTACCGCAGCTTCGGGCTTCCCGTCACCATCGTGCGCCCCTTCAACACCTATGGTCCGCGTCAATCGGCGCGCGCTGTCATCCCGACGATCATCATTCAGCTCATGTCCGGGGTCGAAGAGCTTCATCTCGGGTCGCTGCACCCTACTCGCGACCTGACGTACGTTTCCGATTGCTGTGACGGCTTCGTTTCCTTAGCCGCGTCCGACGAGGCCGTCGGCCGGGACGTCAACCTCGGAGTCGGTCAAGAGATTTCGATTGGCGAGTTGGCCGCGCTCCTGATGGACGTCATCGGTCACGAGGTCCCCATCGTCTCGCAGGACGAACGTCAGCGTCCGGCGAGGAGCGAAGTCGAGCGCTTGCTGTCGGACAACTCGCTAGCGCGGTCGCTCACGGGGTGGACTCCCAGGGTGCCGCTTCGTGAAGGGCTGGAACGAACCGTCGAGTGGTTCGCAGATCCCTCGAATCGCTGCGGGTACAAGTTCGGTTACACGGTCTAGGAGGCTACACTTGAGGCGCGCGGTCATTCTCGCTGGCGGCAAGGGGACGCGACTCGAGCCCTACACGACCGTCTTCCCCAAGCCGCTGATGCCCCTTGGCGATACCCCCATTCTCGAGGTGGTGCTCCGGCAACTGGCGCACGCGGGGTTCGGGCGCGCGACTCTCGCCGTGGGGCACCTCGCCGAGTTGATCGAGGCTTTCTTCGGAGATGGCGGCAAGCTGGGAATCCCAATCGACTATTCGAGGGAGGACAGGCCTCTAGGGACCGCTGGCCCCCTCGCCCTCATTGAGGGACTGACGGAACCGTTCCTGGTGATGAACGGAGACGTGCTCGCTGCGGTCGACTACGCTGCGTTTCTTGACGTGCATGCCACAAGCGGGGCGATCGCCTCCGTACTGACGGCGCGGCGTGCCACTCAAGTGGACTTTGGAATAGTCGAAGCGAACGAGCGAGGCGAGATAACCGGATACATCGAGAAGCCGACCCACGAGTACTACGTTAGCACCGGCGTGTACGCGTTCTCACCGTCGGTGTTGAGGCACATCGCTCCCGGTGAGCATCTCGACTTTCCCGACTTGGTGCTGCGTCTCATCAACGAGGGCGAGCATGTACGCGCGGTGCCGTTCGACGGGTACTGGTTAGATATCGGTCGGCACGACGACTTCGCACGCGCACAAGAGGAGTTTGCGGCCAAGCGCGCCCTGTTCCTCCCTGCTGAGGACTGACCAATGCGAGTACTCGTTACCGGCGCGGCTGGCTTCGTGGGGAGTGCCGTCTGCCGTTGCGCGTCCGCACGTGGCGACGAGGTGCATGCTCTCGTGCGACCGGGTAGACCGTACGACGCGCACCCTGGGGTAAGCTACCGAGAGCTAGACTGGAGCTCGGACGTCGGGTCGCTGACCACAGCGGTGGACGAAGTGCGTGCCGACATAGTCGTGCACTGCGCCGGAGCCACTCCTCGAGCAACCTCGGACCTGGTCGCACTGTACGATGCGAACGTCCGTCTCGTTTGGACGCTGTCCACCGCGATCAAGAACGCAAGTACCGAACCTAGCGCCGTCATCCTGAGCTCGGCGGCAGTATACGGGCCGTCTCCCCCGATTCCGACCCACGAGACAGCGCCACTAGCCGCCGGATCGCACTACGCGTGGTCCAAGGTGTTGGCCGAGGAAGTGGTCCGCGCGTTCGTTCGTACCGAGCAGGCACGCATCTGCATCGCCCGTCCGTTCAACCTCCTGGGCGGCGGCGAACCGGCGGGTTCGGTCGTCAGCGATGTGGTGGATCAGCTCGAGGAGGTTCCGTCGAGACCGACCGTCCGTCTGCGCGAAACCGGGTCGGTGCGTGACTACGTGGACGTAGATGACGCAGCGGCCGCCCTACTGCTGCTAGCCGCACACGGCGCTCCGGGCGGTGCATATAATGTGTGCACTGGGCGTGGCATCTCAATTGGCGATCTGGTTCAGACCATCTTGGATGTGTGGGGCTCGAACGCGTGCGTCGAAGTTCTGAACCCGTCAGCACAGGCAACTGTGTCAGTTGGCTCACCGGACAAGATTCGGGGACTCGGATGGGAGCCGAGTGCCACCCTATGGGCGTCCTTGGAAGCCAGTCTTAGAGCGCGCAAGCAGACGTGACAGGGTCCGTGTCGGCATGTGCCACGACCGCAGCCTCAACGGGATTCAATTCAAAAGCGACGTGAATACTCATGAGCTTCGCCCCCGGGAGGTGACAGAGCAGCGGGTCGATCAGTGGCGCAACAAGCAACTCGCTGGCCAGGTGACGGGAGAAATGCCGCTCCCGCACCTCGAATCCGCAGTCGCGGAACAATCTCTGCCACCGCTTCGGAGCCCGGATATTCTCGTTTCCCCACAACCTGAACTCGCGCCCCTCCCTAAGGAGTACTCGGCGAGCACCTGGGGCGATACGATTCCTCTTCAAGACGACAGCCGGGTTAGCCGCATTGCTTTCGAGGACGAAGGCTGTCCCCTTCTCATCCATCAGGCGCCTCGCTGCCAGAAGCGCGTCCTCAACAGGTTCGCAGTGATGCAAGCACTCGGCCGCGAAGACTCCGTGAAAGGAGTCCACGGGCCAGGATTTGATGTCTTCCAGGTAGCCAACCATGAACTCCGGATAACCGGACGAACGAAGATACGGCGCCCAGAAAGGGAGGCGATGTCCGGCCACGGCTACGGTATCAGGCTCGGGGTCGATGCCGATCACTCGACACCCCATTTGCGCCAGTAGGAATGAGTCCGTGCCGTATCGGCACCCGACATCCAGCACTGTCGGTTCCGGACCAAACTCCCGCCGCAGTCTCTCAACCCAACGGAGTATCGGTCTCCGGCGAGCAACCGCGCCGTTGATCGTTCGAGTGGCGTGCCGAGGTTCTGACAGATAGCTGCTGTGATAATCGAGGAAGCGGGGCTCGTATCCGTGCTGTCTCTCGTACTCCGCTACGCCGGAAGCATCTTCGCGTATTTCCCGAACGAGGGTTTCTATATGGGTGAGGAGGAGCACGTCGTCCACTCTGCAACTCCAATCAGAGGCTGTTGCCGCTTAACGCGTGCGGGCGCCTTCCAGCGAGTCCTCGGCTATCATCGCACGGTAAGCGGGGAGAACGTCCCGTTCGCCCCATGCTATCATCCCTCACACGCACAATCCCGGGAGAGGAGCCCCCCGTGAAGTTCTCTGGCACCGCGCACAAGTACGGCCGCGACATCGACACCGACGTCATCATCCCGGCGCGCTACCTCACCACAAGCGTGCCCGAGGAGCTTGCCAAACACTGCATGGAGGACCTCGACGCCAACTTCGTCTCGAAGATCGAGTTCGGCGACATCCTCGTTGCCGAGGAGAACTTCGGCTGCGGCTCGAGCCGCGAGCACGCGCCAATCTCCATCAAGGCCGCCGGCATCAGCGTGGTCATCGCGAAGTCGTTCGCGCGCATCTTCTACCGCAACGCCATCAACACCGGCCTGCCGATCATGGAGTCGCCCGAGGCCGTAGACGGGATCTCCGACGGCGACGAGGTCG
Organism: Coriobacteriia bacterium; assembly: GCA_014859265.1. Classification (GTDB taxonomy): domain Bacteria; phylum Actinomycetota; class Coriobacteriia; order Anaerosomatales; family SLCP01; genus SKKZ01. The sequence continues at coordinate 12,451 of JACUUN010000041.1, forward strand.
AGGTGGACGCGGACGCCGGCACCATCGTCAACGTGACCCGCAACGAGACCTACCGCGCCCAGCCGTTCCCGCCGTTCGTGAAGGACATCATCGAGAAGGGCGGGCTCATCGAGGCGGTCAGGGAGAAGGTCGGCGCCGAGTAGGCAGGCCTACCAGGGTTCGCAGGCGCGCTTCCCGAAGTCGGGGCAGATGCGCCCGATGACCTCTTCCAGCTCCTCGAGGCGACCCGCAGCGGCGGCTTCCACGAGGTGGCGCACGTCCTCGGCAGACCACGTACCGGCCTGATCGGGCTGGCGGTCCACCCGCAGGATATTCTCGCGGCCTGACGAGAGCAGGCCCTCGGTGTCGTCGGCGAGTGACTCCTGCAGCTTCTCGCCCGGGCGAAGGCCCACGAACTCGATCTCGGCGGGTATGCCGGAGAGGGCGATCATCTTGCGGGCAAGCTCCTCGATGCGTACGGGCTCGCCCGTCTCCAGCACGAAGGTGTCTCCGGGGCTCGCGATCGCTTGCGCCTGGAGAATCAGTCGCGCGGCCTCTGTGGCCGTCATGAAGGGACGGGTCACACGGGGGTCGGTGACGGTGAGCGGCCCGCCGTGTCGCAGCTGCTCCTGGAAGACCGATACGACCGAGCCGCGGCTGCCCAGCACGTTGCCGAAGCGGACGACCGCACCATCCACCGCACCGCGTCGAACCGCATCCATCGTGAGCACCTCGGCGAGTGCCTCGGTAAGCCCCACGACGTTAGTGGGTGCGACAGCTTTGTCGGTCGATGCGAGCACGAAGCGCCGCACCCCGTGTCGCTCACACGCCTCGATGACACGAGCGGTGCCGAGCACGTTGGTCTTGACGGCCTCCTCGGGCGCGGCCTCCATGAGCGGTACGTGCTTGTAGGCGGCGCAGTGGAAGAGCGCATCGGGCCGGGACTCACCGAATACCGTATCGAGGCGCGTGGCGTCGCGGACATCGCAGACGCAGATGACCGGCGTATCCGGGTCGACCGAACGAAGCTCCATCCAGAGCTCGTAGAGGCGAGCCTCGTCCACGTCGATGAGCATGAGGCGCGAGGGGCCGAGCGCCGCTATCTGCCGGCAGAGTTCTGATCCCACCGAGCCCGCTGCGCCGGTCACGGCGATGACCTTGTCCGCGATGGTCTCCCGTACCTCGTCGACGTCGATACGGCTCGGCTCCCGGCCGAGCAGGTCCTCGACGTCGATGCGACGCATCTCGCGCAGACTAACGGAACCGCGCGCGGTGACGAGCTGCGGCATCACCCGCGTCTGCACGCCGGCATCGGCTGCAGTGTTGAGGATGCGTCGCACCACCTCGTAGGGCGCCTGGGGCATCGCGACGATGACCTCCTGGACGCCGAGGCGGCGCACCACCTCGGGGAGGTCCGCGGTCGTTCCCGCCACAGGCATGCCCATTATCGTGCGGCCCTGGGTGGCAGGGTCGTCATCGAGGAATGCCACGACCGAGAAGCCGAGGTCGGGCTGCCCCTGGATCTCACGGAGCAGGAGGGGACCGGCGTTGCCGGCACCGACGATGAGCACCTTACGACCCCGGCCGGGCATCGACGCGTGCAGGTGCATGAAGACGCGCGCGGCCAGACGCGCCGCTGAGGACCCGATGAACACGAGCAGCGCCTGGTAGAAGAGCACACTCAACGGCACGGGGCGCATGGCCTGCTCAAGCGGCATGACGAGGTTGACGGCGAGCAGGACACCGAAGACGACGGTCACCGCCCCGCCGAGCTTCAACAGCGTGTCCACGCCTGCATACCGCAGGACGAGGCGGTACAGGCCGAAGAACGCGAACGCGAGGCCGTAGAGGAGGATCGATGTGATGGTGACCGGAGCCATCCAGCGCAAGAAGGGCTCGGTAACGATGCCCTCGAACCGTGCGTAGTAGGCGGTGATGGTAGCCATGACCACCACTGCGGCGTCAATCGGCACGAGCGCGGTGTTGGACAAGCGGGTCGTCTCGCGCAGGCGCTCGCGAAGCGTGCTCATCGGCATCGGGTCACGGTCTCCTTCCGGGTGCCCACGTGACGGGCAGGGGCCGTGCATCCTGCCTATTGTACCGTGCCAGGGGGCGTCAGGCGCGCCGAGGCCGCGTCTCGAGTGCCTCGCGGTAGAGCGCGTCGTAGGCAGCGAGGATGCGCTCGAGGGAGAACTCGGCCCTCGCACGTTCATGAGCGGCTGCGCCTCGGCGACGCGTCTCCTCCCGATTCCCTGCGGCCTCGTCGATGGCGACGGCAAGGGCGGCCGCGTCATGCTTCGGGACAATCCAGCCAGCCGCAACTCCCACCGCATCAGCTATGCCCCGGGTGTCGGTGCCGATGACCGGTCGGCCCGCGGCCATCGCCTCGAGCACCGAGCGCGCAAGTCCTTCACGGTGCGAGACGAGCGTGAGGGCGTCGCTGGCGGCCAGCACGGCTGGAACGTCCCTGCGGTAGCCCGCAAAGCGCACACGGTCGGCAAGACCGAGCTTGGCAACCTCCTCGCGGATCTCCGGCTCGAGGATGCCCTCGCCGACGAGCACGAGCACGACTCGCTCATCGGTCACGCGTGAGAGCGCGTCAAGCAGGTGTGCGTGCCGCTTCACCGGCGCGAACTCGGCGATCATCGTCAGCATGAACGCGTCATCCGGGATGTCGAGCTCACGACGGACCGCCGCAGCCACCTGCGTGTTCACGGCTCCCTCGACGAAGCGCTCGACGTCGACGCCGATACCGGGGATGTAGCGCACGCGCTCGGTGGGGATGCCCCGGAAGCGCCTGGCGGCCTCGAAGTCCTCGTGGTTGATGGTGACGAGGAAGTCCGTCCACGGGGCGGCGATGCGCTCCATCGCGCGGAATGCCGTGTGGCCGAGGATGCCCTGGCCTCTGTAGAAGTGGAATCCGTGCGTGGTGTAGATAACAACGGGACGGTCGGTTGCGGGCAGAGAACGCAGTGCGTAGCGGGTCATGAATGCGGCTATGGGCGTGTGGACGTGCACGATATCGTAGCCGCCCTCGATGACCACTCGGCGTACCCTCGCCCACGTGTCGAAGAGGTCGTTCGGGTTGAGCGGGTTGCGGCTCCACGTGATGTCGTAGCGGTTGTCGAACGTCGCGTAGATAGGCGCGTGCTGTGTGGCGCCGTTGGAAAGAGCGTCGACGCGCCAGCCCTGTGCCCGGAAGTGCTCGGCGAAGGGCACGAGGAACGCCTCGAGCGTGATGGGCACAGTGGTGACGAAGAGGGCTGAGGGGCTCATGGGAAGGGATTCCTCGGAGTGTGGGGACGCCAACGATTACTCGCTTCCACGTGCCGGTTCATGGTACATCAGGTTGGAGCGCATGCCATACTCTGGGCGCATACGGAGTCGTGCGGGCATGCTTCCCACCACCTGCCATCCGGGAGCCTGATGCAAGTGCCAGATTCGCCGCTCTTCTCGATCTTGATTGTCTGTCTGAACGCACGCGCCTACGTAGCGCAGGCGCTCGATTCAGTGCTCGCGCAAGGCGAGACCTCCTACGAGGTTCTCATCATCGACGGGGCGTCGACCGATGGAACGGTCGACATAGTCCGTGGCTATGAGAATCGTTTCGGCGGTCGGCTGCGGTGGTTCTCGGAACCCGATGACGGCTTGTACGAGGCGATGAACAAGGGACTACATGCGGCGACCGGATACTACGTCGTCTCTCTAGGTGCGGACGACCGCCTGGTACCCGGCGCGCTCTCGACAGTGGCTGGCACTGCGCGTTCGAACGGATGGCCGGACATCATCGCCGGGGCGACCCACGTGGTCGGTGCTGCCCGGGAATGGACCCAGGTGGCGCAGCGCTATGGCGGCAACCCAGTGCCCAAGAGACCACCGGCCGTTCATCAGTCGTTGTTTGCCAGGCGGACGGCCATGCTGGAAGCGGGCGGCTTCGATACGACGTATCGAATCGCCGCGGACTACGATCAGTACTTGAAACTTCTGGATCGGGGTGCCCGCGAGGTACTAATACCGCAGGTGCTGTCCGAGTTCAGACTAGGCGGCGTTTCATCAAGCAACACCGGAC
>JACUUN010000142.1 GCA_014859265.1 Coriobacteriia bacterium
GGTGGTACAGTGGGCGGTGATCGGTCGCCTCGGACCGCTGACGCTGATCTCGGCATGGGATTATCACAGGCGAGAGTGCAGACCACGCCTGCTGTCATGTTATCTGCGGAAGGTGAAGCCACGATGAGTACGGTCGCCGAGCTCGACATGGTCGAGATCACGGAAGACCTCGAGAGCGGCCTCGTCGGAGGGGCGCGCGGAACGGTCGTCGCGGTGCACGACCGCTCGTGCACCGTGGAGTTCGTCGGTCCGGACGGCTACACGATCGGCCTGTTCGAGATCCCGACCGACAAGCTTGAGCCGGTGCGCTTCGGGAACCTCGACGCGTCGGTCGCCCGCGAGGACTGACCTCTTACACCATGATCCCGGAGAACCGCATACCCACTCATCCCGGTGTCGTCCTGAGCCAGGAGTTCCTCGCGCCGCTCGGCATCACGCAGGTCGCGTTCGCCAAGCACCTGGGCGCACCCGTGCAGCGAATCAACGAGCTCGTTCGCGGCAGGCGGGGGGTCACGCCCGAGACGGCGTGGCTGCTCTCCGAAGCGCTCAGGACGACCCCCGAGTTCTGGATGAACCTCCAAGCCGCACACTATCTGGCGTGCAGCCGGCCCGCCGAGCCGATCGAGCCGGTGGGATGAGCGCCTCGCTGTCGGGCGCTCGATGCCGGAGCGGCCCGCGCGTCTTACTCGGCTGACCCTGAGTCGAGATACCTGCGGATCGAGTGTGATAGGGGCGGTACCTTGGATGTTGCTGCATCCCAGACCATGTCGAGGTCAATACCCGCATAGTCGTGTATGAGCACATCGCGCATTCCCGCGATCTTGCGCCATTCGACGTCCGGCATCTTTGGCCGTGTAGTCTCGGGAACACCCTTCGCCGCCTCGCCGATCACCTCAAGGTTGCGTATGACGGCATCTTGCAGAAGCGTGTCGCTGAGGAATCGACTTAGGTCCGCACCCGCGAGATAGCTCTCGATCCTGGACGCGGCGTCCAGGATGTCCTCGAGGTACACGAGTGCATCACGCGACATCGCGAGCCTCGCTGAGGATGCGCTCGCGCAAACGCGGCTTTAGCGCTCTCACCATGACGAGGTCGACTGTGCGACCGGTGAGGTCTTCCAGGGCGAACTTCAGGTCCATGTAGTCGTCAAAGGACGGTCGGGCGAAATCGACGAGAACATCGATGTCGCTGTCAGGTGCCAAACGCCCTCGTACCGCGGAACCGAACACGGCGAGACGACGCGCTCCGAATCGGCGCGCGAGATCGGGCGCGTTCTCAGTGATGACTCTCAGGATGTCGGTTTCTTCGCTCACAGGAGTCCAGCCCCCTCTGGTTCAGTACCTCGATTCTATCGGATGTGGACAAGGCGGTCGGCACGCTTCGTCCCGGGCACTCTGCGCGGCAGACTGACACGACAGAACTCGTGTCAAGACCGATAGCAGAATGTCCGGCAAACTGCTACCCTGTAGTTGCGAGGCGGTTCGTTGGGCAAGGTCGACGTCATCTCGATTCCGGGAGTGGAGGACTAGGGTGTCTGCCGCACGCGAACTCACCATCGTGATGGCTGACCCGGGGTTCGAGGGTCCCGTGCCGAGCGGACCGAAGACCTCGGTGCTCCCGCTCGAGGCGGTCGAGTCGATCGACGTTAAGCGGGGCAAGTCGTACTACTTCGTGTTCACGTCTGCTTCCGGACTGGAGTTGGTGGCGCAGCTCGTCCATGCGGCGAACTCCGTTCACAGGCTGCGTGCGCTCTTCGTTCGCGCGGATGTGGAGTGCACGTGGTTCATCCCGATGTTCGAGCGCGCGAACCTGCGGACACTGCGAAACACGCTCGTGCACACGGATCCTGCCGTGCCGCGGAGGGTCATCAATGCATGGCAGATGGGCGCCCAGAATCAGCTGATCGCGGACGCCACCGTTTCGGACGACCGGCTCTTCGTGCGCAACTGCGCGCTCGACAGCTTCGAGGTCAGCTTCGGTGACGTGCCCGCACTCGCGCGCATACCCGAGAGTGAGCGGACCGGGTTTGTCATCGACGCAGACGGGAGCTACCTGTACTGGGACGCGAGCGATACGCACGTCGGACTTGAGATAATCCGTTTCGCCATCGACCCTGCATTCCGCGAAACAACGTTGCTTAGCAAGCTCGCCTTCGATCGGAGATTCGGTCGCGCAGTAAGGGCGATCCGAGAGGAGACCGGCCTTCGCCAGACAGACATCTCCGGCCTCTCGCCGCGCCAGGTGTCGAGGATCGAGGCGGGGTCTGTCACGCCTCGGCACGAGACGCTGCGCAAGATTGCAGCTGCGCACTCCTTGACGGTGTCGGACTACCTGGACAGCGTGGCGGAACACATCGCAGTGCTGCCGCCCGCCTGACCTCTACGCCAGCAGCTGGTCGACCACGGTGTGGGGCTCCAGCCCGCATTCAGACGACGGTTAGTGCCGGGTAAGCATCGCTGCGTATTCTCGGCATTCGAGAGAATCGTCGAGCGTCGGGGGCGGCAGATGCGGTACCGAAGCGGGACCGAAGAGCGTGGACGCTCTGTTGACCTGTGTCACGTGACGCGTTACACTCGGACATGATCAAGACGTTCGCGGACAAGTACACGCGGGAGCTATACCTGACCGGACGAGCGAAGCGGATTCCACCCGATCTCGCGCGGAGGGCACGGAGGCGGCTCGAGTATCTCGATCTCGCGTCGCGGTTGGACG
>JACUUN010000042.1 GCA_014859265.1 Coriobacteriia bacterium
GAAATCGGGCAGCTCCTCACCGGCCCTGATGTAGCCGTACGCGGTCTCGGGGCGCGTAGGCTCGATGCCGATCGTCACAAGGTAGCCGGCCTCAGCGAGCCTGACGGCGCTCTGCAGGCACTCGCGCCACACCGCACCGGACTCGAGGATGTGATCCGAGGGGAGCACGACCACGACCGCGTCCGGGTCGATGAGCTCGATCGTCGCGGCCGCGTACGCGATCGCCGGAGCCGTGTTTCGCGCTCTCGGCTCCTGCAGGTAGTTCAAGCAGTGCAGTGATCGGTCGGGGTGCGAGGCGAGGTGGTTGCGCAACTCGTCGAAGAGTCGTTCGTTTGTCACGATGAAGACGCGCTCGCGCTCGACGAGGCCGTCGATCCGCTTCACGGCCTGGGCGATAAGCGATTCTTGCCCGAAGACGGAGAGCATCTGCTTGGGTGAGAGCTCGCGCGAGAGCGGCCAGAAGCGCTGGCCACTGCCTCCGGCAAGAATGGCGGCAAACACAGCGGGGGTGGGTGACTTGGTCACTCTGAAGCACCAGCCGGCGCACTGGCAGTAGCCAATGCCCCTATGTGAATCCCCGCCCACTGATGCACCAGGAGCGCACAACTCGCAGCCACGACGTTGAATCCCGCCCCGATGGCAGCCGAGGTGAAGAGCCCGTAGGCGGGCTCGAACCACAGTCCGGCCAACAAGGCGCCTGCCGCGGAACCAAATGAGCTCGCTGCCGCCACGGTTCCAGCGGCCTTTTGCGCACCCACGAGCTTGCCACCGATGACGGTCGCGAGGGGGAAAGTCATCCCGAACAGTGTTGCCGGGGCGAGCATCACCATGAGCGCCACTAGCGAGCGCAGTCCCAGCGAGACAAGCGGGTCACCCGAGGTGGTGATAGCGATGAGGACGTACGCGCGTCCGACTACGGCGAGGGCCGGAATCGACAACACCCCGAGCGCGGCTGCAGCAACTTCGATGCGAACGAGCGTCATCGAGGGGAACGGCGCAAGGTCTGAGCGCCTGCCCATGTACCAGCCGCCTAACGCAAGGCCGCCGAGGAACGCCGACAGCATGACGGAGAATGCGACAGCCGTCGAGCCAAGCGACAGTCCGAGTTGCCGAATCCACACGATTTCATAGACGAGTGAGGCCGCCCCTGCCAGGAACACCGCCATGACAAGTAGTGCGAAACTGCCACTCACATGGGACGCAGCGTCCGCCGTTGACGTGCGCTTCGCCTGAGTATCTTGGGTCACCGTCTACTCCCCGTTCCGGGACAGAGCCCCGTTGACGAAATTCCAGAACACGCGGTACTCCAGCGTCGAATGATCGTCCACGTTCAGTGGGACGCTCGGGTCGTCGACCGCGGCCGCGAGGACTCCAGCCCTCGGGTAGGGAGTGATACTCTGAGGCGCGATGAGGGGATTGGCGTCCGTGAGCGGTGCGATCAGCCGATCGAGCCTACCCTTGACCACGTCGACTGAGTGCCCCGCCACATCGTTGTACCCGATGAGCAGGAGTTCCGCATCCTGGTCCTCGGGGAAATTGACCGACCAGACATCCACCCGATCGAACACCTGCCGCATCGTCTTGTACATCATCGCTACATCGTCGTCCTCGAGGATGTAGTTCGGCAACCACTGGCAGTACACTCCCCCGTCGTTCAGGCGCGACTTCGCCGCTTCCATGAACTCCTGGGTGAACAACGCAGCCACACCCGAACTCCAGGGCCATGACGGCTCCGAGGTAATCGCATCGTACTTCGTGGGATTCGTGAGGATGAATGCGCGTGCGTCGTCGACTACGATATCCCAACGAGGATCGTCCTCTGCCACAGAGCCGATGAAGTACTCCGACGCGGGGATGACATCCGGGTTGATCTCGACGGTCGTTACCCGGTCGAACCCGAGATCGTAGTAGGTCTGGGAGGTGAAGCCGGTACCCAGGCCGACCACCAGCGCGGTTCTCGTGTTCTCGGCGCTCATCGCCGGCACCATCGAGAGCATCGTGGTTGTCACGCGATCGTAGTCGTTGTCTGTCCCCTCATCGAGCGCCCCGTTGTGCAGTGTGCGCATCCCGCTGCCGCTCTCCACAACTGCCACGTGGGAGTAGATGCCCTCGGACTCGAAGATGGTAGTGCGCGTCGAGGCAGTACGCGCGAAGTCGGCGGCGGACCGGTAGTAGAACGCCTGGCCAAGGCCGAGCGGAGAGCCGGTTCGTGCGGGGATGAGCAGGATGACAACAACGACGAGTAGTGCGGTGACCTCGGCTGACCTGAAGAAGAGCGGCACCCTCGAGTCGTTTGTTGCCAACGCCGAGAAGATAATCGCCGCGGCCAGGGACACGACTGCAGCGATAACGAGAGACCCCTTGATGCCGACCGTCGGGATGAAGACGAAGGTTGCGAGCAGCGAACCGGCGATGGCGCCCAGCGTGTTCACCGCGTAGAGCTTACCCGACCACGTTCCCAACTCGGTATCGCGGTTCACCGCGCGCATAACGAGTGGATAGGTGGCGCCCATCGCCATGGTGGGCAGTGCCATGATAACGAACGACATCGCAAACTGCAGACCGAGAAACAAGGCCGCCGAGGTGAGCCCCGACGTCTTGATCAGGTCGAAGTAGAAGCCCGGCAGATACCTTATGCCCAGGAACGCCAGGACCGACAGCACCGCGACCGCGACCTCCGCCCAGGATGCCATGCGCATCGGCCGCCACGTGCGGACGGCGACTCTGGTGCCGATGATGGCCCCAAGCCCAAGCCCTGTCATGTACGCCGAAAGCATCGTTCCCGAGGCGTAGGCCGTAGAACCCAGCATCGTGGAGAGTTCCCGCATCCAGGCTAACTCATAGGCAAGGGCAGCTACGCCCGACAGCGCATAGGCAACGAGAAGCCACTTGCCCTTCATCCAGTCCTCCGGTCTTGGAAACGATTCGGCGAAAGCAGCGTTCCATCCGCAGCTTCATACGCCATAATGTTACCATTGTAGGAATTCGACTCCACCGAGGTATACGTGCAGCTTTCATCCCGCCCTTCGTGGCGATTCCTCCTGGCAACGGTGGTGCTTGTGCCTCTCGCCGTCGGGGTCGTGCCGCTCACGGGAGCCCCCGTGACCCTGAACGTGTTCGTACAGGCCAAGCTCATCGTCCTCTGCCTGATGCTCGCTCTGGCACTTGGCTCATGGGCATTCATCAATCTTCGCGAGGGCACGCTGTTCAGCGGCCGAGCGTTAATCCCGTTGGGAGCCTTCGTGCTCGTCGCTGGCATCTCGACGGCCACTGCCCTCAGTCCCCGCCTGGCCTTCTTCGGAGACTTCGAGCAAGGCGTCGGCCTCCTCGTCGTCCTTCTGTGCGCTCTGACCGCGTTTCTTGCGACGCAGCTCGTCCGCAACGAGGCGCTGCTGGGGGAACTCACATCTGCGGTGATTCTAACCGCGACCGCCGTCGCGGTCATAGGACTCCTCCAACAACTCCAGTTGTTCGATGTGGTCTTGGGTCCGTACGCGCGCCAGCTGCCAGAATGGATCCTACAGCGCGGATACGGCACTATCGGTAATCCCGACACCTACTCTGCATACGTTGTCCTCCCGACTCTGCTCGCATTGCACAGGCTCCGCCGAGCAGTCACCACAAATGACCGCATACTATGGGGAGCCTCTGTCGCCGCGATGCTGATAACCCTGGTTATGGCCCAGACGCGTGCTCCGCTCGTTGGCCTGGTGGTCGGCGGGTTCGTCTACGTGCTGGGCGAATCACGCAGCCCTCGGAAGCCGACGCCAGCCTCCGCCGCGTCCAAGGCTGGAACACGGATCTCTTCGAGGGTCGTTCTCGCTCTCGTGCTCGTAGCCGTCGCTGCTGGAGTTGTAGCTACCATGACCTTGGGCACGGCGCTGGACTTCGGTGAGCGCTTCGGCAGCGTGCAGACCCTGTTGTCGCTTGGCGGTCGACTCCCGCTGTGGACAAGCGCTGTCGAGATTGCCGCGAATCACCCTCTCCTCGGCGTCGGCCCCGACTCCTTCCGACTCGGGTGGTATCCCGTGCGCGAAGTTGCACACCTGGCGAATGGCGCAGGGTTGGTCATCACCGATCCCCACAACGTCCCACTGCTCATCGTCGCCACAATGGGAATCGCCGGCCTCTTGGCCAGTGTGTATCTGGTCGTGTCTGCAGTCATCACTGGTTTCCGGATGATCTCGACGGCTCGCGCGGCGGGACGCCACGGGTCGGACTACGACGCCTGGCTGTACGGGACGATCGCGCTTTCAGTGACTCTCCTCGCAAGCATGCTCACATCGGTCTTGACGTTTATGCTCTTCCTCGGCCTCGGCGTGCTCGTGGCTCCAGCATTGAGCAGCAAAGAGCTCCCGAACAAAAGCCCGCGTACGGCCCTCCACATCGGTTCAGTCCTCGCCGCCGCCTCGATGCTGGTATTCGCCATTCTGACTGCGGTCGCGCAAGCCACCGCGACCGGCGCATCGACCGATGACGCACAGCTCGCAGCTGATAGAGCAGCCCGGTCAGCCTCTCTAGCCCCGTGGGATACCGAGGTGCGGAGGCTGAGGCACCAAACGATGCTCCAAGCCACGTTAGAGGACGTCTTCACTGGAGAGCCCGACGGACCGAGCCGAGTCAAAACTGCAGAGGACGTGCTGGCGGGAGCAGCGAGCGCAGAACCGTACGAGTATCTCCACCCTTACCATTCCGCACTGCTACTCATAGGCTCGGGGCAAGAACTCGCAGCCGAGTACACCGTACGGGGCATCGAGGCCGGGTTGCGCGGCCTGGATCTGTACCCGAACTCACTGGAGTTGCGCACCGGCATCGCCTCGGGATATCTGCAACTGGGCGATCCGCAGCAAGCCGAGAGAGTACTTCAAGACATCTGGGCTGCCGACCCAGCCTATCCTCAGTCCGGACTCACGTACGCAGAAGCACTTCTCGCACACGGGCGTCGGGACGAAGCACTCGTGGTCCTCTCCGTCCTCCAGGAGCGATTCCCGGATAATCCTACCGTCGCAGACCTGGCAAGTCGGGCCTTCACGAACTAACGACAACGGAGTATGAGCCATATGGGCACAATTGAGACGGATACGAGGCGGCTGGAGAGATACGCGTGGCTTGCGCTGCTCGGCTGTATAGGCATCGTCCCGCTGGCCGTTTCCAAGCTGCCTACCAGCGAACTCCCTCTCACGATTAGCGTATTCGGCTTCCCGCAGACTGTAATACTCGCTGCCGGAGTCGCGGTCGCACTCATACTCTGGGCTGCAGCGTTGTGGACACGGCAAACCACGCTGATGGTCTCGAGGCCAATGGTCGCCTTCGCTGTCCTTTGGGCATGGGCAGTCGTTGCGACAGCTGCAGGCTACGAACCGCTACGCTCACTTCTCGGACGGTCGATCGCTGGCCTGTCACTCGCGCACATCACCATGTACACCGCACTTGGCTTCCTGGTGACACAGCTGACGGACTCGAAACAGCGGATGCGAACCCTTACATGGGCTGTTGCCATTTCGGGCGGACTCGTAGCACTGATCGCGCTTACGCAGCAGTTTTGGCATGTGGATCTGCTGGCTCTACCAGTTGAGAGCTGGATGGTCGGCCGGGGGTTCTCGACCATCGGGAATCCGGACCACCTCGGAACGTACCTCGTGCTGCCAGCGATACTGAGTCTGGCGCTCGCTGTGACCGAGGAGACCGCCAAGCGGCGTATCGCCGGTGCAGCACTTGTCGGCGTCCTTCTCGCAGCACTGACGGGAACCCTCACCCGGGGCGCGTGGGTGGCAGCGCTCATCGGGGTGCTTCTCGCTGCCACGCTCGTGTGGAGGTCTCAGCGGGCACCTCGGTCGCGTCAATGGGCGCTCATCGTGTTCGGCGTCGCCGTTGCCGCTGTAGTGCTCTCGCTAGCGATGAGCGATCAAGCGGACCTCGCATCCCGCTTTAGGGTAACCACCCCTCAGACTTCGGAGGCCCAGGGCGCACTGGGTACAGTCAACGCGATCTCCTCCGATCGTCTCAACGTGTGGCGCTCCTCGCTCCGCATCGTCTTCGACCGACCGCTCACAGGGACCGGACCTGCGGCATTCGAGCTCGGCTGGTATCCGAACGCGATTGCCCCGAGTTCCGGCGGGGGTGCCGGCGGTCTTGCTGATGACCCGCACTCGCTACTCGTCTACATCCTCGCCACAACCGGCGTGCCGGGCTTCATCGCGTACCTCTTCGCCTTTCTGTCCGCACTGGTGTACGGTGCCCGGACCTCCGTCGCCCTTTCAGGACGCGGGCCACTCTCGGGAACGGCCGTGTACTACGTGGCCTGGTTCATCGCAGCAGTTGCACTCCAGATCGCGCTACTGGTCGCCGCGGTCAGCACTCCTATCGCCATGTATGCGTTCGTCAGCTTCGCCGTGCTACTCCGCCCTTTGGCAAGGGCTGTCCAGGCCGAGAACCCGATTCTCACGCGCCACCTCCCTGCCGTCACATCTCTCGTCCTCGCGCTTCTGTTCATCAGCGCAATCTCTCCGACCCTGTCTGCGGAGATTGCCTTGGGCCGCACGCTCAGGGATGGCGATCTCGATCGCGGACGCGCCGCTGCCGCTCGGGCTCCCTGGAACCTCGACGTCCAGAAGATGTACTTCCACCTGCGCATCTCCCGGATGACCGACACCCTCACCTCAGACGCAGACAGTGCACGTGCCAACGTGAGTCTCCTCGTTGCCGATCTGGCGGACGCTGGGGCCAGACAGCCGCGGGAGTACTACTATCCGTCTGTGCGCGCGCAGGTTCTTACGCAGGCCAGCGAACGGCTAAGTGACCCGTCGATTGCAGAGGCAGCCATAGCGGCGGCGGACGACGCGCTCGCAATCATGCCCGCAAGCATTCCTACGCGCGTACACAGGGCGCTTGCACTCAGTGACCTCGAACGATGGAAAGAGATGGCAAACACACTCGAGGGCTACTGGGAGAACGAACTTGGATCCCCGTACCCGGGAATCCTGTACGCTCAGGCCCTCGCGCTCTCAGGTGACATGGCAGACGCCGAGCGGGTCTTCACAAGCCTCCAAGCGAGGTTCCCCCAAGATGCCTCCATCGAAGAGGCGAGACAACAGACAGACGAGCTGCTGAAACAGTAGCCGCTCTCACAAGGTGCACGAGCGAGTCCCTACCGATCTCAGCCCTCAGCACCTCGCGGCTCGGCGTCAGTAGTCGATACCCAAACCGTTGGTGGAGCTGCGGTGACACTTGAGGCACTGGCCGTCGAGAATCGTCGAGCCAGCGGCCGACGAGATGTCGTTGACCGGATTGCCCCGAGGCGTGACCACGTACTGGTTGTACGGACCGACAGCCGTCGCGGTCGTGTCGGAGTTCGGCGCGGCGGTGAGCCACACGGCCACACGCCACGTACCGTCAGCCTTGGCTGCGCTGTCCACGACACCGTTGATCGAGTGCGGGAACGCTGCCTTGCCGGCGTTGTTGTCGTCCTTGAGGGCGTGGCACGAGTTGCAGTACTCGACCGGCTTGTAGGCGATCGTCAGGTTCGTCTTCGTCGAGCTGAACGAGCTGTCGGCGTTCCAGCTGGTCGTCGCGGCGGCGATGACGCGGTGGCCGGTGACCTTCTTGTCGACGCCGACCGTGACGGTCGTCTCGGCACCGGAGGTCACGACGCCCATCATCGAGTTGGAGTGGCACCCGGCGCGCTGGCAGACGCCCGCGGTGGCAAGCACGCGGGTCGTGGCCGACCAGGTGGCGAACTCGCTCGTCGCGACACCGTTGGCGGTCGCGAGCTCCTCGAGCTCGGCGTCACCCTTGGCGGTGATCAGCTTGCTCGCCGGGCCGTCGTAGGTAGACGCGCCGACGCCGTGCGGGCCGCCGTGGCAGTCGTCGTTCACGCAGCGGGAGTTGTGGGGGCCGCCACCGGACCACGAGATCAGGTTCGAGGCGACCGCGCCACCGCCGTAGTAGTCGTTGGTGTGGCAGTAGGCGCACGCGGCACCCTCGTTGAGCAGGTCGCTACCGCCGCGGTGCACGGAGTGGCATACGGCACACTTGATGGTCGTGGTGGCGTAGCCGGCGTGCGGGCCGCGGGCCATGAGCGCCGCGTCAGCGTTCAGCGAGGCGAGCCACTGTGCCCACGGCCAGGCTATGTAGTTGGGATAGTTCGGGTTCACCGCGCCACCCGTGTATACGTTGTGGATTACCCAGTGACAGGAACTGCAGTCCGTGCTCGTGGGCGCGAGACCCGGCCCGTGACATAGGTCGCAATCGTATCCGCGATCCGTGACGTGCTCGGTCACGAGATTCTCCGAGTGGCACTCAGTACACTCAGGCCTCGGGTCGAAGTACATGCTCTCGTGTACAGCGAGATGGAAGTCAGCCGAGTGGCAAGCGGAACACTCAGTGTCTCCAGACGCAATGGATCCCCGTACCCCCGCATCCAGACTCCCGTGACACACGTCGCACTGGTAGGGGTAGTTCGAACCCTCGGGCGTAACAGCATGCTCGGTCGTCAAGAGCGTCGTGTGACACCCGCTGCAGGAGGACGCGTGGCTCGACTCGACACTCGATGCGGTGTGCCGTGGAATGTCGAGCCTGTCGGGACTGTGGCAGTTCGCACACGGAGTCGTGACCGCCACGCTGCCGTCGGGAATCGCGGGAGCGAGATAGCCATTGTGGCAATCCTCGCAGTCGTTCCCTTCCGAGTGTCCGTCGTCATAGCCGGGATGGCAGACCCCGCAGTCGGCGGTAGTGTCAGGGGAATGTGGGTGAGCGGTCTCAAATGTGGGGTGACAGCCGACGCATCCGGTCGTCAACACGGTCATCGTCGGGGCTGACTCGACGCTGAAACCCGGCCCCTCAGTGGCAAGCGTGTTGCCTGCCGCGTCAGTCACCGTTGCCGACAAATAGTAGGTGCCAGGCGGATGGAGTTCCGCAGAGAGCTCGAATGCGTGCTCCCCCGCTGACAATCCACTCCCGCCGAACGTCGCCACGATCGGTCCTGTGCGGCTTCCGCTGCGCGCGACACCGCTGACGGTGAACGTGGTCCCCGGCGTGTTATCGGAGAGCGACAGAGCGATCGGCGGACGCCCGGTATAGACCGTCGAGCCGTCGGGAGGGGCGATCCAGGCCGCCGTCGGAGGCTGCGCGACTGTCGCGCTCCACTGGTGGTAGCTCAACCTTCCCAGTGAGTCTGCCACCTCGACCCGGAAGGTGTGGGGGCCGTCGGACAGCACCGGTGTCGGGACGTAGTAGAAGTAAGCGCTACTGGTCCCAATGGACGCCGTGAAAGTGCCGGGCGGAAGTGCCACCCCGTCAATGTACATCTTCGCGGATGATGGAACGAGCGGGTAACCATCATCCACGCCGCTGCCATAGGCGCTCACTGGAACGTCAGTTCCCACCGTGCCTGTAGGCTGGACACCGGACCAGGATGTTATCAGAACAGCCTGAGCACTCGATATGACACCGAAGTACACAACGGCCGTCAGCAGCAGCAACGTCAGAATGGCACTGCTTCTCACTCGCGAATGTGTCTCCCTCCCCAAAGCGCGCCCCCTGCACATCGTCTCGGCATCCTGCGACCCCATTGGACTCAATGAGGGCACCATCCCCGCGCCACGCACTCACCGCAGATTAGCTGTGTTTGCTGGCAAGTATGACGAGTGCTGGAACGAGTCTCATGTTACCTTGACACGCTTGCGGAGTGCAAACTCAACAGGGGCTGTCCTCACTTGGCGATCAGCGGCTCCCCATGGCACAGGCCGCAGAAATCGCGGCCGGCCACATAGGCCTTGTTGTCGTGACACGGACCGCACGCGCCTGCGCTAGCACGAGTGTGCCCCTGGATGAACTCGCTGGTGGGATGCCCTGGGAAGAACGCATGACACCTCGTGCACGGTCTCCGCTCGGCAGTATGGCACCGGCCGCATCTCCGCCCATCACTGAACCAGACGTCCTTGACTCCTTCTCGCGCATGCCCCCACCACAGAAACACCTGAGAGTGCGGCATGCGCACGCCTCCGTGACAAGGGTCACACTGGGTGGCCTCGTCATGGCAGCTGCCACAGTCAGGCGTTGGAACCAGAACTCGGCCCGTCATCTCGGCAAGATTCGCCCGCGATCGAGTGGCGGCACTGACATCCTTGGTATGACACACTGAACACGTGGTCGACTGATTCTCCCCGTCATGACACCGGAGACACGGCGCCATTCCGGATGTCAATCTCGATATGACGCCCGTCTCAAGCGTGTGGCAGTCACGACATTCTGCCCCTGCCTCCAGCGGCTGCTTGTGAGACATCCGAATCCCCCGATCCACGTCCTCTGTGATCTGAGCCACTATCCGGGCGTGACACCGGTAGCATGCGGAGCTTGCGACACCGCCATAAGAGGTCGGTCTCGGGTCGACACGAAGGCCGTTCATCATGTGCCCTAGCCTCTCCGGAGCCTCAATCGTCACGATTCCCAGGCGTCCAGACGATTCATGGCATCGCACGCAATTCACGGCGACATGTGGGTCCGTGCCACCGGAGGCGACCACCTCGCTGTGCGGCGTGATCTCATGACATGCAACACAGACGGACGACTGACCACTGCTGGCTCCAATAGCGACGCCAAACACGATGACCACTGCGCAGGTCACGAGGAGAGAGGGGAGCATGGCGTAGCCCCGAAGTCGCTCCCGAGGCGAGGGCGGCTCGAACCCCTCAAGTGTCACGTCGCTGGCGTCCCGGTGGGCGGCCAGGATGGTCAAGTAGTGCTTCAGCTCCTGAGTTCGAAACCTTTCTCCGCGCGGGTCAGGTCGCGTCACGACTGCAATGACTATCACGGCAAACAACAAGACGAACACCACTACTGCACTGAGTAGCAGAAGCGCACCGGTGATGTTCGAGTACGGGTTGCGGACGAGGTTGAGGATCTCTTCCAACACGTGCTCGAACTGCAGCAACTGGAGAGCCTCCTGCATCAGTCGTCACTCCTGCTCGGCGAGGGGATGGCACCGACCGCCCCGCCCGGATGAACGTGAGTAACGTGGCACGTGTCGCAATCCTTGGCGTCATGGCACCGCAGACAGGACTGTTCTCCATCCTGCTCCACTGTCACAGCGTGCCCTCTGACGAACACCTCGGGGTGCGGCATCTCAGTCAGATGACAGCTGTAGCAGAAGGTGTCGTCGTGACAGGAAAGACATGCTGCGTCACCCCGGATGGAGACCGCCGCATGAGACTGGAGAAAGTTTGCTGGATGTGGAACGCCGGGTCCGTGACAACCCATGCACGCATCCTCAGCATGACAGACTAAACACGAGCCCATGTCACCCATGCCATGCGTCTGTTCCCAGGTCGGCCCATGCGTCACCCCGAACTCGGGCAGAGATGAACGTGTGCTCGCCATGCGTCCGGCATGGCACGTCTCGCACTCCAGCGAGACCCTCATGGAGCGGTGACAGCTGGTGCAGTCGTTCATCGACGCCACTCTAGGCCATGACGTCGCCTCAGCGTGCCCTACTTCCGAGTGACAGTCCACACACACTCGCCCGACTGTGCAGGTTGCATGTGCGATGCGCACGCCTCGGACCTCGACCGGCACCCCCATCACGCTCTGGTGACAGGAGAGGCAGCGCGAGTCCCTCACAAGGGTGACATCGGTCGAAGACGGGCTCAGAACGGGCAGCCACATACCGAACACCTGGTAGAAGCCCCACTTCGTCCGAGCCAGCACTTGACCGCTCTCCACATGACACGCGACACACGGCGTTCCTGATTCAGTGTGGACCGTCGAGAGGGTTGCATCCCTGAAGTCCGAGATCTCGAAGTGGCACCCCGCGCATCCCGGAAGTGCCGTCGTCACCACACCTACGGCCGTGATCATGGCCAGCATCGCAATGATCACGGCTATGCCGACGAAGCGCGCGACATGCAGAACGGAAGGCCGACGCTCCTCGCCCGCAATGGAGTGTCGCGGTTCAATCATGCTCACGTAGACGGCCTTCCACGAGAGATCGGACCAGGGGACTTGAGCTGAGTCTACAGCAAGGGGGCCAGCCCCGTCCGGGCTGACCCCCCACTGATACCGTGCTGTTGCTACAGCCGGATTCTGGTGCTTCAGGTGCTAGTACGTGATACCCAAACCGGCGGTGGAGCTGCGGTGACACTTGAGGCACTGGCCGTCGAGAATCGTCGAGCCAGCGGCCGACGAGATGTCGTTGACCGGATTGCCCCGAGGCGTGACCACGTACTGGTTGTACGGACCGACAGCCGTCGCGGTCGTGTCGGAGTTCGGCGCGGCGGTGAGCCACACGGCCACACGCCACGTACCGTCAGCCTTGGCTGCGCTGTCCACGACACCGTTGATCGAGTGCGGGAACGCTGCCTTGCCGGCGTTGTTGTCGTCCTTGAGGGCGTGGCACGAGTTGCAGTACTCGACCGGCTTGTAGGCGATCGTCAGGTTCGTCTTCGTCGAGCTGAACGAGCTGTCGGCGTTCCAGCTGGTCGTCGCGGCGGCGATGACGCGGTGGCCGGTGACCTTCTTGTCGACGCCGACCGTGACGGTCGTCTCGGCACCGGAGGTCACGACGCCCATCATCGAGTTGGAGTGGCACCCGGCGCGCTGGCAGACGCCCGCGGTGGCAAGCACGCGGGTCGTGGCCGACCAGGTGGCGAACTCGCTCGTCGCGACACCGTTGGCGGTCGCGAGCTCCTCGAGCTCGGCGTCACCCTTGGCGGTGATCAGCTTGCTCGCCGGGCCGTCGTAGGTAGACGCGCCGACGCCGTGCGGGCCGCCGTGGCAGTCGTCGTTCACGCAGCGGGAGTTGTGGGGGCCGCCACCGGACCACGAGATCAGGTTCGAGGCGACCGCGCCACCGCCGTAGTAGTCGTTGGTGTGGCAGTAGGCGCACGCGGCACCCTCGTTGAGCAGGTCGCTACCGCCGCGGTGCACGGAGTGGCATACGGCACACTTGATGGTCGTGGTGGCGTAGCCGGCGTGCGGGCCGCGGGCCATGAGCGCCGCGTCAGCGTTCAGCGAAGCCATGGACTGCGCTTCCGCCCACGGGACGTACTGGGTGGATGCACTGTAGCCCGCATACTTCGCGAAAGCGGGAGCGGCGAAAGCGAGCACCAGCACCATAACGAGGGTAGTGATAAGAAGCATCTTCTTCATTCGTGTTTCTCCTTTGTCGAAGTTCTTCACAAGCATCTCATTCATCTTCTCACCTCCCGCCCGAGATGGGTTTCCGGCAAAACCGGGGGATAGCCAGCCGCGCATCGCGCAGCCTGTCTATCGACTCGTACTCAGTCTAACAAGAAACTTTTCACTTGAACAGCCCCATTCTGAAATCGCCTTAAGCACAGGCGTCTTCACACCGAATCGACATCGAACCCATGCTGAGCAGCCAGTTCCCGAGCTTCACGCGCCTCTCTGATTCGCCTCCGGCGCCTGACAAGGGCTAACACAAGCAGTAGAGGCAACAGACCCAGGCAGGGCCAGAGTGCACGCGCAGGGCCCGACATGAGACGACTGAGCCACGAACTCAGCGCAGCTGCTCCTTCGGCACCTGTACCATCGATTCTAACGATCTGTGCCCGCAAGTTCTGTGTGTCGGCAACGGTGAACCAGTCCTTGGTCACGTCGTAGTCGAATCCCGTCGGGTACATGAACTGGCCGTCTCGCTGCCCGTGCGTGCCCGCCTTGCCAGCGAATTCTCCATCTGCAGGACTGAAAGCAGAGATTGAGAAATCGAAGGCATCCAGGACAATTGGACGACCCTTGCCATCGACGGTGACATCAGTCGGCAACTGGAGAGCGGCGGGCGCAGAGATAGATGTCTCAAGACTCATGCCACCCTCGAGCCGCACTTTGTTCGCAGGGTTCCCAAGGGTGACAATCCACCGTCGTGCACCCGAGAAATCCCACGCACTGAGCCGGTTATTGTAGGTGTCGACAACGTAGATCGTATCGGTTCTTGAGTCGATTGCTACTCCCCCAACAGTGTCAAACTGTTCGTCACTGGTGCCCTTGGTGCCAACGACGCTCTGAGCATTCCCGTCCTTGTCAAGGATCGCGAACCCGGCCGTGGATCCCACGACAACAATCTGGTCGTCGACAGCCACGGCGGTCAATCCTGGTATGTTCTGGCTCGCAAGCTTTGTCTCTCCGTCCATAATCGTGAGCGCTTCGTTCGCACGATCGACGACGTAGATAATCCCATCCGGGTCCACTGCGATACGCGAAGGCAACCGGAACGGTTCACCGGTCTGTTTGCTGCCCTGGATGAGATCTACAAACGTTCCATCGCCACGGAAACCGACCACGCGAGCGTTGCCTGGGTCAGTCACCCAGATGACTCCGTCCGGTGCGGTGGCGGCATCATTCGGGTTGGTAAAGAGCTGGTCAGCCGATGGACCGAATCCGTAAATCGAACGAATCCACGTGACGCCGGCAGTATCGCTGTCACCTTCGCGCGCGGTTGGCCCGCTGTCCGGACTCGGCACGAGAAGGCGATACAGGAACGCACCAATGCCACACAATAGAAGCAGCAGAATCACCAGGACGACGATGAGGATAGCCCGTGTTCGGCGATCGCGGTCGTCACCGACGCCAGGACCCCTCTCCGCCAATATCTCTTCAACCCTGCGCTGAGCTTCGCCTTCGGTCACCTCGCGGTGTTCCGGGCTAGCGTTAGGGCTGTTCTCCGTCCGGCTCATCTGCTCGCTCCGATTCGTTCGAGTCCCGCTAGGGCCGCACTATCGCCATCGATGAACTGCAGGGTCATTCGGTAGTCAGCCTCGGCCCCCGCCGTGTCTCCCAGTTGTTCCTTCAGGTTGCCACGCAGCGTGTACACCGTGGCAGCAGTCTCATTCCCCGCCAGGTACTCGTCATAGCATTCGAGAGCCTGCTCCCATTCGCTTCTCTCTTCCAGGATTTCCGCTTTGAGCAGGAGCAACTCCCAGTAGTTCTTACTGATACCGAACGCCACCGCCCTGCTCGGCTGGTTCGACTCCTCACTGGCCGCCTTCTCGGCCTCGTACGTCTCCTTGATAGTCGTGAGGGCCTCATCGGTGATCTCCAGGGCCCTGTCGAGATCACCTTGTGCGAAGTAGAGGTCTGCCTGCATGTACAACATGTCCGCAGAGATGTGCTGATCCGCGAGGACGGCGGTGCCTCTGTCAATCCACTCCTGCGCTTTCCGATACTGCCCGTCGTCGATGAGGGCGAGTATGTAGGCCATCCAGTCGATGCGGTCCATGCTCCCCGCCTCAATCTTGGCCGCTGTCGCCACGACCCGCTGCTCCGAGAACGTACGGGGGGCCCCGGTACCGAACACGCCGGTCAGTAGAGCGTAAACCACGGTCGTCAACGTCAGAATGATGACGAGCACTATCGTCACGCCCAGCGCCGGAATCAGAGGGTCCCGACTCCGCCGCGTTCTCGACAGTTTGGGCGAATCTACTGTTTCAAGGGCAGCGAGGTCCGCTGCGTCGTCGGACGCGACCGACGAGGTTGCCTGTTCGGACTCTCTGGCCATACGTTCCTCCAAGTCAAGATTCCGGGTCCTAACGCGACGTGAGACGAGCACCGCATGGGCGGCGAGGGCTCGCTAGCCCGTGCATCTGAAACACGCAGCAGGACACGCTCGACACCCACCGGCTGGCCCACGTATTCGCATGTTCACGATTTCGGGGCAGATTCAGCAACGTTCATAGTATAGGTCGGTATGCAAGGTGTGAGCCAGGGTTCACAGATTCCACAGAAGTCCGAATCAAGGGTTCCGAGCCGCATTGTAGCTGCTGCCATGCGTAGTCGGCGAGTTTACACCAGATCTTCCGGCACCGCGATGTGGCCGGCAACCGCCGTAGCTGCGGCGACCGCCGGCGAGCTCAGGTAGACCTCGCTCGTCGGGTCGCCCATGCGGCCCACGAAGTTGCGGTTGGTGGTGGCCACCGCCCGCTCCCCTGCCGCGAGGATGCCCATATGTCCGCCGAGACACGGCCCGCACGTGGGCGTAGAGACCGCCGCGTTAGCGTCGAGAAAGATGTCGAAGAGCCCCTCATGCATCGCCTGGCGGTAGATCTCCTGGGTGGCCGGGATGATGATGAGTCGCACGTTCTCGTGGACCTTGCGGCCCTTCAGGACCTCGGCAGCGACGCGCATGTCCTCAATGCGGCCGTTGGTGCACGAACCGATCACCACCTGGTCGACCCAGATGTCGCGGGAGTCCTCGGCCAGGCGAGTGTTCGATGGCAGGTGTGGGAACGACACCGTGGGCTTTAGCTGCGACGCATCGATCTCGATCACGCGCGCGTACTCGGCGTCCGGGTCGGAGTGGTACTCGGTCCACGGGCGCTCGGCGCGCCCCTCGAGGTAGGCGCGCGTGGTGTCGTCAACCGCAATGATGCCGGACTTGCCGCCGGCCTCGATGGCCATATTGCAGA
>JACUUN010000143.1 GCA_014859265.1 Coriobacteriia bacterium
CTTCCATCACTTCGAGGATCAGCCGGCAGCAGCCGCGGAGTTCGCACGCGTGGTCAGACCGGGTGGCGGCGTGGTAGTCCTCGAGCTCGACCCGCGGCCGTGGTATATGCGCGTGCTAGTGGCGATCGAGAAGCTGCTCGGCGAACCGGGTGCGTTCTTCTCGCCTGGGGAGATGTGCGATTTCATGGCATCTAACGGGATCGATGGCACCTGCGAGCCCATCAAGGGCCCGTCGTACCGCTTCACCGGCACTGTCCGCTGAGCCAGGCCCGGGCGCGCACACCGGCGCCCTACCCGTGCCAGAGATACCCCACGTTACGCACCGTCTCGAGCCGCTTGCCGGACTCGGGGCCGATCTTCGAGCGGATGCGTCTAACATGCACGTCGACCGTGCGTGAGCCGCCGAAATAGTCCGAACCCCACACGCGGTGCAGTAGTACCTCGCGGCTGTAGGCGCGATTCGGGTGGGTGACCAGGAACGCGAAGAGTGCGTACTCGAGATAAGTGAAGTCGATCGGCGTTCCATCGAGGGAGGCCTGATAGGTAGCCAGGTTCACCGTGAGCGAGTCGACGCGGACCAATTCCTGAGTGTCGGCCTCCTCACCCGGCCAGAGCAGCGCTCGCACCCGCGCTGCGAACTCCTCGGACGACGATCCCCGTACGAGGAAATCGGCTCCTATGCGTGTCGGCATGCGTAGGGTGCTCAGTGCCGAGGACTCGATCAGCATCAGAAGTCTCATGTCGAGCCCGCCGTTGAGCGCCTGCTCAACGACCTCGACGAACCGCCCCGGCTCGCGTCCGCCGTCGACGATCGCGAGATCGATCTCCTCGGCGTTCAAGCGCGCGGCAAGCTCTCCGTCGGTCGACTCGCCGATGGTGACGTCGAGTGCGTCGACAGCGCTACGCGCCCAGGCACGTGTGTGGGCGTCGTCGGAGGCTATGAGGACCCGTTTCATGTGCACGATTGTAACGCTCCCCTGTCACCTGACTTAGCCGAATCAGGAACCACATCTCCCTGCGTGCAACGCGTCGATCAGGAGCTGCGCCTCGGGCGGCACGTAAGGCTCGACGATCCTGCGCTTGCCGTTGACACGCAGCACGCCCGTCCTCAGGGGCTTCAGGGTGTTGATGAGCTTCCTAATGCTCAGCCCGGTCACGTACTCGGTATAGCGGGCGATGGCCAAGGCGGCGAAGACGATGGTCAAGTGCGCCTCGATGGATTCCCGCTTGTGATGAAACACGGGCCGAGCCTTCAGATCGGACTTGGCCATGCGGAAGGAGCGCTCGACTTCGAAGAGCTGGTGGTAGGCGCCGATCACCTCGTGAGCGCAGATGTCGAGGTTGGTGACGTAGCCCTTGATGCCGGCTTTGCGGCGGGCCTCTTCGACGAGAGCATGGTTGATCTCGCGTCGCGCGCCCGTAATCTTGAGGAAGCGGTTGCGCTTGAACTCCGCCGTGCCGTCCATGATGCGCTGCGCCTTTGCAAGCGTCTTGTCGATATTGCTCAGGTCCATACGCGCCCGTTTGGCGCGGTACTGGTAGACGACACGCCGGGGCTGCCTCGCGCCGGCGATGGTCACGGGGAGGATGGTGTCGAAGACCTGGCCGTCTGTGAGCGCGGCGCCCGGCTCCTCCAGATACTCGGCGATCTCGTAGGGGGTCTTGGCCAGCCGGGAGCCGACGATGTAGCGGTAACCGAGCTCCTCAAGAGCGGTGAGGTTTCCCCCTGAGAGCATCGCCGCGTCCGCCACGACGGTGATGTCTCCGAGCCCGTGCCGCTCCGAGAAGGACCTGAGCACCGGTGCGATGGTCTTGGTCTCGGCGCGGTTGCCCTCGAAGCTTCGCAGTTCCAAGGGAAAGCCGTTCCTGTCGACGAGCAGCCCGAGTGTGATCTGCGGCTCGAGCCGGCGTTCCTTGGAAAGTCCCGGCTTGCGGTACTCGTCTTCCTTTTGGATCTCGAAGTACAGCGTCGTGACGTCGTAGAGCACGAGCGACAGCGACGCGGGAGACGCATTCTTGAAGCAGATCTCGCTCAAGACGTCGCGGTAGCCCTTCCTGACCACCTTCTCCAAGGTGCGGTTGATCCTCGAATACGACGGGGCCTTTAGACCCAGGCCGGACAACACGCGGATCGTGTCGAGCTTTGAGACCGGCTCGATCACCCGGGCGAGCACCAGCTGCCTGAACACATCGTCGCCCATACTGTGAAAGCCCAGCCGGTCGAAGACGTGGCAAAGCGAGTCCCAGAGCACCCCGGAATAGGTGTTCTCGAGGGTCAGGGCGGGACCGGCCGGCCCCTCCTCGAACAGATCCAGTGTGCCTTGGCCTTCGTGGATGGTGTCGGCGGCGAGCGCGAGCAGCGCCTCCAGATGTTCTTGCGTGTGCGCCGTTCCGATGTGCACCGTGCGCTCCACGCGGCGTCCCCGCTTGAAGACGACCTGGACCACGGTGCCGCCGTTCTTCGATGCGTAACGTTTGATAAAGGCCGACATGCCTACATCATAGAGGTCCGCCGGGCGCGATGAAGAACCAATCAGGAACCACATTCTCCGTGCGCCACACGAGGACTCAGGCGCTCTGCCTGCGGTTATCTCTGACAGAGGTCGGTGAACTCGCGCGAACCGGTTAAGTCAGGTTCTACCGTGTGGTCGACGAAACCGTATGGATCGTCGCGGTCTGGCATGCGCGTC
>JACUUN010000144.1 GCA_014859265.1 Coriobacteriia bacterium
GACCTCGCCGTAGGGGTCGTACGCGTAGGCGTTGACGACCTCGCCGTCAACATCGGTCATCGCGACGACGTCGCCCCGGTGGTTGGCGTGGTAGTAGTAGGTGGCGCCGTCGCGGGTCATGGAGTGCAGCTGGCCTGTGTCGTCATACGCGTAGGTGGCGATCGTCTCCCCTGCCGCATCGGTCTCGGCGATGACGTTGGGGGACGCGCCGTCGTAGTGGAAGAAGACGGTGGCAGTGCCTTCTGTCGCAGAGGTGCGGCGGTTGAGGAAGTCGTAGGTGTAGGCGGCGATGGTGGTCTCGGTCGAGGCATCGATCACGGCGGTGAGGCGATCGGCGCCGTCGTAGGCGTAGGTCCGGCCCGGGGACGCGGTCAGGTTGCCGCGGGCATCGTAGGCGTAGCCTGGAGACGAGATGCGGTTTGCGGCATCGTAGGTGAAGGTCTTGAGCGCCTCGCCGCCGCGTGCGGCGGAGAGCAGGTTGCCTGCCGAGTCGTAGGTATACGTGGTGGTGGCTTCTGCGGAGGGCGAGTACCACTGCGTGAGGCGGCCGAGGGCGTCATACGCGTAGCGCTCGGCGTTCTCGGCGGTCACGTTTCCGGCGGCGTCTCGCTCGTAGGTGTGCGCGAGGACGCCCGAGGACATGGTGGTGACGATCGAGGCGAGGCGGCCGGCGGGGTCGTAGGCATACGCGCGCGCCGAGCCGTCGGGGAGCGTGACGGACGTGCGGCGGCAGGCGGCGTCGTACTCATACGCGGTGTGGGCGCCGTGCGGGTCGCTCGGCAGGTCAAGGCGTGTCAGGTCGCCGCGCAGGTCGTAGGCGTAGGTGCGCGGGGCGGCCTCGGCGGGTGTGGCGACCGAAGTCACGCGCCCGGCCTCGTCGTGGGTGTAGGTGACGGTGTGGGGCCGGAAGCGAGCGCGGGGTTGTGGGCGTCGGTGGCGGTCGTGAGGCGGCCGAGGACGTCGTAGGAGAACGCGGTCGCGCTCCCGAAATCGTCGGTCACGCTCGAGAGCCAGCCGGTGGGCGTGTAGGCGTACGCGTAGGACTCGCCTGTGGGGAGCGTGAGTGCGGCGAGCTCGTCTCGGGCGGTGTAGGTGCGGGCGGCGTGCGTGTTGTCGGGGTAGGTGGTCTTGGTCAGGTTGCCGTTCGCGTCGTGTTCGAAGGTCCACGTGTGGCCGAGGGGGTTCGCGAGAGCGGCGAGGCGGTCTGCGGCGTCGTAGGTGTAGGCACGCACCGAGCCCTCGGGCAGCGTGACGGACATGCGGCGGTCAGCGGCATCGCTACGCTCTGCGAGAAGTGAACTGTCCTGCCTCACCGAAGCGCTTCTACCGTCGCTTCCAGATTGCTGATCACAACGTCGGACTCTCCCTGTCTGACGGCCAGGTCCAGCGCTCTCTGGGCGTGCTCAAGAGCCTCAGCATCGTCGCCGGCTTCAATCGCCGCGCGAGAAGCAAGTAACGCCGCGTCAATCTCTCGCTCGATCAGGATGCCCGAAGATGTGAGACGTGCACGTTGGAGCGGGAGAGGTAGCTGTGCGTACGCTTCATCATAACGCTCCAGCGCACGCAGTGCGTACGGGCGTGCGGCAGCGTAGTCTCCGCTGTTCGCATGATGGCGAGCAACGAAGTACGGAAACGTTCCCGCAATAACGGCGGCGCTCAACACAGCCACAAGCACCGAGGCCGCACAGACAAGCCCGGCCAAGAGACGTGGCCAGAACCGCGCTGCAGAAATTCTCAAGAGTGCGAGGCCTAGCGGAACTAAGAAGAACACCGAGAACACGAGGATTGCTGCATAGACCAATCCTCCGTGCCATGGGTCAAGAACCGCTGCGATTGCCAACAGCAGCAGCCCTAAGAGCGACCACATCGCTATCGGCATCGAAGATCTCCGGACTCTCGCGCCTGCGCTATCACCGTGCTGCACCACCGCCACCTCCCCCCCCGCGGCGAGGCACGTATTGCGGTGCCACCGGTTCGGTAGGTATCAATTCCCTTGCTATCACCTGACCGATGACCTCGTATCCTGCTTCTCCCGGCATCTTCGATCGGTTAGCTGCATCCTGCACATCGCAGATCTGATCTGCAACCAGCTCACGAGAACGTTGATTGTGGCGGATGACCGCCTCTTCCACACCGGAATCGGTCCGCTCAACGGCATCCCGAAGCTCCTGAGCTTCCCGATCACGCACTGATCCCCCACCGGCAACATACGCAACGAGGAGCACAACTGCCGCCACAGTTCCTGTGACCGCTAGGATTGCACAGACTGTAAGGAACTCCAGCCCGTCCGGGTCCACGTGGTTCACCGGGTCGCCCAGGCAGTACAGGTACGGGTTCATGCTCATCGGCTCATCGAGCTCGCCGGGATAGGGGTCGCGCGTGAGGAACCGGCACGTGTCCGGGTCGTAGTAGCGGTTCCAGAGGTAGTAGAGGCCGGTCGTATCGTCGTAGCGGTAGCCGGCGTAGCGGTAGGGGTTCGGCACGCTCTCCTCAGCGTGCGTGACCTCGCCGTAGGGGTCGTACGCGTAGGCGTTGACGACCTCGCCGTCAACATCGGTCATCGCGACGACGTCGCCCCGGTGGTTGGCGTGGTAGTAGTACGTGGCGCCGTCGCGCACCGTGGAGTGGAGCGCGCCGCGGTCGTCGTAGGCGTAGGTGGCGAGGGTGGCGCCTGACGCGTCGGTCTCGG
>JACUUN010000145.1 GCA_014859265.1 Coriobacteriia bacterium
TCTCGCAGCGCCACTACGACCCGGCCACGATGCGCTTCCTCACGAAAGACCCCGCCCGCGACGACGGCGAGGAGAGCGCCTACCAGTACTGCGCGGGAGACCCGGTGGGCAAGGTCGATCCGACTGGGATGTGGTCGAGGTCCTTCACACGCGTCTTCAGTATCTCCCAAGCACTACGTGCATTGGAGTTCTCGCGTATGGTGTTGCTGCCTGCGGTCTTGGCCGCGGTTGCAATGACGAAGCTCCTGCCCGTTGCGGCGACAGCGTTTGTGGGATGGACGATGTTGGTATCTACCACGATTCAGACGTTCGCCCACCAGTACTCTCGTTGGTATCGTGAGAATTACATTCACTGGAGATCGAATCTGTTCAGAAGCCTTTCGGGTAATCTGCGCTTCGTCGTTTGGGCCCGTGTCTTTGCAAACATCAAAGCGCGTAGCGGAGGGGTCAACCTTACTATGCGACTGGTCGCGGACAGGAGTGTGATGTTCAGGCGCGGGTTCTCGCGAGTCCTTCTGAATCAAGGAGTGCGATTTGGCTCCAATCGCGTGTGGCGGACGCGGGTCGCGTGAGGGAGGGAGATCGATGCAGAACGCAACGGATGCGGCCGATTCGAACGGGGCCACGTCACATGGCCGGAGGCGTCTCTATTGGTCCTCGGTCGCCGGAATCCTTGTCGTGCACCTGCTATTGGCCCTTGAGGTCGTGGTACGGCATGATCTCCCATTCGGTCAGATCAACGCAAGTGCCGCTCTGATTGGGGTGGCGCTGTGCCTTGTAGCCGTCCTGACGGTGACAGTGCTATCTGACCGCATGAAACGTCTCGCTCAGCAGCTCGAGGAGGCGAACTGGTTGGGGAGTCTAGAGTATTTCGTCTTGGTGCCTCTGCCGGTAATACTGGCTCTCATTGCGGTTCTGTCGCCGACGCTCATCTACAAGACACCTGTGGCCGCCCTGGTGCTTGCGTCGGCTATCGTTTGGCCGGATCAGCTCAGAACACTGCACACGTGGTTGCGCGGAGACACGGGCGGAGATCCATAGCGATTGGACGCAAGCATGACCGGCCCGTCGGGAGTTCTCCGGAATCTTCAGGCAAGGTCATCGTTTTCACGAAGGACCCCGCGCGCGACGACGGCGAGGAGAGCGCCTACCAGTACTGCGCGGGCGACCCGGTGGGCAAGGTGGATCCGAGTGGATGCTCGTGGGTGAAGACGGGCCGGACTCGAGTGATATGGACATCACCCTGGTGGAGCCATGCAAGCTTCAGTGTCAACTACATTCTGGATATTGGACTTCAGCTGCAAAAACAGTGGCGAAAGGTTGAGGCACTGTGGAGTCGTCCGAACAAGGGGACTACTATTCGTGACTACGAGTGGCGTTTTGAGCGTTGGGAGCATCGCTACAGAACCAAAGTGTGGTTCAACTGGAGATGGCGCAAGATCGTGAACTACCGGGAGAAGACGCAATGGCGGCACGGAAAGGGGTGGTAGGAGTGCGCGACGTGAGGGCTTATTTTATGCGACTCGTCTTCCTGTTCGCGGGCGTCGCTCTAGTGGTGGTAGTCGCCCTGTTGCTGGCGACGATTGCTCCCGATACGGCAGGCCCTTTCGGTGTCGTTGCGGTTTTACTGGCCATTGTCTCTTTGCCGTTGCTCGCGGCGTTGCCGGCACTGTGGGGACCTCGATATGACATCGGGTATGCCGCTACCGCCGGAGTAGCCTTGCTCGTCGCGGTTGCCGTGGCTACGGTATCCTCGTTCCAGTTCGTCGGGTATTCATCTATAGCGCTTAAGCTGACTTATGTCTCGAGCGCTGCGGTTGCGACCGTACTCCTACATGGCCTGACAAGGCATGTGGCACGCCGTAGACAGGCCGGTGTCACGGATTCTGGAGGACGGTGAGAGTCCCGCCGCCCATGGGAATCGCCGTCGACGTCAGTCATGGCGTCGCGCGCGAGGAATCCGTGAGAGTAGCTTTCCGCCGGATGATTAGGGACACGCTCGTCGCGCAGAGGGGCATCGAGGTCAAGCGCACCGAGACCGCCTACGATACGCTCTCCCGGCCCGTCGCAACGCTCCAGTCACCCGCAGGTGTCACGAGCACGCTCTCCTACGCGACCGCCTCTTCGAAAATCTCGGTCGCCGTGATCGAGCACGCCGGGCTCACCACCACGGTCACCTACGACGAGTTCGGCCGCGAGACCGAGCGCACCGTGACGGGTACGGGCGTGGCGCTTACAGGTGCCGTCACCCAGCGCGACGCCGAGGGGCGGCGTACCGCGTGGAGCATCGGCAGCCTTGAGGCGACGGCGACATACGACGCGGCGGGCAAGCTCGTCTCGCAGACGACGACACCCGGCATCGCCGCGACCTACACCTACGACCCCGAGACCGCGCGCAAGACAGAAGAGTCGGTCACGCTCGCCGGGCAGGGAACGGTCGCCTCGGCCTACACCTACACCGATGCCGGACGGCTCTCAGGCGCCGAGATCGGCGCGGGGGTGTGGGGCTACGTCTTCGACGAGCGCGGCAACCTCACCGGCGCGGTCACGGGCGGTGTCGCGACCACGTTCACCTTCGACGGCAACGACCGGCTCGAGACCTCTACGGCCGGTGGCGTTACCACCAACTACTCCCACGAGCTCGTCCTTGGGAGGCGCACCTCCCAGACCACAT
>JACUUN010000146.1 GCA_014859265.1 Coriobacteriia bacterium
GCACCGTGGGTTCGGGCCGTGTGACGAAGATATTGAAGTAACCGAGGCGACTCGTGGTAACGACCGGGGCCCGGCCTGGAGCCGGGTCCCGTTTCGCCCTCGGTTTCGTGCCGTCGGCGGTTTGACAGTGCCGAAAAAGGGGTGCTAGAGTACCCTACCGCGCACGATGCCCCCGGGCCTCGCCGCGCGCTGGGCAGGAGGACGCATGAGAACGTTGGTCACGCTGGCGTGCAGCGAGTGCAAGCGCCGGAACTACACAACCAATAAGAACAAGCAGAACAATCCCGAACGCATCGAGTTCAAGAAGTACTGCAAGTGGTGCGGTACGCACACCGTGCATAAGGAGACCCGCTAGGCTCCTGACGCACCTGGAGCACTCGGGGTGACACAGGCCAGTAGCTCCAATGGTAGAGCGCCGGTCTCCAAAACCGGATGTTGGGGGTTCGAGTCCCTCCTGGCCTGCCAGGACGATCCGCCGCCGCGGGCAGACAACCGCGGCGGTTCGAATGAGAGGCCACGAGCGGTGGCTCCGATGGACGGAAGAAGGACATGGCGAAGTCGACGACAGCACCGAAGCCGAACATCATCATGCGGTTCGTTGGCTACCTGGGCGACGTGCGCAGGGAGCTCAAGCGCGTGGTCTGGCCGACCCGCAATGAGGTTGTCAATTCGAGCCTCGTCGTGATGGTGACGCTTGCGTTCTTCGTGCTGTTCACCTTCATCGTCGATTCGATTTCGGTCTACGTGATTACCCTCATCGGACGGATCGGCGGGTAGCGGTATGGCGAAGCGCTGGTACGTCATACACACCTATTCGGGCTACGAGAACAAAGTCAAGACCAACCTCGAGCATCGAACCGAGTCCATGGGCATGGGCGATAAGATCTTCGACGTGCTCATCCCCAAGGAGAGCGTCACCGACTTCAAGGCCGGTGGGAAGCGTGTCACCTCCGAGAAGAAGGTGTTCCCGGGGTACATTCTCGTGCAGATGGAGCTCGACGACGACTCCTGGTACGTGGTACGCAACACGCCCGGTGTGACCGGCTTCGTGGGTTCCCAGGGTAAGCCCGTGCCGCTCTCGCGTGCCGAGTTCGGCCGCATTGCGCAGCGGACGGCGGTCGGCCCCAAGCAGAAGACGACGACCACCGACTTCACCGAGGGCATGTCGGTCAAGGTCACGCACGGCCCGCTCGCGGACTTCGACGGCGTGATCTCCGAGGTCAACATCGACCAGGCCAAGGTCAAGGTCATGGTTTCGATCTTCGGTCGCGAGACTCCGGTTGAGCTCGGGTTCGACCAGGTAACAAGGATATAGCGGCTGCGGTGTCGAGCGCGGCGGGCGGATGCACCCGGCGCGGCTTCTCTTGGCGCGGATCGCAGATGCACGGATAGCAGGCGCGGCGCCGCGGTTGGCGTCACTGACGGAGGACGTGAAAGAGAACCATGGCCAAGAAGGTCGTAGGCTTCATAAAGCTGCAGATTCCCGGCGGGCAGGCCAATCCCGCCCCGCCGGTCGGTCCCGCACTCGGACAGCACCAGGTGAACATCATGCAGTTCTGCCAGGCGTTCAACGCCGCTACGCAGGACAAGATGGGCACCATCATCCCGGTTGAGATCACGGTGTACGAAGACCGTTCAATCGACTTCATCACCAAGACGCCGCCCGCCGCCGTCCTGCTCAAGCAGGCCGCCGGCATCGAGTCCGGCTCGGGTGTCCCGAACCGTACTAAGGTGGCCACAGTGACGCGGGATCAGGTTCGGCAGATCGCCGAGACCAAGATGCCCGACCTGAACGCGAACGATGTCGATGCCGCGATGAAGATCATCGCCGGCACGGCCCGCTCGATGGGCATCGAGATCGAAGAGTAGCGCGCACCCGCGCTTCACGTGGGAGGGCGCCGAGGCGTCCGTTGACCACAAGGAGGAAGAGATGAAGAAGGGCAAGAGGTATCTCGAGGCGGCGGCCAAGATCGATCGCGAGCGGCTGTACACGCCGCTCGAGGCAGCCCGCCTGGCCAAGGAGGCCGTGGCCGCGAAGTTCGACGAGACCGTCGAGGTGCACTTCCGCCTCGGCATCGACACCCGCCAGGCGGACCAGCAGGTTCGTGGCAGCGTGTCCCTGCCCCGCGGTACCGGCAAGACGGTGCGCGTTGCTGTCTTCGCCGAGGGCGACAAGGCCCGCGAGGCCGAGGCCGCCGGTGCTGACGTGGTTGGCTCCGACGACCTGGTCGAGCGGATTCAGAAGGGGTTCCTCGACTTCGACGCGACGGTGGCGACCCCCGACCAGATGAGCAAGGTCGGTCGCCTCGGCAAGATCCTTGGCACGCGCGGGCTCATGCCGAACCCGAAGCTCGGTACGGTCACCATGGATGTCGGCCGGGTCATCGGTGAGCTCAAGGCTGGACGCGTCGAGTATCGCGCCGACAAGTTCGGAATCGCGCACGTGAGCATCGGTCGCGTGAGCTTCGACGAGAAGGCGCTCGTGGAGAACTACGCCACGGTGCTCGACGAGATTCTGCGCGCCAAGCCCGCATCCGCCAAGGGTCGCTACATCAAGTCGATCACACTCGCCACGACCATGGGACCGGGCATCAAGATCGATTCGAGCAAGACACGAGATCTCCTCGAAGAGGCCTGATGCCCGCGGCTCCGGCGCCCGGGG
>JACUUN010000147.1 GCA_014859265.1 Coriobacteriia bacterium
TCCGGAAGAAGCAGCGCGCCGTGTCGATGGTGATGCCTTGCGAGCGCTCGTCTTTGAGCGCGTCAAGCAGGAACGCGTATTCGAACGGACGCGAGGTGGCCGCGCACATCGCCCGGACCTGCTCGAGCTTCCCGTCCGGGAGCGAGCCGGTGTCGGCCATCAGCCTGCCGACGAGTGTCGACTTGCCGTGATCGACGTGGCCGGCGACGACGATGTCGAGACGCTCCCGGCTCACATGTACCCCTCTCTGCGCAGCGTCTCGAGACCGCCGTCGTCGTCAGCATCCTGCGCGCGGCCGGCACGCTCGGCGACCCGGGAGAACCTGCCCGTGCGCAGCTCCTCAACGACCTCTGCGACGTTCTTGGCGGTCGACCGAACCGGCTCGGTGCAGGGATAGCACCCTAGGGAGCGGTAGCGCGTCCCGTCCCCCTGGTCGAAGTAGAGGGGGGTCACGGGAATGGACTCGCGATCGATGTACTCCCAGATGTTGAGTTCGGTCCAGTCGAGCAGCGGGTGGACACGAACGTGAGTGCCGGGCGCGAAATCGGTCTTGTAGTAGTGCCAGAGCTCCGGCGGCTGGTCGTCGACGTTCCAGTCATGCTCGGCGTCGCGCGGTGAGAAGTAGCGCTCCTTCGACCGGCTGCCCTCTTCGTCGGCACGCACGCCCACGATCACCCCGGTGAACGGTGCCCGCCCGGTGTCCTCCTCGAGCCGGCCCGTCTCGTGCTTCATGCGCAGGCGAGGCCACTCGCCCGAGAGCGTCCGGCGTAGTGCCTCGCTCTTGAGTCTGCGGCAGCACGTGATGCGACCGACCGTGCCATCTGGGAACGTCTCCCGAGCACGGAGCGCCTTGCGGTTCTGTCCCACGATGAGGTTCAGGTTCCACTCTCGCGCAACGTCGTCACGGTAGCTGATCATCTCCGGTATCTTGTATGCGGTGTCGATATGCACGAGCGGGAACGGCACATGGCCGAAGAAGGCCTTGCGGGCCAACCAGAGCATCACCGTCGAATCCTTGCCGATGGACCACAGCATGCAGAGGTCGGCGAACTCGCGATACGCCTCGCGCAGGATGTGGACGCTCTTGGACTCCAGCGCATCGAGATGGTCCATCACGCCTCACCTCCAGCTGCAAGCGGCGAGACGGAGACGTCTGGAGCAGCCTCGTCCGGGCGCCGGTGCAACCCGCACTCCTTCTCGTCCGGCGACTCCCACCACCAGCGACCCGCACGCTCGTCTTCGCCGGGCAGGACGGCCCGGGTGCACGGAGCGCATCCGATAGACCGGAAGCCGCGCTCGTGGAGCACGCTGAAGGGGACGTCGTGTTCGCGGATGTGCCGCCAGACGTCTGCCTCGCTCCAATCGACGAGCGGATCGATCTTCACGAGACCGATGTCTTCATCCCACTCCACGACCTCCGCCCTGCCGCGTGTCTCCGACTGGTCGCGGCGCAGTCCGGTGATCCACGCATCCATGCCTCGCAGAGCGCGCCGCAGCGGCCGGACCTTGCGGACCTCGCAGCAGCGCTTACGCGCGGCGGTGCCGGTGCGGAAGAGGTTGATCCCCTCCTCGGCCACCATGGACTCGATATCCGCGGCGTCGGGGAAGAAGACCTCGATGTCCACGCCGTACCGTATAGACGTCTCGTGCATCAGGTCGTACGTCTCGGGGAAGAGCCTCCCCGTGTCGAGAGTCACGATCCGCATCGAACGCGCGTGCGGCGCCGCCAGTGCCACCAGCACCTGGTCCTCAGGGCCGAACGAAGAGGTCAGCGCTGTACGGCCGGGAAACGTGCGCGCTGCCCACCGGATGACCTCTTCCGGAGTCGCAGCGGCCAACTCCGATCGATACGTCGCGATTCGATTCGACACGCTCACTTCAGCCCCGCTTTCACCACGAACCGGTTCTGCCAGTCATTATTACGCACTGTTTCTATGCGTTAACTGCTTAATTGGCTATGCGGTCCACCTTACTGACCAGCTCGATGCGAGTCAACCACAGAATCCGCATGTGCTGAGTGTGCTATCCACCGCCCAGGATGCTGCCGCCTCATATGTGCACGTTTTCTATGCGGAAACTTGCACTTGCCCGGCGATCTAGGCTAGTTTCGTCCCATCGCCGATAAGTGCATTATCCGCACGGTATTAGTGCGTAATCACCGGCGGGCCCTTTCCGCGTCTGGACCGAGGAGAATCGATGGCCATACCCATCGCGATCTTCCTGACAGGAGCTCTCGCCCAGTTGGTCGACGGCGCCCTCGGCATGGGATTCGGCGTGTCAGCCATGTCGTTGCTCACCACGCTCGGCCTCGCCCCCGCGATCGTCTCTGCCGTCGTGCACGTCGCCAAGATCGCGACCGGCATCTCGTCAGGGCTTGCTCACCTGCGCTTCGGCAACGTCGACCAGCGTGTGACGCTCGTCCTCTCGCTGTCGGGCTCGGTGGGCGCGGTGATCGGCGCCACGATGCTGCTCAGTCTGGCTGCCGGTATGGTGCGGCCGTTCGTCGCCGCGGCGCTGCTCTTGCTCGGCCTGCGCGTCTTCGCCAAGTTTTTCGCGGCCCGCGCGGCTGCGCCCGATAGCGGCCTGCCCTGCGCCACCTCACGCGGAGCGAAGGCGTCCACCGCATGAGGGTCACGCCCCGG
>JACUUN010000043.1 GCA_014859265.1 Coriobacteriia bacterium
ACTCGCTGGTAAGAGGACCAGCTGCCGCCGCACCGAGCACCTCACCCGTGAGGCGCTCCACGACAAGTATGCCTACGCCGGACCAATCGGTCTGGTAGGTATACGGCCTGTCCAGCTCCTCAAAGGGGAGGCTCGCAGAGAGGGCGTCGATGCCCTGTTCGCGAGCGTGCAGCTCGGTCATGCCGACGGCCGAGATTTCGGGATCAGTGAACGTCACGCGCGGAGTAGCGCGTTCGTCTAGCTGGCGTGAGGGTTCCACGATATTCGCCGCGATGCTCCGTGCGTGGTACATGGCCCGGTGCGTGAAGAAGGGCGGACCGACGACGTCTCCGATGGCCCACAGACCCTCTCCGGCCCTACCGTACTCGTCCACGGCGATACCGCCATCGTCAGACGGTACGATCCCGACGGTCTCAAGGCCGATACCTGCGGTCCGCGGTCGTCGTCCGACCGCTACCACGACGTGCTCGGCAGTCACCTCGGTACCGTCCGACAGTAGCACCGTCCGCGAGTCGCCCTCGCGCGTGACGCTTTGCACGGCGGTGCCGAGGCGCACCTCGATCCCATCGGCTTCAAGCGCGGTTAGGAGTAGTTCGCCGAGAGCGGGTTCTTCTCTCGGGAACAACGTGTCGGCCTGCTCCACGATCGTCACAGCGGCGCCGTAGCGGCGCAGCATCTGACCGAGTTCTACGGCCACCGGACCGCCGCCGATGAACACCAGGCTGTGCGGGATCTCAGTCACCGAGACCGTCTCACGGTTCGTCCAGTAGCCTGCTTCCTTCAGGCCGTCGATCGGTGGGATGATGGCCTCGGAACCTGTGGCGATTACGATGTCCGGTGCGGTGAGAACCCGGTCTCCAGCGACTACACGGCCGGGTCGGTCGAGGCGAGCGTCGGCCCGGACCAGCGTT
Organism: Coriobacteriia bacterium; assembly: GCA_014859265.1. Classification (GTDB taxonomy): domain Bacteria; phylum Actinomycetota; class Coriobacteriia; order Anaerosomatales; family SLCP01; genus SKKZ01. The sequence continues at coordinate 912 of JACUUN010000043.1, forward strand.
ATGCCGGCCTCATCGAGCCGGCCTGCGAAAACCGAATCGTCGTAGTGGCGGACCATCTCGTCGCGGTAGTCGGAAATCTCCGGCCAGTTCAGGGCGACGGGCTCGGTCCCGAAGCACTTGACGCTCTCTCCCCACAGGGAGACGGGCCGAAGGAGCGTCTTGCTCGGGTTGCAGGCCCAGTATGCACACTCTCCCTCGATGCGTTCGCGCTCAACCACCGCGACGCTCTTCCCCCGAGTGGCTAATCGATGTGCGGCGAACTCGCCGGCGGTCCCGGTTCCGATAATCACAACGTCGAAACTCTCCGTATTCTGCATGGGAGCCACCTCCTTTCGGGTTACTTACCCACTCCTGTGAAGGGTCGCGGAACGTGGACCGGCTTCCAGTCCGCGGGGGAGGAGTTGCCGGTCCGAGCTCGGGGCAGAACGGGCATCATGCATGTATGAGAGGACCTAGACCCCGCAAACATCGATTGCCTGACTGCGGCGATGAAGGACGAGGTCACTGCGCCCGATGAGTTCGCCTGCCAGCTAGTCGATGGTGATGTGGGTCGCGCCGTCGCCATAGTTGAGATGATGGCTGCAGACACGTCAAATCCGCCGCTGAGTCGAGAACAGGTCCTCGGCTCACTTGAGAACACGGTGCCGGCGTTCGTCGCTCTCGTGCGAGCCCATCTGGAGGGCTGAGTCCTAACATCCGCCCGCGCGAATACGTACCAATCATCCCCCAGCCGAGCGCTTCGGCGACCAACGCCCATGTGAATAGCCCGGTCACGGTTGCGAACCGACCTGCCGGGGCGTAGAGGCCGAGGAACTTCCGGAGCATCTCCGGCGGCGAAAGGCACATCATGTAGACGCAATCAGACGCCCAGGCCGCGCCGACGCCCAATCCACCTCCTAGGCCCACCAGCCAACCTTCGCTCGCTCGTCGGCTATCGCTGCTCCGTTGCGAACGTCACGATCTCCTCGTCGGCAGAGAGCAATTCTACCGCGCGGTCGTGCGCCTGTTGAGTGCCGTGGGCGAGCCAGAGGGCAGACACACACGTCTCTTCTACGCGCAGACTCCAGAGCGTGACAGCTAGACCTGCGTCACGAACGGGTGAGGGCGAAAGGGCTCGACGGATAGGAACCGAATGCGGGAAGTTGATCTCGTATGTCCGCATCTCGCGCTGCACTGGCCCGAATGGGACCAATGACAGAGCCGCGAGCACGATTAGCGTGAACAACGTGCCAACCGCAGTGAGCACGTACTCCCCGAGTGCGGCAGTCACGCCGAGCGCCGATGCCATCCAGACTGTGGCGGCCGTCGTAAGTCCGAAGACAGTGCCACGGCTCTGAATGATCGCACCGGCGCCCAGGAAGCCGATGCCCGTGGCGATGCCTGCCATCATCCTCACGGATTCAGCGGGCGCGGAAACAACCGCAGCGAGCACGAAGACGGCACTTCCGGTGGCAACGAGGGTGATTGTTCGAAAGCCCGCCGACTTCTCATGCCACTCTCGCTCGAAGCCGATCAACATGCCTGCAGCAGCTGCGACAGCCATGCGAACGATGATCTCCTGCCAGGACGCCGGTTCGAGCATCGAATCACCTCTGTTGACGCATGCCTATGCACTTGGCGACGGCGTTCGGTCCCATGCAAAACGTCCACGCAATCAGAGTCGCCTTTCTTCATATACCCGGCGGCTGCAAAAAGCCCATATGCGGGTTACCCCCGTCTCGAGGGTTCGAATCCCCTCCCTCACACCCTCCCTCACACACCCTCCCTCTCCGCCAGTAGGAACGGAAGACGCCCGCTCCTCGAACGTGAGAAGCGGGCATTCGCGTTGATACCTCGTTTCCGGGGCACACTTGAGTCAGGTCAATGCACTGCCTGCCTCACGCGTGCATCATCGTTGGGCAAGTGCGCGCGACAGTGCACTGCCGGGCAGACAGGCAGGAGAGACTCCGATGCAGACAACGCAGAGTGTCACCGTTCGCACGATTGCGTTTCTCGATGCGTTTCGCAGGCAGCGCGGCCTGCCGAGCACGCTGGACGTCGAGGTCCCGGAGGCCGGCACCAAAGCGCTCGATCTGGCTGCATCACTCGAACTGCCCCTCGATCGTATCGAGGGGGTCTTCCTCAACTACTCAGTGTCAGGGCTGGACGCGCTCGTGATGCCGGGTGATAGGGTGGTCTTCGTGCCATACGGCACTCCTGCATCGCATCCAGCGTTCTTCGGACCTTTCATCACGCGGCGCTAGGCCCCATCCTCCGATGAGCACATAGCGGAGCGTCCCGGTGGCAAGCAGTCGAGGAGCACCGAACCGGCACCCAGAAACCCCTGATCCCCTTCGTGCATCACTTCAATTCTAGCGGAGGTAGCGACTCTTACGGGAAACGCGTCTCGCTTGAGCGCTCCGACGACGCGCGATGCGGGTATGTTCTGGGGTAGACACACATGGGCGATTCCGGGCAGGAGGTGGATCCTGATGCCTGAGAAGAGCTATTTGCCCTTCGGCAGTGAAGCGGGAGTGCACGGTGGTCGCAAACTCAGTCGCTCACGGGGACTCGAGAGCAAGGCGGCTCACTACGCCGACAAGACGATGCTGCGCCAGCGGCTGCGCCACGACCGCCTGATCGTCGGCGGGAGGGCCCATACCAGGAAGAGGGGACTGAGCTAAGGGTCACGCGCAGGCGCTAGTCTCTCAAGAACTCGAGCACCACGGTGTTGAACTCCTCTGAGTGGGTGAAGTCATGGGCAGGCCGAGAGCGCTCTACGTCAGCTCGGCGTTGGGCCACCCGCCACGGTGTGGGCGTCCGCATGTCGCTCATCGACACGACACCCGAGTTGCTCGCCGAGGCGATTCGCAAGGAATACGGTCGCCCGCAGACCTCCGCGCCGTTCCCGGTCGAAGGAGCGTGCAACGCCGCGAGGCACATCGTCTCGGCCCTCGAGCGCCACACAGCGTGATTGGGTCGACCGCGCGATGTCGGTCCTTGCTAGACTTCGGGCACTCTGACTACAACGACGCCCATATCATCCGGCTGTGCTTGTCCGCTACATTCGGCTTCTGCCATAAGCGCACTCGCGGCTCTCTCGGCTGTCGGCCATCGCCGGCTCTCGAAGAACCGCCTCACGTTCTGTGCGTCCCTCGCGAAGCCCGTGCTGTCGGTGACACCGTCGGTGAAGAGCAGCACGATATCGCCTTCTTCCAAGGGGACTTCACTCGCTGGAATCCTCAAGCCCTCGCGAACGCCCAGGGGCATGCCAGACACCGAGCGGAGTTCCATCGAGGACCTGCTTTGCGGTCGCTTGAGAAGACCGGGTTCATGCCCCGCATTGACGAAGCGGAGAGCACTCTTCGAGAAGAGGCAGCAGAACATCGTGACGAACATCTCTGCCGGAAGAGCGTCATACATGCGTCCATTCACCGCAGCAACAACCTCTTCAGGGTCGTCCGCTTCGAACAGCGCACGGCTGACCGTATCTTGCAGCAGCGCGGCGAACAACGCAGCCGGAACACCTTTGCCGGAGATGTCAGCGATGCAGACGAAGAGTCCATGGACCGACTCCCTGACCAAGACGAAGTCCCCACCGAGCTCCCGGGCCGGTTTCAGGAGTGTTACCACGTCGAGCCCTATGCGATTGGAGGGCTCATAGGTCTCTCCCACTGGCTCCTGGAGGCGGCGGGCGAGTTCGAGGTCATAATCTCGGCGCTGTTCGAGCTGGCGAATGGTCCTCAACTGTGAGCGCAGCCGCGCGGTCACGAACGCCGCGAAACAGTAGGTGGCGGTGTGGGTCAGGGCATGAACAATGATGATAGAGCGATGGACACTGGGATGCGCAACGATCTCTGCTAGAAGGGCGACGCCCGCTACTACCAGGCCGGGCAGCATGCCGAACCAGTACGCGACCAACACAACAGGCAGAAGATAGAGTCCGGAGAGATCAGGCGTCAGCCCAGTCAGCCTGTCCAGAACGTAGATGGGCATCACCAGGCCGACGACCACGATGACGCCAAGAAGACGCTTCTTGAGTCCGTGTGTACTGGCCGGATGCCCAGTGCGCTGCTGAACCCGCTGATTCACACTGCTCATTGTGGCCCTCTCCCCATAAGGTCAGATATAAGGTCAGATATGCCCGACTACAGAGAATGCAGTCGGATACGACACCGCCACTTCCGTGTGGCGCTTTCGCAGGCTACGGGTAAGCTACAAAGAACCAGGTATCGGCACCGGGGTGAAGCCAGCTATCCGGCGAGACGCCAGCTCTCGACTGAGAAAGGTGATGTCATGATTAAGTCCGAGCCTCGGCATGAGGATGGAGGACATAACGGGCACGACCGCCATGAAGGACATAGCCCCGAGATGTTCAGGCAGAAGTTCTGGCTGTCGCTGGCCCTGACCCTGCCGGTGGTCTTCTGGTCCGAACACATCCAAGAACTGCTCGGCTACGATGCCCCGGCGTTCACCGGATCGGAGTGGATCCCACCGATCCTCGGCACCGCGGTCTTCCTCTACGGCGGATGGGCGTTCTTGCAGGGCGCTTGGCGAGAACTGAAGAGTCGACTGCCGGGGATGATGACGCTGATCTCTCTGGCCATCACCGTGGCGTTCGTGTTCTCGTGGGTCGTGGAGCTGGGATTAATCGAGGCCGAGGCGCTGTGGTGGGAGCTCGCGACCCTGGTGACGATCATGTTGCTTGGTCACTGGATTGAGATGCGGTCGATATCGCAGGCCCAAGGCGCACTCAAGGAGCTCGCGAAGCTCCTTCCAGACACCGCCACCCGCGTCGCCGACGACGGCGAGGAGGAGATCGGCGTCGATGAGCTACGGGGAGGCGACGTCATCCTGGTACGACCGGGTGAGAGCATCGCCGCGGACGGCGTGATCAGGAAAGGCCGGAGCGACATCAACGAAGCGATGATCACCGGCGAGTCCCGTCCCGTGAAGAAGGGCGAAGGGGACGAGGTCATCGCCGGGACTATCAACGGGGAGGGGTCCTTGCGAATCGAGGTCACGGGGACCGGCGATGAAACAAAGCTCTCTGGAATCATGCGCCTCGTTGCCGACGCGCAGCACTCCAAGTCCCGGGCACAACACCTGGCCGACCGCGCCGCCCAGTTGCTCACCGGCGTGGCCATCGTCGCCGCGGCAATCACCGTGGTCGTCTGGCAGCTCGTCGGCGCGGCCATCGATTTCTCCATCGTCCGGATGGTAACAGTCCTGGTTATCGCATGTCCTCATGCCCTTGGCCTGGCTGTCCCGCTCGTCGTCGCCATCTCCACCACGAAAGGGGCTCAGGGAGGTCTGTTGGTGCGGGACCGTCGGGGTCTGGAGGAGGCACGGAACCTCGACACGGTGATTTTCGACAAGACCGGCACACTCACGCTCGGCGAGTTCCGGGTGGTTGAGATGGCCGCGAAGGATAGCGTCTCGGAAGACGAGGCGCTCACCATCGCCGCCGGCGTCGAGGCTGAGTCCGAGCATCCGATTGCGCGCGGAATCGTCAAGACCGCCGAGGACCGGGGGATCGAGATTCCTTCTGCCGGGGGATTCCGCGCCATCACCGGTAAAGGCGTCGCCGCCTCGGTGGCGGGTACCGAGTACCACATCGGCGGTCCGGCTCTTCTGAAGGTCGAGGATGCCGCAGTGTCGACCGCGCTTCAGGAGTCAGCTGGACGGGCAGCGGACCGGGGACAGGCTGCCATCTACCTCCTTCGGGATGGTGAGGCTCTGGCCGTGTTCGCAGTGGCTGACGCGATCCGGGAGGAGAGCCGGGTAGCGGTCAATGCCCTGCACGAGCGCGGCGTCGAAGTGGCGATGCTCACGGGTGACGCGCAGGCTGTGGCCGATGCCGTGGCCGAGGAGCTCGGGATAGATACGGTGTTCGCCGAGGTGCTTCCCGAGGACAAAGCCGCCAAGGTCGAGGAGTTGCAGATGCAGGGCAAGAAGGTGGCCATGGTGGGCGACGGGGTCAACGATGCTCCCGCGCTGGCCACCGCCGACATCGGGATCGCCATCGGGGCGGGAACCGACGTCGCCGTGGAGGCGGGGCACATCGTGCTAGTGCGCTCCGATCCACGCGACATCCCCAAGATTGTCACACTGTCGCGGGCTACCTACCGCAAGATGCTGCAGAACTTGTGGTGGGCGGCTGGCTACAACATCTTCGCCATCCCGCTGGCTGCAGGCGTACTCGCCGCCTGGGGCATTCTTCTCACACCCGCCCTGGGTGCGGTGCTCATGTCCGCCAGTACGGTGATTGTGGCCCTCAATGCCCAACTGCTTCGGCGGGTCGAGCTCTAGGCCGAGCCGCTCGTGCAGCTAGCTTCCGAGGCCACGGGTTAGTTCGTCGTCAGCTCAGGAGCATGCCGCCATCGACCACCACGACTTCGCCGGTCATGTAGTCCGACGCTGAGGACGCAAGGAACGCCGCGACTTTGCCGATGTCGTCGGGTTCTCTCATCCGCCCCATCGGAATCCTCGCCGCGAAGCCCGCCATCATGGCATCCAGCTCTTCCTGTGTCATGCCGCTGCCTGCGAGCGGTGCCGCAGTGCCGGGCGTAGCGATGCCGCCTGGTGCGATGGCGTTGACCGACACGCATCTGCGGCGAATGTTGCAGCACAGCTGACGCTTTGTGTACCGTCCTTGAGTAGAATAGATGTAAGCCAACGCGACCGGCCGTGCCGCCTATCTGCCGGTCTTCGTTCCGAACGGGAGGGATGGACTCTCCGGCTGTCCCCGGGCAGCTCGCCGTGATCGTCGCAGTGACGATCGCGCTCGCGAAGAGCATCGACGCAAGGGTACTCGCCGAGGGGCCTGAAACCGAGGAGCAGGTGCGTTTCCTGCGCGAGCGCGGCTGCGACCTCGGTCAGGGCTACTACTTCAGCGAGCCGATCCCACTCGACGAACTCCGCCGGCTGCTCGATGAAGGTCCGTTCTCGTTGCCCGAGTGAGGTGAGTGAGATGAGCGCAACTGCAGATCTGCGGTCAGAACACGTCGGCGTCGGGCGGATGCTCGGCATCATGGACGCGATGGTGGGGCGGCTCGGGGCAGGGGAGCGGGTACCGGCCGACGACTTCGCACATACGATAGAGTTCCTCCGGGTCTTCGTGGATCAGTGCCATCACACCAAGGAAGAGGAGCTGCTCTTCCCCGCGATGCGTGCTGCGAACGTCACCGCCGCCGAGGAGACCATCGCCATCCTGCTCGCGGATCACGTTCAGGGACGCGAGGCGGTCGCGCGGATCGCCGCGGCAACACAACGTCTTGTGGAAGGTGACGAGTCTGCGAACGCCGAGCTGGCCGAGGGGATGGCCGGGTACACGCAGCTCCTTCACGCGCACATCCGCCGCGAGGAGAACGACTGTTTCGAGGCGGCCGATCGTGAGCTGTCGGTAACTGTGCAGGAGGAACTCGCCAAGGGGTACGAGCGAATCGAGCGCGACGTCGTAGGAGATGGGCGGCACGAGGCCTTCCACGCGCTACTCGACCGGCTGTCGCAGGCCTATCACGTGTAGGCGGCGCTGAGGTGTGAAGGAGCTGCGCATCCTTGGGATCTTCCTCGGATCGGTGCTGGTGGCTGTGTGGCTCCCTCTTCTTCTCGGCGGTCTGGGGTGGCTCAGCCGTTTGCCACCATGCCGAGCAGCCGCGCGGCGTCAGCGGGCGCATGTCCCTCGGCGTCGTTGTTGAAGTACGCGTAGCAGTCGCGACCGGCTGCCAACTGATCAGCGAGGAACGCGGCCCATGGTTCGAGGGCGGGCCTCTCGTACGCTCCGTGATACCGGGATGTCCCGTGGAACCGCGCGTACACGAAGTTTGCTGTCGGGGTGAAGCTGGTCCGTAGCCGGTCGCCGCTCGCCGATACGAGCGCGACGTTGTAAGTGCGCAGGAGGTCGAGGACTTCGCCGGTGAACCAGGACGCGTGCCGGAACTCCACCGCGTGACGCACATCGGTTCGCGAAAGCCGGTCGAGGAAGCGATTGAGCAGGTGATCGTCGCGGCGAAGCGTTGGCGGCAGCTGCCAGAGAACCACTGCCAGCTTCGGGCCGAGTAGCCCCACTCTGCCGAGGAACGTGTCGAGCGCATCCTCGGCATCGACGGTTCTACGGAAGTGCGTGATGAGCCGACTGCCCTTGACCGCAAATACGAAGTCCTCAGGCACGGTGTCACGCCACGCAAGGACTGTCTTCTCGGTGGGTAGCCGGTAGAAAGTCGCGTTGACCTCGACAGTGCTGAAGCGGGTCGCATAGTACTCGAGCCGCTGTGAAGCCGGGAGATGCTCCGGGTAGAACAGCCCCGCCCAGTGATCGTAGAACCACCCGCTGGTCCCTGCGCGCACGTCGGGACACTTGCGCGCAGGGGTACCTTCTGTCATCGACCTGTCCATACCCTGGTGCCTCCCGGTAGACCATACCCTCAGAGTCCGCGATGCGCGCATGTGGGTATCTACTATCTCAACGAGTGCCCGTGAGGGTCCTCACGGGCACCGCTGGTTGTGGTGGGCATGGATGTCGGCACGCGCATAGCGCTCATCGAAGCGGGGTCTCCGGGCCTCAACATCTACTCGCACGTGGCTATGGGACGCGGTGTCCCGCTTCTGGCGACGGTCGTCAGGGATGCGGGCTACGATGTCCGCGCCTACATCGAGGACATCTCCGGCAAAGACTCCGTCGACTGGGAGTGGGTGCGCACTGCGGCCGTCGTCGGCTTCTCGACGATCACCTGCACCTTGCCCCGGACCCTCGAGCTGGTCGAACACCTCCGCAGTGTCAATCCGGGAGCGGTGGTCGTCTTCGGAGGTCCGGAATCCACCTGTCATCCCGCCAGATCCTTCGAGTGCGGTGCCGACTGCGTGCTCAAGGGTGAGGCGGAGCACACGCTGCCCCGACTTCTCGACATCATCACCGGGCGCAGCGCCGGGCGGCTCGGGGAGGTACCCGGGCTTATGTGGCGCGCCGAGGGGGGGATCGCCGAGGGTTTGCCCGTGCGACAACTTACTGCCGCCGAACTCGATGCGCTGCCGCCCGTCGACCGGACACTGATCCACTCAGCCGAAGGTGCGTCTGTCGCCTCCGTCTGGCGAACGCGCGGGTGCCCGGGAAAGTGCGACTTCTGTGAGGTCCGCGAGCTCTACCCGCGGTGCGTGCGACGCAGTGACGAGCGTACGCTCGAGGAGCTGATGGCGGCGCAGTCGGATGGCTACGCGACCACGTTCCTGATCGACGACAATGCTGCCGCGAGCAAGCCGGCCTTCGTGAAGTTCCTCGAGTCCATCGTCGACCGGGGGTACGCGAGGATGCTTGTGATCCAGATGCGCGCCGATGCGGCATTCCGCTCCGACGGCAGACTCGACAGGGAGTTCCTTCGCCTGCTCAAGAAGGCGGCGGCGGTGACGGTCGTGTGCGTTGGGGTCGAGTCGGCCACCGATGCGAACCTCGAGGAGCTGGGGAAGCAGACCGATGCGAACCGGACGGCCCGTGCCCTGAAAGCCATGCGCCGTCGGGGCCTGCTCGTCCACGGCATGTTTATCGCGCTCAAGAACGACACATGCGAGGTGATCGCACGCAACGGTGTCTACGCACGCAGGTACGTGACTTCGCTCCAGTACCTCTTCGAGACCCCGTTGCCGGGGACCAGGCGTACGCGCGAGCACGAGGCTGATGGCTCGTTGCTCTTCACATCGGTCAGGGATCTGCGCCTCTACGACGGGATGCACGTCGTGCTCCAGCCGCTCAAGATGCCTGCCGAGGAGATGCAGGTGCGTGTGCTTCGCGAGTACCGCAAGTTCTACTCGGCAGTCCGCATCGTCAGTGCCGCGCTTAGAGGCGCGTTCCTGCGGTTCCGGCTTCTCGACCGCGGGCAGCGTGCGTACCTGAGGCAGGTCCGGGGCATCCGTCGGCTCAGGTTGTGGCTGCGGCTGCACTTCGAGTACAAGTTCGCACCCGTGGCCTTCATCGCTACGGGACGGGCTCGGCTCAAGGCGATGCTGCGGGACGCCGAGTATGCAGCGTATCTCGAACTCCTGAGTAAGTCTTCGGCCGCCTTGAGGAGCGACGGCGACCAGGGTGCGTCGAGTGCGAGGAGTGCAGTCAGGTAGCTGCCTCACACAGCCGTGCGTTCACGCCACTCCCGTATCACCTTTGCGTGCCCTGGATAGTGTCCGTAGGTGTCCAGACGCAGCCGTTTCCGGAAGCGCGTGTCGGTCGTCACGAGGTCCTCGGGGATGCGTGCGATGTAGTCGAACAGCTGGCGATGGACCTCGTCGGAGTGTTTGAGCACTTCAGCGAGTGGGAGTTCTCGCCTCTGCTCGGTCATCAGGGCATTGAATTCGTCGACGCCGCCGTACGTCACCGAGTACCGCGGAGGCCGTCCTCCCTCGGCGATGAGGGGGAGATACTTCAGGGCCTCCTCTTCCCACCACGTCACGTGGGAGATGATGTCTTTGACCGTCCATACGTCGGTGACGAGTGGGCCTGTTATCTGCGACTCGGTGAGGCCGTCGTACGATCCGATGAACGACGCCCATGCCCTCTCGATCCGCGCCAGTAGCTGCTGTCTGGTCATTAGCGCAGCCTCCAAGTTCGTTTCAGACGGTGTGGTGCCCCCGCGCTGCGAGTCCTGCGGCTACTTCCAACACGAGTAGTGCCGCGAGCCGAACGGTTCGCTCGTCGGAGGTGTCAGCGGTGGCGTCGACCTCGGTGATATCGAGGCCACGGACGCGCGTGTCGCGGGCGAGCAGGTGTGCTATCTGCCGCAACTCGTCGGCGGAGATGCCGCCGGGCGCGGCGGCATGGCACCCGGGTACGACGGAGCGGTCGCACACATCTACGTCGAGATCGACGAAGACGGGACGGCCACCCTGGCCTGCGATCTCGAGCGCGTGCGCCACCACCTCGGCAGGCGAATGGTGGCGCAACTCGCCGCGGGGGACGACCGTGATGCCGTACTCGCGCGCGCGCTCGGCATAGAAGGCCGAGTTGGAGAAGTCCGCTATTCCGATCTGTACGACGTGTTCCCCAGGCAAACCCGCCTCGACGAGACGGCGCACCGGCGAGCCGTTGGTGGTGCCGTCGCGCAGGTCGTGGTGGGCGTCCACGGTGATGAGCCCCCACTCCCCGAGTGCGTCGCCAGCGAGCCCGCGAACGAGCGAGTACGTGATCGAGTTGTCGCCGCCGATGCCGAGCACGAGCGGGAAGCGCCGGGCCGCCTCTTCCGCCGCCAGAGCGACCCGCGTCTCTCCCCCGGGGCCGTCGGGGTCTTTGACATCGCCGAGATCGACCGTGGCCAGTGCTGAGAGGCCGCCGCTCGTGGCGAGGAGCGAGTAGCGCGAGAGCGCCTCGCGCACTGCGGCGGGTGTCGTGTGGGCGCCCGAGGGGCTGATCGAGGTGGCGTGAGCAGGCACGCCGATTAGCGCGAGGTCGCCGTGAGCTGTGGTCGGCTCGGCCGGATGCGTGAGCCAGTCGGAGGCCCTCGGCCAGTGCGGGTCGTATGGCAGGGCAGACTCGACCATAACATCCACCTCATCAGTGTGGACGACGGTGGGTTCCATCGCCCCGAATCGGGCAGATACTCTGCGTCGGGCGCGTCCGTGCGGGTCAACGTGCAACGTGCGACGCAGCCCTCACAATGAGTGTTCCACACTTCGGGCACGATGAGAGGTACCGGATGAACGAGATGCTACTAGTGGTGCTGCACGCGGGTCCGCCAACGATGGATGAGCTGCTCGCGATTGCACGCAGGGGAGCGGCGGTCGAGATCTCGGACGAGTCGACCGCGGCAATCGAGGAGTCCCGCGCCCATGTCGAGCGTCTAGCGCGCTCAGGCGAGCCGGTGTACGGCATCAGCACGGGCTTCGGTGCGCTCGCCACGAAGTACATCGAGCCTGCGAAGCGCCGCCAGCTGCAGCGTGCGCTCATCCGCTCCCATGCGGCTGGGGCCGGAGCCGGGGTCGAAACCGAGGTCGTGCGCGCGATGATGATGCTGCGGCTCTCTACGCTGTGCACCGGACGCACAGGCGTGCGTCTCAGCACGGTGCAGGCGTACGCTGCCCTGCTCAATGCACACATCACGCCGTGCGTGCCAGAGTACGGATCGCTCGGCTGCTCAGGGGATCTGGCGCCGCTGGCTCACTGTGCGCTGGCGTTGATGGGCCAGGGCGAGGTGCGAGACGCCGAGAGCGCGCGTCGTCCGGCTGCCGAGGCGCTCACCGCGGCTGGCCTCGAGCCGATTGAGCTGGAGGAGAAGGAGGGCCTCGCGCTTATCAACGGGACCGATGGCATGCTCGGCATGCTCGTCATGGCCATCGCAGACCTTCGCTCGCTCGTGAAGGTGGCTGACATCGGCACGGCGATGACCGTCGAGGCGCTCCTCGGCACGGACCGGGTTTACACCGCCGACCTGCAATCGCTCAGGCCGCACCCCGGCCAGGCTGCCTCGGCACGCAATCTCATGCGGGTTATGGACGGCTCGCAGATCACTGCCTCGCATCGCACTGGCGATCCGCGCGTGCAAGACGCGTACTCGCTCCGCTGCGCGCCGCAAGTCGCGGGTGCGGCTCGCGACACGGTCAGCCACGCGGAGGCGGTCGCGCTACGCGAGATGGCCTCGGCCATCGATAACCCCGTAGTGCTGCCCGACGGTCGGATCGAGAGCAACGGCAACTTCCACGGGGCTCCGGTGGCTTACGTACTCGACTTCCTCGCGATAGCCGCTGCGGACCTCGCCTCGATGAGCGAGCGCCGCACTGACCGCATGCTCGACCCGTCGCGCTCGAACGGGCTGCCACCGTTTCTGGCCAAGGACCCCGGCGTGGACTCGGGTCACATGATCGCGCAGTACACACAGGCATCGGTCGTCAGCGAGCTCAAGCGCCTGGCCGCGCCGGCGAGCGTGGACTCGATCCCGTCCTCGGCGATGCAGGAAGACCACGTCTCGATGGGCTGGAACGCGGCGAGGAAGTTGCGCCGCTCGGTCGAGGGTCTCGAACTCGTCCTCGCGATCGAGGTACTCGTGGCGGCCCGTGCGCTCGACCTCCGCAAGCCGCTCGCGGCCGGCGTGGGCACGGAGGCTGCTCGCGCGCTCGTCCGCGCGCACGTCGAGCAGGCGGGGCCGGACCGCGAGCTCTCGGCCGAGATCGAAGCTGCCCGCGCGCTCGTCGGGGACGGCACGCTGGTCGTCTCGGTAGAGGGGGCCGTGGGGACGCTGGAGTGAGTGCGGCATGGGCCGCTCAGGACACGAGGAGGTCGTCATGACCACGGGAGCCCGCCCGGTTCGTGCGCCACGGGGCACCAGGCTCAGCGCGCGCGGCTGGCAGCAGGAGGCCGCGCTGCGCATGCTGATGAACAACCTAGACCCCGAGGTTGCCGAGCACCCCGATGAACTCGTCGTTTACGGCGGGACCGGGAAGGCCGCCCGCGACTGGGAGTCGTTCGATGCGCTCGTCCGCACGCTTCGCACGCTCGGCGACGACGAGACCATGCTCGTGCAGTCCGGCCGCCCGGTCGGCGTCATGCAGACGCACGAGTGGGCGCCCCGGGTGCTCATCGCCAACAGCAATCTCGTCGGCGATTGGGCGACGTGGCCGGAGTTCAGGCGGCTCGAGCAGCTCGGGCTCACGATGTACGGCCAGATGACCGCAGGCTCGTGGATCTACATCGGCACGCAGGGCATCGTGCAGGGTACCTACGAGACGTTCGCGGCCATCGCCGAGAAGCGTTTCGGCGGCTCGCTGCAGGGCACGCTCACGGTCACCGGCGGGTGCGGCGGCATGGGCGGGGCGCAGCCGCTCGCCGTCACGATGAACGACGGCGTGGTGCTGGTAGTAGAGGTGGACGCCTCCCGTCTGGAGCGTCGAGTCGAGACCCGCTACCTCGACGAGTGGACGGCCGACCTCGATGATGCCGTCTCGCGCGTCGAAACCGCCAAGCGCGAGCGACGGCCGCTGAGCGTAGGACTCGAGGGCAACTGCGCCGCGATCCTGCCTGAGCTGCTGCGACGGGGCATCGAGGTCGACATCGTCACCGACCAGACCTCGGCGCACGACCCGCTCTCCTACCTGCCGCTCGGCGTGAGCGTGGCCGAGTGGCACGAGTACGCACGGCGCGCGCCCGACGAGTTCATCGAGCGTGCCCGCATCTCGATGGCGAAGCATGTTGAGGCGATGGTCGGCTTCATGGAGGTCGGCGCCGAGGTCTTCGACTACGGCAACTCCATCCGCAAGGAGGCCGAACTCGGCGGGTACGCGCGCGGGTGGGAGTTCCCCGGCTTCGTGCCCGCCTACATCCGGCCGCTCTTCTGCGAGGGCAGGGGTCCCTTCCGCTGGGCTGCCCTCTCGGGAGACCCCGCGGATATCCACGCCACCGACGAAGCGGTGCTCGAGCTCTTCCCGGAGAACGCAGCGCTGCACCGATGGATCAGGCAGGCGCGCGAGAAAATCGCGCTCCAGGGGCTGCCGGCACGCATCTGCTGGCTCGGCTACGGGGAACGCGACCTCGCCGGCCTGCGCTTCAATGAGATGGTGGCCGACGGCCGCCTGAAGGCACCCATCGTCATCGGCCGCGACCATCTCGACTGCGGCTCGGTGGCCTCGCCCTACCGTGAGACCGAGGCGATGCTCGACGGAAGCGACGCGATCGCCGACTGGCCGGTGCTGAATGCGCTCGTGAACGTGGCCTCCGGCGCGTCGTGGGTCTCCTTCCATCACGGCGGGGGCGTGGGCATCGGTCGCTCGCTGCACGCCGGGCAGGTGAGCGTAGCCGACGGCACACCGCTCGCCGCCGAGAAACTCGCACGGGTGCTCACCAACGACCCGGGCATGGGTGTCATCAGGCATGTGGACGCAGGGTACGAGCGGGCGCTCGAGGTCGCCGGGGAGCGCGGCGTTCGCATTCCCATGCGAGAGGGCGACCGATGACCGCTACAATCATCACCGGCATCGGCGAGCTCGTCACCAACGACGCCTCCCTCGGCGACGGCAGCGCGCTCGGTATCGTGCGTGATGCGGCGCTCGTGCTCGAGGACGAGCGGGTGGCGTGGGTGGGCGCAGCCGGTGCCGCCCCCGCCGCGGACGATCGCGTCGACGTCGGCGGTCGTGCGGTCGTGCCTGGCTTCGTCGACAGCCACACGCACC
>JACUUN010000005.1 GCA_014859265.1 Coriobacteriia bacterium
CTCCGCATGCGCTCTGCTGCGCCCCGTACCCCTCGATCACGGCCTCCTAGTCCTGTATGCCGAGGAGGAGCCACGCTCCGGTCAGGCGGTCGAACGCGAGGTCGTACGTGCCGCCGCTCTTGACAACGACGCGCCAGCAGCGCTGGCTCACCCGCACCCCGGCGTCCCACCAGGAGTGCTCGACCGCCCACGTCTGCACTACCGAGGCGACATCGTAGAGACGGCCCCGCCAGGCGAACGCCGCGGGTGTCCGGCTCGACGCGTCCCACGAGACTGCCACCGCCTCCCCGACCCGGCGACCGAGAGCTCCGTCGCCGGGACGCCGCAGGTCGGACGCGCGGACGAGCCAGGGAGTCGCGAGCAGGTCGAGTACCACCGGACGGCGTCCCTCGGCGGAATCGAAGAGATCGAGCGGGAGCCCGTCGGGAAGAGAGCGGTACTGCTTGATGGCGGCGTTGCGACCCACGGGAGACCTTCCGACGTCGAGGGGAATCGAGCATATCGAACACATGTTCGCTATGCAAGATACGCGTCCCCACCGACAACAACGCCGGAAGACCCTACCCGAGCAGATTCGCGGCGACCGGTATCGCCCGGGCGAACACCGCTCCTACCAGCAGGGCAGTCCCGATCGTGATGGCGACAACGAGTGTCGTTCGCTGTCGACCAAGCACCTTCCCGAGCACAGCGACGGTCGATATACATGGAACCGCCAGCGTGTTCACGAGTGCGTAGACGAACAGGTCGGTACTGCTCATGAATGCGGTGAGATCGGCTGCCTGCTCCCCCATGCTCGCGATGGCAAGCGTTGCGAGAAGTTGCAGTGCAAACTCCTTGCGCAGGACGCCGAAGAGCAGCGTGAGACCCGCAACCGACGGCAGACCGAGCAGGCCTACCACGATGGGATCGAACGGGGTGGTGAGGTTCCACAACCATCCGCTCTCATACAAGCCGCCGAGCACGATGCTTCCCACGATCACAAGCGGTATGACGACCACGAGGAACTCGAGGAACTGGCCCCATGCCTTGCGCGCCACGATCATGATGTTCGGGCGTCGGAAGGAGAACATCTCCATCACCAGCCCCCGGGTGGTTCCAGGTACCATCCGCGCCATGACCACGCCCACGGTGGTGGCGACCAGGAGAGTGACCGCATACACGCCGAGCGCAGGGCCGATGCCGATGTAGTGTCCCACTGCTCCGAGTATCACAGCCGTGCGCGCACTGCACGGCACGAAGGAGACGAGGGTCGCAGCGATGAAGCGCTCACGGTCCGTGGAGAGCACGCGCACGGACAGCACCGCCGGCACACTGCAACCCGCTCCGGCAACGAGCGGTATCACGGCCCTGCCGTGTAGACCGAGACGGTGCATCACGTTGTCGGAGAGGAATGCTACGGCGTTGAGATATCCACTGTCCTCGAGTATTGCGAGCAGGAAGTAGAACGTCAGGATGTAAGGCAGGCCGATTCCCAGAGCCGCCTCGATCCCGGAGTCCAGCCCCCAGAGCAACGTGCTTCCGAGCACACCATCGCCCGCTACGGCTTCGACCGCGTTCTGGATATGGGGTGACACGAATCGTCCCCACGCGGAAGAGAAGAGGCCCGCGAGAAACTCCCCGACGAAGAAAAGCAGCAGGAAGATCGACGCCAGTGCCGCGATGAGCATGGGAATGCCCGTCAGCGGCGCCGTTGCCAGACGCTCCCACGGGATACTCCGGGGAACCTTCGCCTGCGAGATGCACTCGAGCGCAACTTGTGAGGCCAGACGGTGACGCTCCCGATGCAAGACGAAGGAGGGGCGCCCACCCGAGAGATGACCGAGCGATGACCTCGCCTCGGCCGCAACGCGAAGCAGTCCCGAGTCGCCCTGCTCTTCGAGCGCACCGATCACGTCGGCGCGGCCTTCGAGAAGCTGCAGCCCGAGCGGGCGTCCCTCAAGACAGAGAGCGGCATTCTCACCCCGCTCGACCGTCGCGACCAGCGGGGCAATCGAGCTCTCGAACCCGGTCGCATACCTGTGAAGCGGCGTGGGCAGGGGCCTGGGCTCCTCGGCCACCTCGAGCGCTGCGATCATCAGATCGCTGATGCCCTCGCCCGTGACCGCGACCGTCTCCACCACGCGGGCGCCCGTTGCGGCCGCCAGGCGCGCCGTGTCGATCCTGAGCCCCGTGCGCTCCGCGACATCGACGAGATTGACTGCAAGCACCACAGGTAGCCCCAGGTCGAGCACTTCGAACGCCAGGGCAAGGTTCCGGGCCAGGTTGGACGCATCCAGGACGACGATCGTCGCGTCCGGCCGTAGGTCCAGGAGGGCACGGCGTGTAGTGAGGGAGACCTCGGATGAGTCGTCAAGGCCGTAGGTCCCGGGAAGGTCGATGACGCTGACGACGCTGCCACCGATCTCGGTGCGCCCGACATTCACGTCCACGGTCTTGCCGGCGTAGTGAGCGGTGACGACGTCCTGGCCGGTCACGCTGTTGAAGAGCGTGGACTTCCCCACGTTCGGACTTCCGGCGAAGGCCAGGAGGAGCGGTGGACGGCCCCCGGGAAAGAGGTGCGACGGTACGGGACCGTGACACGTGGGCATAGGTTGCTGCTCCGTCAGTCGCGGTCTGCGTCTGCAGCCGTCACGAGGATGCGCTCGGCAACCTCACGGCCAAGTGCGTATGTGGTGCCATTCACCTCGATCAGTAAGGGACCTTTGAACGGAGAGACCTCGCACACGCGCACCACGGTGCCGGGATACATGCCGAGCGAGCCGAGATACGTCAGCATGGCCTCGTCGTCCTCGGATACCTGGAGAATCTTCGAGGTCCGACCGCTGTCGATGTCACAGAGCGGCACGCCCTCCACAGGCACTATCTCACCCTCTGCACTGGGTATCGGGTGGCCATGAGGGCACACCTCCGGATTCTCCAGGTACTCTTCCAGCGCCTCCATGACCCTGGGGGAGAGCGCGTGCTCAAGGCGGCACGCGTCTTCGTGCGCGTCTTCCCAGGCAAGGCCGAGCACGTCTACGAGAAATCGCTCGGCCAGACGGTGACGCCTCACGATGTCGATCGCAAGGACGCGGCCTTCGTCCGTCAGAACGACCTCGCCGTCCCGCCGGCTTATAAGGTCGTGTGCTTCGAGACGCTTGAGGGTGGCAGTCACCGTGGGGCCGGAGACCCCCAACGCCTCGGCGATCGGCGTAGGCCGCACGGGGCCACGCTCGGAGAGCTTGTAGATCGTCTCGAGGTACTCTTCAAGGGTCGCGGAAGGCATCGGCCCACCTCCATCGGCGCAGCAAGATGCGGGTGTGATACTCGTCTTAGAGTACCCTAACCAGGGTCCTGTCACAAGACGATGTAGGGCTATGCGCCTACATGACGTTGTCCACTGCCATACCGCCGTTCTGACACCATATGTGACCGTTTGTCCCGGCCAACAGCCCGTCTGTCATGTACTTGTGATTTCTCCCAAAACGGCCTTGACGCTCCCGGAGGGTGGCTGTAACGTTGCAGCTGTCCCGAGAAGTCGGACCTGGCGAGCATCGAAACGTTGCGTACCAGTAGCCGCCGGCGGGGAAACGTGAGAGTGGGCATAACGCGAGTTGGCCCGGTCGAGCGGGACTCCAATGGAGGGAAATGGGAAGCAGCGGAGTATGGTGCCACGCGGACGAGGTTTCTCGGGACACTTCTATGTCCGCTCCCTTTCCCCGGTCGGCACGACCGGCCCCGGAGCCATCTACCCCCGGTAGACGATTCTCGCGATCGGTGACTCCCACACGGCTACCTCGGCGACCGTGACCTCATCGCCGACCCTCTCCTCGAGCTCCTCGAACACGATGCGCGCGAGGTTCTCAGCCGTCGGGTTGATCGAATCGAACGGAGGCACCTCGTTCAGGAACCCGTGATCGTAGCGGTCGAGGACGGCCGCCAGATCCTCCTTGAGGCGCTTGAAGTCGTAGACGATCCCCACCGCGTCGAGGTGCTCCCCGTGGACCGTGACCTCGACATCCCACGTGTGACCGTGTAGTTCGCGGCATTCTCCCGGATACCCGTGCAAAGCGTGGGCGGCATCGAAGTGGCCTTTCACCGTCAACTCGTACACTGCCGACCTCCTCAGAAGAGCGTCCCCTGACCTTCCTCGTCCTCGCACGCTTCGATGGCGTCTCCAACGGATCTCCGTTCGTCCATGGCTTCGTTGGCAAGTCTGTCCGCCTCCGTGTTCTCCTCACGGGGCACATGGACGAAACTGACGTGGTCGAAGCGACCCATCAGCGCCTTGGCCCGGGCGAACGGCTCTTTTAGCCCGTCGTTCTTCACGCGGTAGCGGCCGGTCATCTGGCGTACGATGAGCTCGCTGTCCATGCGGACCTCGAGACTCCTGCAGCCGTGAGAGGCCGCGCTGCTCAGACCGCGAATCAGCCCATCGTACTCCGCACGATTGTTCGTCGCCTCGCCGATGAAGTACCCTGCGGCGCACACGGCTGCTCCCGAGCCGTCCCTCAACACGAATCCCGAGCCTGCGGGCCCTGGATTGCCGCGTGAGCCGCCGTCAGTGTAGAGCACCCAGTGCGCGGGGCTACTCAACTGCATCGGCTCCCCGAACCACGAGCAGACGCCTACAGTTCGGGCAGAGCCCGATGTCAGGGCCTTCGCGCAACTCCCTGAGACGCTCTGCCGGCAGCTCGACCCGGCATGCCGAGCAGGCCACCTCGAGCAGCTTCGCCGCCCCGATACCGCCCTTCGCTGCGGCGGTTGTCTCGTAGCGTGCGAGCAGGTCGTCACCGAGTGATGCAGCCAATTCCGCCCTCTGTGTCTTGTGGCTGTCGAGGGACGCCTGCATCTCTCCGCCCTTAGCCCGGTACTCTGTAATGAGTTGATTCTCGCGCGCAGAGAGACGCTCTAGAGCCATCTCAACCTTCGCCACCTGCTCCCGTGCCTTCTCAAGTCGCTCCATGAGCGTAATGGTGTCGTTATCGAGCTTGTCCTCGCGCCGCTTGAGCGCATCCATCTCGCGCGATAGGTTGTGCACCTCTTTGGGGTTGGTCACCTGCCCGCTATCGAGGGTCTTCTGAACGCCGACGATCTTCTCGTCAACGGTTGCGACCTCGTCGGTGTTCGCGGTGATGGCGCGCTCGAGACGGTGGACGAGCTCCTCGGTCTTCCCCTTGAGCTGCCGTACCTCATCGGCCTTGTGGCGCGTCTCGAGAATCGCGCGCTTCTCGGGGAGTTCATCGAGGAGCTTGGCCGCTCGCCGTATCTCCAGATCACACGTCTGCAGAGCGAACAGTGCGGCGGGTACGTCCATCAGTCACTCCTTTGTGGGGTCCACCAGCCGACGACAGGCGGGTCGACCAGTACCGATCCGGCATCCAGACCTGGAGCGAGTGCCACCGCCTCAGCGAGAACTGGGACGAGCGGCCACTCCGAGACGTCATGCCCGATCTCGACGATACACAGGCCCGCAGCGGCCGCAGCCTGCGCGTCATGATAGCGCACCTCTCCTGCCACAAGGACATCGACGCCGGCACGAAGCGCGGCCGGTACGAGTGACCCGGCGGAACCCGTTGCGGTAGCAACGGTAGCAACGGTGACGTCCTCGGAGCCCCATATCCTCGGCGTCACTCCGAACAAATCAGAGACGCGGGACACGAAAGCGGCAAGGGAGACGGGCTCGGGCAGCTCGCACACACGCCCCATCCGGGCATCGCCACGCGCTATGGTCACCTCCGCAACCGTGATGAGCGGCTCTTCGTACGGGTGATTCTCGCGTGCCGCAGATACGGCAGCACCTGCCAGCTGACGCGGCGCGACCATCTCGAGTCGGGACTCCTCCGCCGAGCTCATGCTTTCTACGACACCGGTGTAGGGAGCAGTCTCGCCGGATGGCGTGAAGGTGCCCGTCCCCGGCGTCGCGAACGAACAGCCGCGGTAGTCTCCGATGCGTCCCGCTCCCGCGCGCGCCATCGCATCCGCCACGGCACGCTCGTGTGAGGAGGGTACGAAGACAGTGACGAGCGACATCGGCAGCAACGCATCCTCGAGCGGCCGACCGGGGTCGAGCCCGAGCACGCGTGGGAGTGCGGCCGCCCCGTCAGGGGCACGGTCGAGGTTCGTATGGGCCGCAACAAGCGCGATTCCCGCGCTCAACGCCGGGAAGGACACCCCGGCCGCTGCCGGAGTCAAATGGGCCGGGGGCTCCAGAAAGGGCGGATGGTGGGTGACGAGCACCTGCGCACCCGCCTGGCGCGCCCGTTTCAGTGCATCGCGGGTTGGGTCCAAAGAGACCAGTACCCGCGAGACCGGCGCGTCGGGATCGCCAGCAATCAGCCCGACCCGATCCCAGAGCTCGGCCCACTCAGGGGGGAACGCAGCGTGAATCGCCTCTACGACACCGGCTACACTCGTGCTCACAGCGGCACCTCCCGCATCTCCCGGGCCTCGAAGTAGACGATGCTCTCATACCCAGCCCGTGCCACTGCGGCACGGACCTCCCCGAGCCCGCTGCCGACCTCCTCAGGCGTGTGAGCATCGGATGCCGTCGTGACCGGCACGCCTGCGCGCCGAAACGCGGCGAGCAAGTCATCGGAGGGATAGATCTCACGGCACGGCTTCCTCAGACCGGCCGAGGAGACCTCGACCGCCACGCCGGCGTCGGCCATCGCTGCCGCAACGTCATCGTAGAGCGAAATCAGATCCCCGGGCGGCACGTGGCCGAACTTCTTCACGAGATCGGGATGGGCCATCACGTCGAACAGCCCGCTCGAAGCGGCTTGCGTGAACACCTCGAAGTACTCGTCCCACGCGCCTGCGACATCCCTCAGGGACCACTCATCGATCAGCCGCGGGTCGTCGAAAGCCCAATCCCCGAGGAAGTGCACGGATCCGAGAACAACGTCGAACGGGTAGGCGGCGATCGCCCGTGCGGTCTGCGCCCGGTACGGTGGCACCCAGTCTGCCTCTATGCCGAGCAGTACCCGGGGCGGTCCGCCCGTGGCTGCGGACTTGCGAACGTCCGCCACATACTCTGCAAGTTCCCCTGGGCGCATGGCATACTCGCCATCCGGGTCGTAGCCGTCTGGGAGGGCGAGATGGTCAGTGAACGCGATAACTTCAAGGCCCGCCTGCCGTGCGGCAGCGACGTACTCCGACGGTCGGCCGGCGGCATGACCGCAGCGTGCGGTGTGAATGTGCAGATCGATCATCATCGTGTCGCTCCCACCACTCCCCCGCCCACTACACGGTCACCCACGTAGCATACGACAGCCTGGCCGCAGGCGACCCCACCGGCAGGGCTATCGAGCTCGACCGTTAGCCTCCCGCCCGACCAGCGTGCCTGTGCGGGCACGGACGTGGCACGATACCTGATCACAGCCTCAATGCGCTCGTGTCCTTCTGGACGCCAGACAGCGTCCTCGAGTTCGATCGTCGTGATCGGAGCTGGAGTGCCGTGGCACACGACGACGATGTTCTCATCGGCTCTGATCCTCGCGACGTACCAGGGTCCTCCGGAAAGCCCCAACCCCTTGCGCTGGCCGATGGTGTAGCGGGCGATTCCGTCGTGAGTGCCGACGTGTATCCCCTTCTCATCGACGATCGGACCTGATTCACCTGCCACAGGCGCCCTATTGACCACGAACGAGCCGACATCGTCCGGGATGAAGCATATCTCCTGGCTCTCGGGGCGCTCTGCCGTCGGGAGACCGAGCGCGCGCGCCTCCTCGCGAACCTCTGCCTTGGTTACGTCACCCAGCGGGAAGCACACGAAGCGAATCGCGGGTTCGTCGAGCCGGTAAAGGAAGTACGACTGGTCCTTCGAGACGTCGCGCCCGCGGTGAAGCCAGAGCGAGCCGGTCTCATCGGCCACGATCCGGGCGTAGTGACCGCTCGCCAGCGAATCGGCGCCGTGCGTGCGGGCACGTGCCAGCAGGATGGCGAACTTGACCCGGTCGTTGCACGCGATGCAGGGATTGGGCGTCCGGCCGGCGGCGTACTCGCGCACGAACGGCGCAACGACCTCGCTCTCGAACACGTCGCGCATGTTGAGCGTGTAGTGCTCGATGCCGAGATGGTCGCAGACGCGGCGAGCTGCCCGAACAGCATCGGTCGAGCAGCACCTACCGGGATCCTCCCCCTCCGGGAGCACCTGCATGGTGACCCCGGTGACACTGTGACCCTGACGAACGAGACGGGCGGCAGCGACCGAGGAGTCCACACCGCCGCTCATCGCCACCCATAGGGATGCCACGGGAGTACGCTACTCCTCCGGGATGTCGCACGCGTCGTCATGCTCCTCGGCGTGCGGATCGAAGTCAGGATCGTCGTGCGCGATCGTGCCAGCGGCGATCGGATCGCGCCCGTGACTGACGAGGTAGTCGTCAACGGCTTTCTTCAGCCCATCGGTGGCGAGCACGCTGCAGTGCATCTTGGCCGGAGGCAGCCCGCCGAGCTCATCGGCAACCTGCTTCTTCGTAATTGATACCGCCTCCTCGAGGGACATGCCCCGCGCCATTTCGGTCACGATGGAACTCGTCGCAATCGCGGCTCCGCACCCCAGGGTCTGGAAACGGATGTCGTCGATCTTGTCGTCGGCAACCTTAATCGAGATTCTCATGACATCACCGCAGACCGGGTTGCCGACCTCGCCGATGCCGTCAGCGTCATCGAGGACCCCGACGTTGCGCGGGTTGTTGAAGTGGTCCATGACTTTGTCGCTGTAGAGCACGGAACGTCCCTTCCTCGTATGCGGGCATCGCGCCCCGGTACCGGACAGCTACTTGATTGTCGAGCCGAACATCTTCTCGTACAGGGGCGACATGGCCCTCAACCGCTCAACGATAGGCGGAAAGACTTCGAGAAAGTACTCGACATCGTCAGCGCTCGTGTAGCGCCCGAGCGAGACACGAACCGAGCCGTGGGCCAACTCGGCCGGACACCCGATCGAGAGCAGCACGTGGCTAGGTTCGAGGCTGCCCGAGGAGCATGCTGAACCGGTGGAGATGGCGATCCCCTTCGCATCCAGTTGAAGGAGCATGGCCTCGCCTTCGACTCCCTTGATGATGAGGTGCGCGATGTTGGGAAGACGAGCCGGGTGCGTCGCGCTCTCGACCGTGTTCTCGATGATACTGGTGATGCCCTCTACGACGCGATTCCGAAGTTCGGCCAGCCGCTCGCTCTCGGCGGGCAACTCGGCCAGCATCAGGTCCAGTGCGGTCGCGAAGCCTGCGGCTCCGGCGACATTCTGAGTGCCCGAGCGCTTCTTGAACTCCTGTCCGCCTCCGCGGACCATCGGTGCGAACGGCGTCCCGCGCTTCAGGTAGAGCGCTCCGACGCCCTTCGGACCGTAGATCTTGTGACCCGAGAACGAGGCAGCATCTACGCCGAGTTCGGCAACGTCGAACGGCACCTTGCCGAGCGTCTGAGAGGCATCGGTATGGAAGAGTGCACCCCGGTCGTGAGCGACCTCGGCAAGAGCGCGAATCGGCTGGAGTGTGCCGATCTCGTTGTTGCCATGCATGACCGAGACAAGCACTGTGTCGTCGCGCAAAACCACACGAAGGTCATCAGGTTCGATGTAGCCCTCGGGACGCGGAGCGAGGTAGGTGACCTCGTATCCAGACTTCTCGAGGAAGTGTGCGGGCTCGAGGACCGCATGATGCTCGAACGCCGAGACGATGACGTGGCCACCGGCAGGCTTGGCTCGCGTGACGATACCGATGAGCGCGGCGTTGTCCGACTCGGTGCCGCCCGCGGTGAAGATGATCTCGTTGGGATGGGATGCACCGATGGCGCTGACGACGCGCTCACGGGCGGACTCGAGAGCGGTGTACGCCTCACGGCCCCGGCGATAGAGGCTATTCGGGTTGCCCCAGACCTCGCTGTAGTACGGGAGCATCGCCTCGACGACCCGCTCGTCAACGGGGGTCGTCGCCGCGTAATCCAGGTATACATCCCGATCTTCCATCAGCTCCTACCTCTCACCACGGCGCTGCGTGGCGCCCGATTCGTCAAAGACCTCCTGTGCCCGTGCAAGCGATGCCAGCGTCGTAGACTCCAGCACCTCGCGCACCGCGTTTGTCGCACGGTCCCACACGCCGGCGGCCGCGCATGCGTCGCCTCGCCCGCACGCAGCGGCCCGGTCACCGTCACACACGGTCGGCCGAAGCGAACCCTCGAGTGCTTCCACGACGTCGAGCACAGTAATCTCGCTTGCGGGACGCTGGAGGGCAAATCCACCGTGAGCGCCACGGACGGCGCCGACCAGACCCGCCTTGCGCAGCGCAACGAAGAGCTGCTCGAGGTATTTCGCCGGTATGCTCTGCCGGTCTGAGATCTCTCGTGCGCTCACAGGGCCCTGATCGACCCTGCAGGCAAGATCGATCATCGCAAGCAGGCCGTACTCGCTCTTGGCGGTGAGACGCATCCTGTGATTCTGCTCCTCGGCTGGAATCCTTACCAAAACGGTATGATTTCAGCACGATAGTCCCCACTTGCAGGGGTGTCAAGCGATTCGCACCGGCAGCACTCAGGTGTCGAGGTATCCGTCGTGCCCGGTGTCCGCCCGACCTGTCGCAAGTGCGATGGACGCGCCGACGTCCACCGCCGCCTGCGGCGCAAGAATTGCGGCGACCGCCGCATGATCGCCTTCGCGGGCCTCGGCGAGTGCCTGGAGGTGTTGGAGGTCCCCGACACTGGCGACCCGGAACAACCCGTGTACTCCGCGCTCCCCGATGGCAAGCGTCAATGCAGCGCCAACATCTCGTGAGCGTGTGACCAGTAGAATCGACTCCGCCTGGGATGAACGGGCATGGATGAGCGCCACAAGCTTGCCGACCATGTCAGCGGCGGCGGCGGCGGAGAGCGGCCGTGACACGATCCGGGTGTGTAGCCTAAGCCCGAGCGGTGAACGCCACGCTCCGCCGGAGGCGATGGTGAACCCGAGCGCTGCTCCGATATCGTCAATCTCGTGTCGCAGTTCGGTGCGAAGCCGAGCGTCGGCCTTATCCTGCGGGTCCGGGGTCGAGAGCACGAGGTCGGGGATGGCTTCGGTCACTACCTCCCGGGTGGCGTCGGAGCCGCTGGCCGATCTTGCGCTCCTGCTCTCGAAGCCCAATGCCTCCGCAGCGTCCATCGTCAGTATCTCAGCAAGCCTGCGATTCTTGACGGACAACTTGACGCCGAAGACCTCGAGCACCGTGCTCCGGTCATCTGCGCCCGGTTCGGCAGGTGTCTCGTGGGCCTCCATGAGCACTCCTCCGGGTCGGGCATCGCGGATGGGCACGTGGTCCATTCTATCCGACCGCAAGGGGTTTGGGGACCGCCACTCAGCTCTCGTCGGGTGCCACTCGTCGAATCGA
This sequence comes from Coriobacteriia bacterium, assembly GCA_014859265.1. Lineage (GTDB taxonomy): Bacteria > Actinomycetota > Coriobacteriia > Anaerosomatales > SLCP01 > SKKZ01. The sequence goes on from JACUUN010000005.1 coordinate 11,346, forward strand.
ACGTATCTTCCCTTGTTGGTGGCCGACCCGTCTGATACTGTGTGACACCCGCCTGCCGAGGCGACAAGGGAACCAACGGTCCACGGCTGATAGCCACAGGGTGGTGAGAGCCCACTGGACGCAGAGGAAGCCCCGACCCCTATGTGGCCGGGGCTTCCTGGTTTCCGGAGTCCTTCTAGCTCAGTGCCTTGGCGAGGTTCGCCATCTCGATGGCACCCAGTGCTGCATCCCAGCCCTTGTTCCCCGCCTTGGTGCCGGCACGTTCGACCGCCTGCTCGATGGTGTCGGCGGTGATCACTCCGAACATCACCGGCACCCCCGAATCGAGCGATGCCTTGGCTACGCCCTTCGCTACCTCGGAAGCCACATACTCGAAGTGCGGCGTCCCGCCGCGGATGATGACCCCGAGTGCGATTACGGCGTCGTAACGACCTGACGATGCCATCTGCCTGGCGACGAGGGGGATCTCGAAACCGCCGGGAACCCAGGCGACATCGACGTCCTCCTCGGCGAGGCCATGGCGTGCGAGCCCATCGCGGGCGCCCGAGAGTAGCCGCCCGGAGAGCAGCTCGTTGAACCGGCTCACCACGATGCCAACCTTCAGGCCGGTCCCGATGAGGTTGCCTTCGAACGTACCCATTACTCTCCCTCTCCTTCGGTCGGCGCATCGTCCCGAAGGACGAGCGTATGTGCCATCTTCTCCCGTTTGGTCTCTAGATACGCGCGATTATCCGCACATGCTGGGACCTCGAGTGGGACCTGTTCCGTGACGCGAAGTCCGTACCCTTCCAGCCCGATGATCTTGGTCGGGTTGTTCGTGAGCAGACGCATCGACGTGAGTCCGAGGTCTACAAGGATCTGTGCACCGATACCGTAGTCACGGAGATCCGGCGCAAAGCCGAGTGCCTCGTTCGCCTCGACAGTGTCCGCACCAGCCTCCTGCAGTTCGTAGGCCTTGAGCTTGTTCACCAGGCCGATGCCCCGGCCCTCGTGGCCCACGATGTAGAGGATGACCCCCCTACCCTCGGCCTGCACAAGCCGCATGGCCTCCTCAAGCTGCGCCCCGCAGTCACACCTCAGGCTGTGGAAAACGTCCCCGGTCAGGCACTCCGAGTGGACCCGGACGAGCACGTCACGCGCGCCGGCGACGTCACCCACCACGAGAGCGACATGGGTCGACCCATCGATTCGCGAGGTGTAACCGTGCGCGACAAACTGCCCGTGCCGAGTGGGCAGATTCACGGTCGACGCGCGCTCCACCAGCCGCTCGGTGCGCCGACGAAACCTGATGATGTCGGCAACCGTCACGATCACGAGACCATGCTCACTCGCGAAGCACTCTAGCTGGGGACGCCTGGCCATCGTCCCGTCGACATTCATGATCTCGCAGATGACCCCCGCGGGATACAAACCCGCGAGGCGCGCAAGATCGACCGCGGTCTCCGTGTGGCCGGCCCGCTCCAGCACGCCGCCCGGCTTAGCCCGCAGCGGGAAGACGTGTCCAGGCATAGAAATGTCATCCGGCGCGGTCTCCGGATCGATTGCGGCAAGCACCGTGGCGGCACGGTCCGCCGCCGAGATACCCGTGGATATCTGGCCCTTGGCGCCGATCGACACGTGGAACGCCGTTCCCTGTTCGGAGGTGTTCGTCTGCGTCATGGGAGGTATCCGGAGCTCGTCCAGACGTTCTCCGGTGAGGGGAAGACAGATGAGGCCACGGCCGTGGGTGGCCATGAAATTCACTGCCTCAGGCGTGACCTTCTCGGCAGCCATCACGAGGTCGCCCTCGTTCTCACGGGCCTCATCGTCGACGACGATCACCATCCGGCCGGCTACAATCTCGTCGATCGCCTGCTCGACGGTGCCGAAGCTCGGGCTCCTGGCCGGGTTAGCTGACATCATCGGCCTTCCGCCAGGTCGCGCAACATATCGCCGAGGCCCCGGTGACCGGGACGCAGCGCGTCGTCGTCGATGTTTGCGTACAGCTCAACGAAGCGCTTGACGTACTTCGCCATCATGTCCACCTCGATGTTCACCTTCGCGCCCGTAGGCTTGTCCCCGAGGGTCGTTGCGGACTCTGTATGCGCTACCACCGCCGTGGCAAAGCCGTCGGCGCGCGTCTGGGCTATCGTTAGCGAGATGCCGTCCACTGCGACCGAACCCTTAGGCACGATGTACTCCATAAGTACGCGCGGGACGGCGAACTGATAGATCGTCGAGTTGCCCGCAGGGTGGCGCATGACGAGCGATCCTACATCGTCGACATGACCGGTCACTATGTGGCCACCGAGGCGGTCCGAAAGGCGCAGCGCGCGCTCGAGGTTAACCTTCGACCCCTGGCGCAACCCACCCAGGGTCGTCCTTGCGAGCGTTTCCGAGCTAACGTCGGCAATGAACGCACCTCGGATGAACTTCAGCACCGTCAGACACGAGCCGTCGACCGCGATAGAATCGCCGATGGCCATGTCGCGCCCGAACTCGGGAGCGTAGACCTCCAGACGCATGCCGTCGGCCACGCGCTCCGTGCGCGTGATGATTCCTTCAGACTCGATGAGTCCCGTGAACATCGCGACTACCCTTCCTCTCCCCGGCGTTTGAATCGCCGCTAGATGGCTCTTCGCCACACGGTGATGGCGTCGCAGCCTGCGACTGCCGCTTCAAACGCTGTCATGCGCTCACCGAGCGCGTCATCTGTGCCAGTTGTAGCTCCGGCGTACATACCCACCGCATCAGCCCCTGCCGCACTACCGGCGTGGATGACCACAAGCTCATCGATGAGGTTCTCATCCCATAGCGCGGTGAACAAATCCGGTCCCGCCTCAACAAGCAATCGGGCGATACCCCTCGCTCCGAGAACGCGAAGGGCACCGCGTAGCCCATCGTCCGCAGAGTACTCGAGGATCTCCGCACCCGGCGGTGCGCCCATCCCTGAGCCCACGGGGACGAGCAACACTGCTGGTCCGCTCCCGTCGCTGAAGAGCGAACAAGTACCCGGGTCGGTGGTGCGTGTCATGACCACACGGAGTGGCTGACGCACCGCATCGGCACTGGCCTCGTCACGTACCGTCAGCCGGGGGTCATCCACGAGTGCCGTCCGGGCACCGACCAACACGGCATCCGACGCGGCACGCAATCTCATAGTCACCGGCCGCGAGCCTGGGCCCGAGATACGGGTACGCAGACCGGGGCCCGCACTTAATTTGCCATCGAGTGAACTCGCAATCTTCACCGTCACCCATGGTCTCTCCTTACGGACGAGCGTCAACCACCCGAGATTGAGTGCTTCGTAGGGTGCCGGGTCTTCGGCGAAGGAGACATCGATGCCGGCAGCGCGCAGCCGCTCAGCACCGCCGGAGGCCACTTCGCTCGGGTCAGGCATGCCGATGACGACCCGCGCGACTCCTGCTTTTACGAGAGCATCCGTGCACGGCGGCGTGCGGCCGTGGTGCGCACAGGGCTCGAGCGTCACGTACGCGGTCGCGTCACACGCGGACGGGCCGGCCTGGACGAGCGCGACCGCCTCGGCGTGGGGCCCCCCGACGCGCTCATGCCACCCCTCCCCTATGACACGGGAGTCACGAACGACAACGCAGCCGACCATCGGATTGGGCGAGGTCGTGCCGAGACCTCTCTGCGCGAGAGTCCAGGCGCGCCGAAGAAAGGGGTCGGCTATCAATGTGGAATCGTCAGAGAACAGGCGCATGCACAAGCGCGGTCCTTCCTTCTCCCATCCAGACTCTAACTGTCGGCCCCGGGAATCCTCCGGGTCAGCCCCTTTGGGGGGCTCGCGGGCTATCACCGCCGGTGGGGACTTTCACCCCGCCCTGAAGAAAGACGCTGCTAGTGTACTACAAGACTCGTTCCGCTGCTTCCCGGATAGAGTTCATGGCCGAGATCGGGTCCGACTGGCAAAAGACCGCGCTCCCCGCAACGAGGCACCTGGCGCCCGTAGAAGCGACCAGAGGAGCCGTCGTGGGATCGATGCCACCATCGACCTGGATGAGGGGCGCGACACCCTCCTCGACACACAACGCAGCCAGACGACGGACGCGATCGACGGAGCGGGGGATGAAAGACTGCCCTCCAAATCCTGGATTGACACTCATGATGAGCACCAGATCCACCTCACCGATGATGTCGCGGAGCGCCTCGACCGGAGTCCCTGGATTCAGGCTCACGCCCGCGCGGGCACCGGCGCCCCTGATGGTCTGGACGACCCGGTGCAGGTGGTCGCACGCCTCGGCGTGGACGGTCACCAAGTCGGCTCCCGCATCAAGGTACCACCCTACCGCGGAGTCGGCGTTGTCGATCATCAGGTGAACGTCGAGCGGAACGGTTGCCACCCGCTTCAATGCCTTCACTACCGGCGGGCCGATTGTGAGATTCGGGACGAAATGACCGTCCATGACATCCACGTGGATGAAATCCGCTCCGCCGTCCTGAATCAGGCGGACCGCTGCCCCCAGATCCATGAAGTCTGCCGAGAGGATCGAAGGGGCCATGAGTACACGCTCAGACATCGGTAGCGCCTCCCTCACTCGTCGGTCAGGTCCATGCCGTGCAGCTCGTCTGTTGACTCACGACCCATAAGCGCCCCGACAGCATCGCCAACGCACGCATGTTCGTGGACGATCAGACGCACCTGGTGCGTGATGGGCATCTCCAGGCCGTCCCGGACGCCGATCTCGTCGACGGTGACACACGAGACCGCCCCCTCGGCAACCATGTGGGTCTCCGCCTCATACTGTTCAACGCTGCCGCCGCGGGCGATGCACTCCCCGAGGCCGCGGTTCCGGCTGTGACGGGAGGTGCATGTTGCGATGAGGTCACCCATGCCCGCCAGGCCCATGTACGTCAGGGGGTTCGCACCTTCGCACCGGCCCAGACGCGACATCTCGGCCAGGCCGCGTGTCATGAGGGAGGCCTTCGTGTTGTCCCCGAACCCGAGACCGTCGGACATCCCCGCTGCAACGGCAATGACGTTTTTCGAAGCACCCGCCAGCTCGACGCCGACGACGTCGTTGTTTGTGTACGCACGAAAGGCAGACGTCGTGAAGAGCTCCCTGAGCGCCACTCCCACCCCTTCGTCGTACGCAGCGATGACCGTCGCCGAGGGGATGCCGCGGGACACCTCCTCGGCGTGATTCGGCCCCGAGAGAGCGGCCAGCCGCGAATTCCCGCCGAGGACATCGGCAAGCACCTCGGTCATCCGCAGGAGCGAGCCTCGTTCAAGTCCCTTGGCCAGGCTTACCACGGGCGCTGCCCGGTCCCACACGGTTGCAAGCGACTCGGCCGCGGCACGCATGGCCATTGAAGGTGTGGCGATGATTATGACGTCGGCTCCCCTGACGGCATCCTCGAGATCTACCGTCGCACGGACACATGGAGGAAGCACGACGTCAGTGAGATAACGCGGGTTGCGCGCCTCTGCCGAGATGCGCTCGGCGACCTCTGCGCTGCGTGCCCACAGTACCGTTGGAATACCCTTGCCGCCCACAACGCTGGCGATGGCGGTGCCCCACGAACCGGCACCGATGACTGCTGCGCTTCTCAACGTGCGTCCTCCTGGTTCCGACCGGTGTCACGGCTACCCAGGCTTATCTTAGCTTCTTCGCCACGAGCGATGCGGGCGATATTCGAACGGTGGCGCCAGATCACGAGAGTCGCAGCCACGAAAGAGAACGTGACGAGGGAGGGACGGTCCATATAGAGCAGGAGCACGAGCACGGGGAACTCAACCGCAACCACGACGGATCCGAGGCTCACCATGCGCGAGATCGCGACCACCGCAACGAAGGTAGCGAAGAGTATCGGCCACGCGACCGGTGTGAGCACGAGCAATGCTCCTGCAGCGGTCGCCACACCCTTCCCGCCCGCGAAGCGAAGGTACGGCGAGTACGAGTGCCCGAGCACAGCGGCGAAGGACGCACCGATCAGCACCCAGTCATGCGCTGCGGCCCCAAGGTGCTCAGGATAGACAAGCGATGCAAGAATGACAGCGCCGACACCCTTCAGAGCATCGAGCACGAGGACCGCAGCACCCGCCTTCAGGCCGAAGACGCGCATGACGTTGGTCGCTCCCGCATTCCCCGAACCGTGCTCCCGCACGTCCGCACCGTAGAAGACGCGACCGACGATCACTGCAAACGGCGTCGCCCCGATGAGGTATGCGACGACCAGAGTGATTGCGACCCGAAGCGCGGTCTCCATACGCTCAGTCCTTCTGTCGAAACTTGAGCATGATGGGGGTTCCCGTGAAGTCGAACGCCTCGCGCAGACGGTTCTCGACGTAGCGACGGAAGTTGTCATCGGCAAGTGTCGGATGGTTCGCGAAGAACGTGAATCCCGGTGGCGCTGTGCGCGTCTGTGTCACGTAGTGCACCCGGAGCGTGCGGGCGCCCTTGCTCACGGTGTGACCGAAGTCCCGCATCTCGGTGAGAAGCCTGTTGAGCGCGCTCGTCGTTATCTCCTGTGTGTAGTTGTGCCACACGGTCTCGAGGGCTCTAAAGATGCGCTGCACCTTCGCACCGGTGAGCGCGCTTATCCGTATGACGGGCGCGTAGGAGACGAAGCCGAGCCGGTCCTCGATCTGATAGGCTAGCTCATCCCGCTCCTCCTCATCGGTGACCAGGTCCCACTTGTTGAGGAGGATGATGAGCCCGCATCCGCGTTCCTCGGCGAAACGTGCCACGCGCTGATCCTGGTCGGTGACCCCTAGCGTCGAGTCGATCACAAGCAGGGCGATCTCCGCACTATCAATCGCACGCATCGCACGCACGAATCCGTAGTACTCGACGTCTGCATCGATCTTCGCCTTGCGCCTGATGCCGGCGGTGTCGATGAACCGGTAGTGGCAGCTGTCACGTTCGAGCAGAACATCGAGGGTGTCACGAGTGGTACCGGGCACCTCGCTCACGATGGCCCTCTCGGAACCGGTCAGCCGGTTCAGCAGTGACGACTTACCGGCGTTGGGCTTGCCGATGATTGCGACATCGATGGCGTCGGACTCGATGACCGGGCGGGGCTCCGGCAGCGAAGTTACCACCGCGTCGAGCAGGTCCCCGGTGCCATGGCCATGCGTGGCCGACACTGGCCACGGCTCGCCGAGGCCGAGAGCCCAGAACTCATGGACCTGATCGTCCCGCCCCGGTGTGTCCATCTTGTTCACCGCGAGGAATATCGGGACCTGAGCGCGCTTCAGCCTGCGCGCGACCTCTTCATCACCGGCAGTGACTCCTGTAGTCCCGTCCACAAGCACGATGACCACGTCAGCCTCCTCGGTCGCTACGAGTGCCTGTGCGGTGATTGACTCAGCGAACGGGTCGGCCTTGGCGCTTTCGATGCCTCCGGTGTCGATGAGCATGAACTCGTGGCCGTTCCACTCCGCACGGTGGTAGCTGCGGTCGCGAGTGACCCCGGAAGCCTCGTGGACGATTGCATCTGCCGTTTGCGCGATTCTGTTGACCAGGGTGGATTTGCCGACATTCGGACGCCCGACCACTGCGACGATAGGGAGTGACATCGATGCTCCTACTGGTGGAGGTCCGGCGCGGAGACTGCGCCGTCCTGCAGCGTTAGAGGATACCAGAGAGTAGGGCGCAAGCGTGTGGCGCCACGAACTCCACCCGTCTTCCGCAGGCGGCGGAGATCTCATCGGCCGAGAGGCCGTCCAGGGTCACACCGTCCTCGTTGAAGATCACACTCGGAATCAGGACGTGCGTATCGGCCCCGTGCGCCCACACCGCGCGCGACACGTCGGCGCCGGTGAGGAGTCCCGCGACCGAAACGTTGCCGCCGAAGAAGGTGTTGTCGACGGCGAGCACGTCGAATGCGTCGCGCACTCCCGCATCGTCCAGAAGCGAGGTCAGCGCGGGCGCAAAGAGCGTCCCCGTGACCACCGTGGCGCGCAAACCCTCTGGGACAGCCGGAACGCTGCCCGAGAGCCCCTCGGCTGTGACAACCGCGAGGAACTCGTCGGTGAAGTCGCGCAGAAGCCCGATGCCGTTCTCGAACTGAGGAAAGCCGTCGTACGCCTCGGCAGGTGGTACCGGCCGCCCGGCGTTCAGATAGAACTCGTCAGCGGCGTGTACCCAACAGATGTCATCGCGCTCGCGGAATGCCGTGCGCCATGGCTCCAGCTCATCCAGCACCGCCGCTGCCGCCAACGCCGACTCATACGAGTGAGAGAAGCGGGTCTGATGGCGCGTGTAGCCGAGCGGGACGACTCCTACCGAACGGACGCCTTCCCGAGCGGCTAGCCAGGTCAGCGAAGCGTCCAGCTCTAGCCCGTCGTTGACACCGGGAACGAGCACGATCTGGACGTGGAGGTCGATGCCCTCAGCGAGCAGTTCATCGGCGACCTCGAGAGCACGGTCCTCACGCGGGCACACGAGCTCCGCGCGGACTGCGGGGGTGACCGCGTGCAGGGAAACATAGAGGGGCGAGAGATGCTGTTCGACAACGCGGTCGATGTCTTCCCCGGTAAGGTTCGTAAGCGTCACGAAGTTCCCCTGCAGGAAGGAGAGACGGTAGTCATCGTCGCGGACGTAGAGTGCGGGACGCAGACCGGGGGGCAACTGTGCCAAGAAACAGAACGCGCATGCATTGCGGCAGGTGCGGACTCCATCGAATAGCACATGGCTAAAGGAGAATCCCCAGGTCTCGCCGGAATCACGTTCGAGCCCGATGCAGCGGGTCTCCCCCTCCGCCAGAATCTCGATTTCGACTTTACGGCCGTCACTCTCCCATCGCCAGTCGATCACATCCCGGAGGCTACGCCCGTTCGCGGTCGATATCACGACCCCGGGGGACAAGCCCGCCCGGTCCGCCGGTCCGCCGGGCTCCACGTGAGCTACCCTGGCCTCGCCGGCCAGATTCAGACCGCTGCCTCCGTATGTACGCTCTGGGAGCACGTCAGCCGAGCGCTTCAATCGCGGCGATGACGCCCGCCATCTGGGCATCAGGGGTGGAAGCGCCGGCGGTCACCCCCACGACCATCGCCCCCTCAAACCAGGCTGGATCGAGCTCGTCAGAGGTCTCGACATGGTGCGTTCGGGGATTAACCCGTGCGCATATCTCTGCGAGCCGTGTCGTGTTTCCGGAGTTGTGACCGCCTACGACGACCATAGCGTCGACCTCGCTGGCCAACTCTTCGGCGGACAATTGCCTCTTAGCGGTAGCCGAACAGATCGTGTTGAAAACCCGGAGCTCCGTCACCCGGGGAAGTATTGCCTGGACCACTGCGGCCAGACGGTCGGCTGATTGCGTCGTCTGCACAACGATGCCGATGCGCCGGTTCGAGAAGCGCTCGGGCAGCTCCTCGGGCGTCTGCACGATGATCGCGTCGCCGCCCGCATGGGCGTTGATGCCCTCCACCTCGGGATGGTCCGCCTCGCCGACGATCACGACGGCATAGCCGCCGGCCTTGAGTTCACGAGCGGCGTCGTGCGCCTTGCTCACGAACGGACACGTTGCATCGACAACATCGAGCCCCTTTGCGCGCGCAGTCTCGATAATCGCTGGGTCGACGCCGTGGGAACGGATGACGAGTGTCCCGTCATCGGCCTCGTCGAGACACCCAGCCACCTCGACCCCCCGCCCTTTGAGGGCGGCGACCGCCTGCGGATTATGAATCAGGGGTCCGAGTGTGCGGACGACCTTCCCGCTGCCAACGGCCTCCTCGGCCAGTTCCAGAGCACGCTCCACTCCGTAGCACACGCCTGCATGACGAGCGACCCGTATCTGCATCTCTACGCCTCCCTGGCCCGGTCCCTCGCGCGGGCTATGCGCTCCATTATCTCCCGGGTCATGAGCTCGACGCGCTCTTTGCGCCCGCCGTCCGTGAACTCCTCCGGTCTGACAGGCACACCATAGCGAATCGTCACACGCGGGAAGCGCGGCACGCGTGCGCCTGGCGGAAGTGCCTCGGCGGTACCGTGAATGCCCACGGGAACGACCGGAACCCCGGAACGCAGGGCCATGAACGCGACGCCCTCGTTTGCCTCGCCGAGCCCGTCTGCTCCGTGTGCGCGATGCCGCGTCCCTTCCGGGAAGATACCCACGAGCTCGCCGGAGTCGAGCAGCGAGGCGGCAGTACTCAACGCAACTCTGTCAGGCATGCCGCGACGAACCGGAAACGCAAGAAGACGCTTAAGAGCGAAGCCGATGAACCGTGAATCCCACAGCTCGACCTTCGCCATGAAGTGCACGGGGCGGGGCGCACCGCACCATAGAAGGACCGGGTCAAGGTAGGACACGTGGTTACCTGCGAGGATCGCCCCGCCCGGCGGCACGTTCTCGACACCGGCGAATCGCGTACGGTATGCACCGAGTACTACGTGAGCGAGGGTCAACCTCAGGGCGCGTGTCAACAGTGCACTCACGGGGTCACACGCTCCACCAAGGCGGCAACCGCGTCTACTACCTCGGTTACGGAAAGACCGGTCGTATCCAACATCACGGCGTCTTCCGCGGCAGTAAGCGGCGCGGCTTCACGCGATGAGTCGGCGTGGTCGCGACGCTGCAAGCCACTTCGAACCGTGTCCTCATCGACGCTGTGCCCACGACCGGTCATCTCGGCGTGTCTGCGTCGCGCACGCTCCCCGGCCGAGGCGGTCAGGAACACCTTGACCTCGGCGTGCGGGAAGACCACCGTTCCTATGTCGCGGCCTTCGAGGACGATCGCGTTCGCCTCTGCGGCAATCCGGCGCTGCTGTGCCACCATGGCGGCCCGCACCTCCGGCATACGTGCGACGGCGCTCACCGCGTCATCAACCGCAGGCGTGCGTATGGCAGTCGTGATATCAGCATTGTCCAAAAGCACCGCGGTCGGTATCGGCGAGTCATCCGCGTGGATGAACTCGATCGAGAGCGTACCTGCAAGGGTAGCGACAGCATGCTCGTCAGCGAGCGGGACTCCACGCTGGAGGGCGGCCAGCGCGACGGCCCGGTACATCGCGCCGGTGTCGAGGTAGTGGGCCCCGATCCGGCGCGCCAGAGCCCTGGCGACCGTGGACTTTCCTGAGGCAGCAGGGCCGTCGATGGCGATTATCACGGTACGCGGCTCCTGTCCGTCATGGTTGGGATGATGCGCGCCGCATCATAGCACGGGGACGACGCTCAGCCGGTGGCCCCAAGCGCGACCAGGTCGGCAGCGAACCGTGGATATGATACGTCCACCGCTTCGAACCCGGTGACCGTCACCGGGAATGCCGATACCAGGCCCGCGAGCGCCCATGTCATCGCAAGGCGATGGTCTCCCCTGCTGGCGAGGGTCACACCCCTGAGGTCTGCGGACCCCTCAACAATCAGCGTGTCTCCCTCGGCGTGGGCTGACGCACCGAGTGCCGTCAGCCCCTCGATGACGGCGGCCAAGCGGTCCGATTCTTTGACGCGGAGCTCCCCCGCACCCTCGAAACGCGTTGGCCCTTCGGCCTGCGTGGCGAGCAGCGCGAGCACCGGAACCTCGTCGACGAGAGCCGGGACCTCCTCGGCGTGGACAACAGTCGAGCGGAGCGAACCCGAATATCCGACGTGGATCGTTCCAACGGGTTCGGCCCCTGCCGAAGCTGATGGCTGGACCCGGACATCGGCGTCCATTCGCTCGAGGACGTCCAGGAAAGCGATTCTCGTAGGGTTCAGGCCGACACCGGTGACCGTGAGGTGGCTGCCGGGTACTAGTATCCCCGCGGCCACGATGAATGCCGCCGATGACGGATCTCCCGGGACGACGATGTCGGTGGCCGTAGGCAGCACAGGCCCATCCACCCATGCCGAGTGCGCAATGAGATCCCTGCCGACCGGCACACCGAACGCCGGGAGCAGCAGCTCGGTGTGATCGCGAGAACGAGCAGGCTCGCGGACCACGGTGCGGCCGTGGGCGCGCACACCAGCCAGAAGGACCGCGGTCTTGACCTGAGCGCTTGCCACCCGGCTCTCGTATTCGATCGCGGTGAGCTCGCCCCCGCGGACTGTGACGGGCAGGGTTCCACCGGTGGACTGGAACGAGGCACCCATGGCATCGAGCGGACCCGTCACCCGCTCCATGGGACGCTTTGAGAGCGAAGCGTCTCCGGTGAGCGTGACCTCGACGTCCCACCCGGCGAGCACGCCGAGCAGCAGACGTGCGGTCGTGCCACTGTTGCCGCAGTCGATCGGGGTGTCGGGAGCAACCGGGCCCGTGTCACCCCATCCTGTCACCGAGATAGCGAGTGCCTCGTCGGGCGCTTCCTCGACACGCACGTCCGCACCCAGGACGCGAACCGCGCCGATGGTCGACCGGACATCATTGCTGTCGAGCACACCTGTAAGCCGGGAAGTGCCCTGTGCCATCGCGGCGAAGAGCACCGAGCGGTGCGAGAGGGACTTGTCTCCCGGCACCGCTATCTCTCCAGTCAACGGCGCGACAGGCCTCGCCGAGACGTAATCCATGATGCCCGTCTCCCTCCTCAGCCCTCGAGCGGGCGTGTCTGGGGAGCGTACCCCGCCGACCGCAAGTCCTCGACGAAGCGATCGATGTCTCCCTCATCGGTCATCACGATCACAAGATGTGCGCTTGCCTCTGAGACGTGGTCGATTTCGATGGCTTCTATGTTGCACCCGGCGCGGCTGGCCGCCGTGGTCACCTCGGCGACCACGCCAGGACGGTCCAGCACCGGAACGACGACCTCGGTAAGGCGCGACGTGGCGGGTACCCACTGCGCCGGAAGCGAACGCCGGATGTCCGCCGCGCGGGCGAGCCACGATCGCAACCCGTCGGCGTCATTCGCCCGCAGCATCTCCGTGAACTCCCCGAGTACGTCACGCAGCTCGTCGACCCCTCCGGCGACGGCATCGGCGTTATCCAGACAGATGCCGGTCCACAGATCCGGACTCCCCGCCGCGACCCGTGTAGTGTCCTTGAAGCCGCCGGCCGCGAGCCTCAGCAACTCCCCGTCCTCACCCGCGTGGCCCGCAGCCAAATCGACCAGCGCACTGGCGGCGACGTGAGGTACGTGACTGATGATCGCTACCGCTTCATCGTGCGACGCCGGATCGACAGAGATCACGCGGCAGCCGAGCTCGCTCACAAGCGCATGTACGCGCCGGTACGCATCCACATCGGTCGAAGGGCTCGGTGTCAGGACGTAGTACGCGCCGCTGAACAGATCGGGGTCGGCCGCCTCGACTCCGCTGCGCTCCGACCCGGCCATCGGATGACCCCCGACGAATGCCGCCTGGCCGCCGAGTCGCTCTTCGGCGACCGCGATGATGGAGGACTTCGTGGACGCGACATCGGTGACGACCCCGCCATAACCCCCGGTAGCCAGCCGTTCGATCCACTCAACGACACGGGAGGCGGGAGTGGCCAGCACCACCAGGTCCGTGCCCCCGGGTCCCAGCCACTCCCTGGCCCCGAGCCCGTCGGGCAGTGAGGCGGCATCGATGAGGCTGTGTGAGAGGGCCCACTCGAGCCCCGCCGGGTCGGTGTCGATGCCTACTACCCGCGGCGGGTTGTCGAGGCGTTTGAGCGCTGCGGCGAAGGAGCCGCCGATGAGGCCCACGCCCACCACCGCGACGGAAGCAAATCGCATCACGACACCCCCGGGTGCTTGCCGACGAGATCGAGCAGGGGCGCGAGACCGTCCATCAGCCCCTTGAAGCCGGGCAGATCGAGCGATTGCGGTCCGTCGCAGCGCGCCCGCTCGGGCTCCGGATGCACCTCGACCATGACGCCGTCAGCGCCCGCGATCACTGCCGCCTGGGCCATCGGCGCCACAAGCTCACGTCTTCCGGTGGCATGTGAGGGGTCCACAACGATCGGCAGGTGTGTCAGCGACTTCAAGGCGGCGACCGCGGCAAGGTCGAGGGTGTTGCGTGTGTACGTCTCGAACGTGCGGATGCCCCGCTCACACAGGATGAGGTCCCTGTTGCCGCCCTTCAGAACGTACTCGGCGGCGGAGAGGAGCTCCTCGATGGTTGCCGAGAGGCCCCGCTTGAGAAGCACCGGCTTGCCCATCTTCCCCAACTCGTCGAGCATCATGAAATTCTGCATGTTGCGCGCGCCGACCTGCAGCACGTCGGCCCACTCGGCCACGGTCGCCGCATCCCGGACGTCGAGCACTTCGGTGACCACGGGAAGCCCGAACTCATCTGCGGCCTCCCGCATCATGCGCAGCCCTTCGACACCAAGCCCCTGGAACGCGTACGGGCTCGTGCGCGGCTTGTACGCACCCCCGCGGAGCATCGCCGCGCCTGCGTCCTTCGCGACCTCGGCAACCGCCCGCATCTGCTCGGGTGACTCCACCGAACACGGACCGGCAATTGTGGCAAACGCTCCTCCGCCGATCGACGACCCTTGCGGGAGGGTCACGACCGTGTCCTCGGGTTGGAACTCCCGGCTTACGAGTTTGTACGGCTTGAGGACTCTGACGACGTTCTCGACCCCGGGAAGGCCCTCGAGCTCGAGGTTGTAGATGGTCTCCCGGTCTCCGATGACACCGATGATCGTCTTGACCTCGCCCTGGGACAGATGAGCCTGGGCACCGGCCTCCTCGAGGACCTCGACGACGTGATCGATATCGCTCCGGGACGCATGGTCCCGCATCACTACAAGCATGGCTCTTCACTCCCTCGCCTCGATGCGTACCCGTTCACGCCTCCTTGGCACCAGGGGGTGACGCTAGACGCCACCGAGCCGTGCTACGACCGCTTCAAGAGCCGCGATCGTCGCCCGGGTGTCCTCGGGTGTCCCGACGCCAACCCGCAGAGCGGGAGCGGTGCCGAAGCCACGCACGATGACCCCCTCGCCGAGGAGTGCCTCGAACACTTCGACCGGCCGCTCGGTCCTCAAGTAGACGAAGTTCGTCTCGGACGGGACGTATCCGATGCCAAGCCGGTCGAAGGCCGAATAGAGGTAGGTCTTCTGCTCCTGGTTCTCACGCTTGCGGCGCTCGACCTCAGCTTCGTCACCAAGGGAGTAGAAGGCACCGACCTGGGCTGGCGTGTTCACGTTGAAAGGCTCTCGGACCTTGTCGACAGCGTGCGCGAGCGGTGCGGGCAGTACGCCGTAGCCGATACGCAATCCGGCCAGCGAGTAGATCTTGGAGAACGTGCGGAGCACGGCCAGCGGACGATCGCCGTCGAACCAGTCGAGAGCGTCTGGGTAGCGGTCATCGGTGACGAACTCGAAGTACGCCTCGTCGACCACAACCATGACGTGGCCGGGAACCTCGGCCAGGAAGCGTTCGAACTTCTCGCGGTGGTAGATCGTACCGGTGGGGTTGTTCGGGTTGCAGAGGAATACGATGCGCGTCTTGTCGGTGATCGCTGCGAGCATGGCGGAGAGATCGTGTATCTCGTCTGCTGTGAGCGGCACTTTGACGGCAATGGCGCCGAACATCTGTGTGACCATCGGGTAGACAACGAAGCTCGGCCAGGCGAACACGACCTCGTCTCCCGGACGCAGCAACACTTGTGCGATCAGACGTATGAGCTCGTTCGAGCCGTTGCCGATCACGAGGCTCTCGTCAGCCGCCCCCAGGTGCTGGCAGAGTGCACGTCTCAGAGCGCGGGCGGAGCCATCCGGGTAGCGATTAAGACGCGGAAGGACCGCCTCCATCGCCCTGAGCGCGGTCGGGAACGGGCCGCACGGGTGCTCGTTGCTGGAGAGCTTGAGGATGGTGTCGCGTCCAAAGCGTTCGCGTACCTCGCTGGCACGCAAGCCGGGGGCGTAGGGCACCATGGGATCGAGCTCTGCTCGTATGGCGGCTTCCCAATCCATCTCGGCTCTCAGGCGCTCCTCACGATCCCGGTGCGGGTGTGCCGAGGATTGTCGCAGGTCGGACGCGCACGAGCAAGAGATGGCCGGTCATCCGTGGACACAGAACTCCTCCATCATCCCGTGACCGTCCGTCACCGTGACGTGGGCTGCGGCACCATTCCTTATATGGAACGCCCAGATGTCGCTCGTCGACAAGCCGAGTAGATGCACCAGCATCGCCCTGAAGACGCCGCCGTGGGTACAGACCGCATGTCGGCCACCCAACCCGACCAGCAAGTCTGCGAACTCGGCCGCCCGGGCCTCTATCGCGGCACGCGACTCGCCGTCTGGCGCTACCGGGGTCTCAACGGAACGGTAGTCGAAGGCGAGTCCAGCCTCCTCGATCTCGGGCCAGGTCAGCCCCTCGGCCTGACCGAAGTCGAGCTCGAGCAGACGCTCGTCCACCTTCAAGGGAACGGCGGCTGCACCGGCGGCCGACTCGGCGACCCGGTACGCGCGCTCGAGCGGGCTCGACCATACGGTCTGCGGCTCGAATACCGCGATTCGTGCCACGAGCAGATCGACCTGGCGTACCCCCCGTTCGGTGTAGGGCGTCTCGCCACGCCCGACGAGCCGACCGTCGAGGTTCGCCTCGGTCTCGGGATGGCGGACGATAAGCACCTCGGTGACGTTCATGCCCCTACCATACCAGGGCGAACAGAACGAGGGCCGTGGTCTCGGTCAGCAGCACGCTTGCGCCGAGCACGTCTCCCGTGATGCCCCCGAAGCGTGACGCGAGGACATGCGGGGTGCCGAGCGCGGCAACCACGGACACAACCACACCCACAGGCACCCCGGATCCTGCAACCGATGCCGTGACGGCTATTCCCACCAGAACTGCTGTGGCGAAGCTGGCCGAGGCAGCCCTGGGCCAGCCGGCCACTGCCACCCCGAGCCCGGTCTGTCTGGCAGGCCTTCCGAGCCACGAACCGAACACCGCAGCGAAGCGGCCGAGGATCGGGGCGATGACCAGTGCTGCGAGTGCGCTCTGCCCGATGAGCACCGAAACGGCGGTCACCTGAATGATTGCCACCAGGACGAGGGCGGATGCGCCGAAGACCCCGATGTGAGGGTCACTCATGATCTCGAGACGACGCGCTGGCTCGTAGGCTCCCCAGTACGCGTCGGCAACGTCCGCAAGCGCATCCCAGTGAAGCATGCGGGTGAGCAGCGCCCAGCCCGTGACCAACAGAGCAGCAAGGAGCAGCGTGTGCGACGCGCCCGCGATCCTGAAGGGAACGCCTAGGACCACCGGACCGTACAGGAGCGCGAAACCGAACGCGCCGAGCAGCAGGCCGGCCGTTGGGAAGTAGCCCGCAACGTCGGGCCGCTCATCTTCGGGCCACGTGACTCGCAGTGGAAGCACGGTGAGTAGCGTGATCGCAAGCCCGAGATCCCTGAGGGGGCGCGATGTCGCCGGAGCCCTCATGTAGCATCCGAGCCGCTTACACCGGCCTCATCGAACGTGGCCATCCCAGAGAGCATCCGGCACGCAGCGTCTACGAGCGCCATCGCGAGAGCCGCCCCTGTCCCCTCCCCGAGCCTCAGGTCGAGGTCGAGGACCGGACGCATGCCGAGGTGCTCGAGCTGGATGCTATGACCCGGCTCCAGTGAGCGATGCGACGCAAGCAGGTAGTCGCGGCATGCCGGACAGAGAGCAACCGCCGCGAGAGCGGCGGCGCCGGAGATGAAGCCGTCGACCAGCACGCACGCCCTCAGAGCCGCACCGCCGATCATCACGCCTGCAAGTCCGGCAATCTCGGCCCCCCCTACCGAAGCGAGTATCCCGAGCGCGTCTGTTCCGGGCGCCACGTTGCGCGCGAGGGCATCCCGCACGACCGTCGTTTTGTGCGCTACCCCCGCTTCGTCGAGTCCGGTTCCTGGACCCACTACTCGCTCCGGAGACACGCCCGTGTATGCCGCTGTGAGAGCTGCCGCCGCAGTGGTGTTCCCGATGCCCATCTCTCCTGTGCCGAGCAGTGTCACACCGTCGCTGACAGCTGCTGACGCTGCCTCTGCACCCGAAAGTACTGCCTCGACGGCCTGCACGGTGCTCAGCGCAGGGCCATGCCGCATGTTCTCCGTGCCCTCGGCGACCTTGATCTGGTATACCCCTCCGAGTCCGCTGGTGTCCCCCGCCACTCCAACGTCGTAGAGGCGCAGCTCGGCATCCACAGAGCGGGCAATCTGATTGATGGCGGCACCGCCGGTCGCGAAGTTGGCGACCATCTGCAACGTAACGGACTGGGGATACGACGACACGCCCTCGACGGCAACACCATGGTCACCCGCCATGAGCAGGATGGCTTTTCGCTCGACAGACGGGTGCTCTGTCCCCTGGATGCGGGCGACGGCCGCCGCTATCTCTTCGAGCCTGCCGAGGCTGCGGCGCGGCTTTGTAAGCGAGTCCAACCGTACCCACGCGCGCTCTTCAGCAGACATATCGGCAGGCTGAACTGTGTCGATCAGATGCATAAGTCGCTCGGTAGCGCTCATGTGCCGGTACCGTTTCAGTCCGAGGGCCAGGACACGTCCCGGGGCAGAGCCCCGAGATCGAGCACGCGACCGTTCACGGCGAGGTACGCCGCATCGGCGATGGTGACGAACACCGTATTCGCGCGTCCCAGAGCGTCCCGGAAGACCCGCCCGCTGGCGTACGCGGGAACGACTCCCCAACCTGTCTCGTTCGTGACGACGATGGTGTCACCAGAACGGCGCGAGACCCATGCGACGAACTCCGCAAGAGCCCCGTCGAGCGCGGACTCGAGCTCAGTCTCATATGTATCGGTGTCAAGGTCGCCGGTGGCCTCCCCCATCATGAGCGCGGCGAGCGTTCCGAGGCACTCTACCACAAGCACAGCCTCGTCCGGGACGGACTTTCTCCACGAGCGCGAGTCCCCGGCCTCAAGCGCGCGGAACTCAGTCGGACGCTCCGTCCTGTGGCGCTCGATACGAGCGGCGAACTCGGCGTCGCCTTGCGCAACACCGAACACCGCCACAACGACCTCTACACCCCTTCCGGCTCTTGCATGCGCAAGGCGCTGCGCAGCTGCCGACTTCCCGCTGCGGGCTGCACCGGTAATGACGACAAGCGCCATCAGCGCCCTCCTTCCGTCGTGCGCTTGAGTGCTGAGACCTCTTCTGGGCCAAGGTGCCGGTGCTCGCCCGGGGCTAGGTCGCCGAGGACCAGCGGGCCGAACGACGTCCGGTGTAGCGAGATGACGGGATGACCGACCGCGGCGAACATGCGTCGGACCTGTCGTTTGCGGCCTTCACGTATCGCGATCTCCATCTCCGCCGACGGACCTGCTTCGACCATCCGCACCCGGGCAGGCGCCGTCACGCCGTCTTCGAGCTCCACCCCCGATGAAAGCGCGGCGAGTGTCTCCCGGGCCGGTCTGCCTTCGACCGAAACGCGGTAGGTCTTCTCGACGTGGAAGCGCGGATGAAGAAGCTTATGTGCGAGGTCACCGTCGGTCGTGAAGAGAAGAAGGCCCGTCGTCTCCCGGTCCAGCCGGCCCACCGGGAAGAGCCCTGCCGGGTCGCGGGGAACCAGATCGGCGACGGTGGGACGGCCCTGGGGATCGCTCATGGTCGTCACGTAGCCGGCCGGCTTGTTGAGCACGAGATACGTCGGCGCCGATGCGAGCGTGACGACCCGGCCATCGACTTCCACGGTATCCGTGAGCGGGTCGACGCGTGCACCGAGCTCGGAGACGACGACACCGTTGACGCGGACCCGCCCGGCAGTCATGAGGTCCTCGCTGCCACGGCGCGAGGCAACACCCGCGCGTGCCAGGAACCGCTGGAGCCTCATCGGGACGATACGCTCGTGGACGCCTGGCGGCCCGTCTGTGGCTTCGTGGGTGTTCACGGCTAGTCGATCTCTGCGACGTCGTTCTCGTCGGGTCCGAGATCCTCTTCAGCACCGAATCCGATGCCCCCCGACGGACCGCCAAGCCGGTCCCGGATCGCCGCTTCGGTCCGCGGATCGGGAGCGAACTCCTCGAGCGGGGGCAGCTCCTCGAGGCTCTTGAGCCCAAACTTCTCGAGGAACGCCTTCGTGGTCGTGTAGATAATCGCGTTACCGGCCTCACGGTCCCGGCCGGCCTCTCTGACGAGGCCCTTCTCGATGAGCGATGAAATCACGGCCTCACTATTCACGCCCCTTACCGCGTTCACGCCTGCCCGGGTGACCGGCTGGTGATATGCGATCACAGCCAGAGCCTCGAGGGCGGCCTGGGACAGGCGACGTGTGTCCCAGGAAAGCACGAACTGCTCGATTGCGTCGTGATACGCCGGATGCGTGTACAGGCGCCACCCACCAGCCGCCTCCCGGAGCTGGAAGCCACGTTCGGCTTCTCGGTACTCCTCGGCTAGGCTGGTGAGGGTCTCGGTGACTGCTGAGACATTGGCGTCGAGTATCTTGGCTACGCGCGCCGCCGAGACCGGCTCGTCGGAGACGAACAACAGTGCCTCAATCGCGCCGCGGAGCATCACATCCCCCTGCATGTCACGAACCCTCCTGAACGTCGGTGGCGATAACCACGATGTCATCGAACAGCTCGTCCTGTCGGAGTTCGACACGACCGCGCTTGTACAGCTCGAGTATGGCAAGGAACGTCACCACGAGGACCTCGGGCGACGGGTCCATGCCGAGAAGCTCGCTGAAGCACACCTTCCCCGAGCGGGCAAGAGCGCGCGACACGCTCTCGGTGTGCAGCTCGAGGCTGATAGGTGCGGCGGCAACGTGTTCCGCCTGCAGCAGGAAGACCTCGCGCCGGTGCACGAGATCAGCGCAGATGACCGCGAGCCCGCGAAGGGTCAGACCCTCCAGGTAGTCGGGCATCAGGCCGACGAACGGGACCTCCAGACCGGCCTGGCGTGGATGCATGTGTGATACCGACTCCATGCGGGCAGCGAGCTCGGCTGCAACGTTCTTGAACTGCTTGTAGACCAGGAGGCGGGCGAGCAGCAGCTCCCGTGCCTCCTCGGGTGAGAGGTCATCGATATCCTCACCGATGTACTGCTCTTCTGTGGGCAGCAGGCTCGCCGCTTTGATCTCGAGCAGGGTCGCCGCAACAAGGAGGAAGTCGCTCGCCACATCGAGATCCAGCTCGTGCATGCGCTCGACGTATTCGAGGTACTGGTCAGTGACCTCGGTGATCGAGATCGCACTGACGTCGACCTTCTGACGCGCGACGAGATGGAGCAGCAAGTCGAACGGCCCCTCGAATGAATCGATCTTGACCCGGTATCCCACCGGGAACGCCCCCTACCGGTCCCCGTCGATGCGCACGAGGCGCCTGCACGTCTCAACGACCCCGGCGGTCACGGGCCGCGCCTTGGCAGCACCCGCCTCAAGGACCTCCCACGCGAACCCGGGCCGAGCAGCCAGCTTCTCGCGACGGGCCCGGAACTCGGAGAGGTAGGCCACCAGGTCCTCGGCCATCTTCTTCTTGTGGGCGACACAACCGCACTCGGCAGTGCGACAGCACCGGTCCCACTGCTCGATGTCGGACGCGTCGGGAGTCACGAGCTTGTGGATCTGGTGAAGCGGGCAGATGTCCGGGTCGCCGGAGTCGGTCTTGAGTTTGCGGGCGGGATCGGTGATCATACCCCGCACCTTGGCAGCGATCTCATCAGGGGTGTCCGAGATGAAGATGGCGTTTCCGTACGACTTGCTCATCTTGCGGCCATCGGTACCGGGCACCCGGGCACCCTGCTTCGCGATGAGCGCGGCCGGCTCGATCAGGTACTCGCCGTAGGTGTTGCTGAAGCGGCGCACGACCTCGCGCGTGAGCTCGAGGTGGGGCAGTTGGTCCTCGCCCACCGGCACCACGTCGGCGAGCACGATCGTGATGTCGGCGGCCTGAAGGAGCGGGTACATGAAGAACCCGAGGTTGCCGAGGTCCTTATCGGTTACCTGCTCGCGCTGCTCCTTGTAGGAGGGCACGCGCTCGAGCCACGACATCGGGGTCACCATCGAGAAGTAGAGAGTGAGCTCCGCAACCTCAGGAACGTCGGACTGACGGTAGATGGTGCAGCGCTCGGGATCGAGTCCCGCAGCGCACCAGTCGAGCACCATCTCCTCGGTGAACTCGCGCACGCGGGTCGTGTCCGCCCAGTCACTGGTGAGCGCGTGCCAGTCCGCGATGAAGTAGAAGGCGTCGTACTCGTCCTGCATGGCCAGCATGTTCTGGAGATTGCCGAACCAGTGCCCGAGGTGAAGCTTGCCGGTCGGTCGGTAGCCGGTAAGCGCGCGCTTACGTGTCATACGGCGAGGACTCCTCGAACGTGGAAACCAATGTGGCGGAAACGGTTCGTATGATACCGCACCCGCTCGCTCACAACCCTGTGAACAGCCCGAGCAACGGGTAAACGGTGAAACCGAAGTACCAACCGAGCGGGTTGATGCCGAGATAGGAGGGTAGCAGCCAGAGTGCGGCAATGATGATGAGGAATCCATACCGCTCCACACCGTGGTACGCCTTGAGCGCCCGGTCGGATAGGAACAGCGGCAACACCCGCGAGCCGTCGAGAGGTGGCAGCGGAATCAGGTTGAAGAACATCAAGACAAGGTTCATGAGAGCGAAGAAGAAAAGTGTCTGGCCGATCAAGCCCGCGCTACCCACGACCCTGAAGACCAATCCCGAGAACGCAGCGAGCACCAGGTTCGAAGCCGGTCCTGCGATGCCGGTGAGGAACATCCCGCGGCGGTAGTCTTTGAACCGGTACGGGTTGATGGGCACCGGCTTTGCATAGCCGAAGCCGAATCCCAGGATGGCGACCATCAACAGGGGGAGCAAGATGGTGCCCCACGGGTCGATGTGGCGCACCGGGTTCAGGCTCAGTCGACCCCGCTCCTTAGCGGTGTTGTCTCCCAGCAGATAGGCGGCCCAGCCGTGGGAAACTTCATGGATGACGATTGCCGGCACGAGAAGACCGAATCGCCATGCGATCTCGACGAGATCCACGTGTGCGTTCTCCTAGCGGCCCTGACGCGGACCATCTGCGGGCAATCCCGCGCGCGACACGAGGCGTCCCAGGTTCGCCATCTCGGCGTCCCGCCCCACCGCCTTGCCGTCGAGACGGGCGTCGAGCGCTTGCGCGAGTATACCGGAGAAAGCCGGCGATGGCTCCAGCCCCATTGCGATGAGGTCCTCTCCGCTCACAGCCGGCTTGATGCGGGAGAGCACGCTCACGAACCGCTGGATCCTCTCCCGTGCGAGCACATCTCCTGCGCCCCACAAGTAGATGATGGCCTCCTCAGGAACAGAATCCAGTAAGCGGTAGAGACGGGAGTCCCTCATCTTGCGCCGGTCCTTGAGGCGTCTACCGAGTAGTACGGATCGCTCGGCGAGGACGAGGGCGGGCTCACCGTACTCACGACCGAACCGCATCCGTCGCAGCCAGCGCTCCCCCGCCTGCTGACCGCTGCCCGCCACCAGCGCCGCAACCAGCGCGACCCTGCGGCGCGGCGTACGTTCGAATGCGTCCGCGAGTGTGCGGTACGCGCGCTCGGCACCGAAGAGCGCCTCGATGGAGTGGTGACTCACGGCACCCTCGGGAAGCAGTACGCCGAGTACGCCGAGGTCGTCGAGGCGCTCGAACACCGCCGAGGGCGAGTCTTCATCGATGATGTCTAGCATCTCCTCGCGTATGCGAGCGCTGCTGACCTCGTCGATGACACCCATCTCGACCGCCTGACGTGCGAGCTCCTCCGTCGCACCATCCATGCAGAACCCGAAGCGGCGTTCGAATCGCGCTGCGCGAAGTACGCGCGTGGGATCCTCGACGAACGACAGCGAGTGAAGGACCCTCAACGTTCCCCGCTCGAGGTCGCGCAGCCCACCGAAGGGATCGGCGATAGCCCCGAAGCACTCGGTGTTCACGCACGCCGCCATGGCGTTCAGGGTGAAGTCGCGGCGGAAAAGGTCCTGGCGCAGGGAGGAGCGCTCAACGGTCGGTAGCGCACCCGGACGCGTGTAGTACTCGGTCCGGGCGCTCGTGATGTCGAGGTGCAGTGTTCGGGAGAGAACCAGTACGGCCGTACCGAACCTCCGGTGGACCTTCACCCGTGCGCCGAGTGCGGTTGCCGCAGCCTCCGCAAAGGCAACCCCGTCCCCCTCGATCACAACATCAATGTCGAGGTTGCGGCGGCCCAGAAGCATATCGCGAACGAACCCTCCCACCGCGTGCGCTCTCAACCCATGTTCCTCGGCCATGCGCCCGATCTCATGTAGCGCCTCGTACGCCTCGGCGGGAAGGAGCGACGTGACCGAGGCGAGGAAGCGCTCGGTGGACCGCGCACGGGCACGCGGCAGACGCCGGTCGAGGTACTCGTCACCGTGCTCGGCACGGAGCAGGTCCTTACGCGTGACGATTCCAACAAGTTCGCCGTCGTGCACTACCGGCAGCCGTCCGATGCCCCTCGTCGCGAGCAGGTTCTCAACAGTGTAGAGGTCGTCATCGGGGCCGACCGTCACCACCTCCCGGGTCATGAAGCCCTTGACGGGGGCGTGCGAGAGACAGTGACGCACGGCCTTGTCCACATCCTTGCGGGTGATAAGCCCAACGACTCCGTCGCCTTCCATGACTGGCAGACCGCCGTGGCCCCACGTCGCCATCAGGGTCCCGGCCTCGGCCATGGTCGCATCCGGTTGGACGGTGTGGACCGGTGCCGAGAGGATATCTCGCGCCCTCAGAGGCGAGCGCACCACTTCGTCGAGTGCCTCGCGCACCCGTAGTAGCGCCGTGTCGGTGTCCATTTCACGGAAGGCGGCTGACGCAGCCTGGGCGTGTCCCCCGCCGCCGATGCGCTTCATCACCTTACCGACGTCTACCTCGTACAGCCGACTGCGGGCGACCACCTGCAGTCGTCCAGGCATGCCGACGATCGCGATTGCAACCCGGTACCCCATGTCTTCGACGATGTAGTGCGTCAGGACGCTTGCCGAGTCCACGTACTCCCCCGCACGGGCAACACCGACCGCTACCTGCTGGCCGTGCACGTCCCAGACCTCCAGCGAACCCAGGAGGTCTTCGAGCAGGCGCCGCTGCTCAGAGTCGAGCGCGCGCGTCAGGAACTGGTTCAGAACCTCCATGTCCGCCCCTGCGCCCATCAGGTAGGCAACCGCCTCCGCGTCATAGGCGGTCGTGCCCGGATACGTGAGAGAGCCCGTGTCCTCGTGAATACCGAGGAGAAGCAGGGACGCTTCGAGCGGGGTCAGCGCTATGCCCTGACGGTGAATCTCGTGCACCAGGATGGACGTCGTGGCGCCGACATCCAGCGAGCGGTCATCGACGCCTGAAAGGTCACCCTCGGCTGGAGGATGATGGTCGTACACCACCACTTCCACATCGGGGCGCACAGCGATTTCGCCGAGCTCCCCGATACGGCCGGCGTCCCGAGTGTCGACCATGATCAGGCGCGTAATCGAATCCAGCTCGAGCCCCCTGAGGTCGACGAAGTCAAGAAAGTCCTCGTGCAGGTTGTGGAACGCCCGCACATTGGCATTCTGCGTCCCGAGGAACACACCGCGTGAGCCCGGGAAGAGCTTCGTTGCAGCTACGGTGGCCGCGTAGGCGTCAAAATCCGGGTTCGCATGTCCGACGACGAGTTCCACAGCGGCTACACCTCGTGAAAGAGCGATGGCGGGTCGACGCGTTCAGAAGCGATGGCAATCGAGGCTCTCAGACGTTCCTCGCCGAGGTCGAGTTGTTGCTCGGTAGCGGCGTAGAGGGTCGCGATACGGTCCCCCGGAGTGACTTCGTGGCCGATGCGGACGTCGAGGACGAGCCCCGCGCCAGGGTCGATGAGGTCATCCTTCGTCGCACGCCCGGCACCGAGCAACATGGCAGCCCTGCCAATCTCCTCGGCATCCGTTCCGACGACGAAACCCCTCTCACCGCTGACCGTGACCTCGCGAGAACGGCTCGCTAACGGAAGCAACGAGGTGTCCGAGGCTACCGCCGGATCGCCGCCCTGTGCTTCGATCCAGCGCTTGAACACCCTGATTGCCGCTCCGGACGAGAGCGCCTGCTCCGCCTGCCAGCGGCCCTCGCCCTCGTTGGGCGCGACCCCTCCGAGCGTCAGCATCTTGGCCGCGAGATCGAGGCAGAGCTCGGTGAGCTCCACCGGACCCTCGCAGCGCAGTGTCTCGACGGCCTCGACTACTTCGAGCGCGTTGCCTACGGCCATGCCGAGGGGCTGGTTCATATCGCTCATGACACAGTGGACATCCTTGCCGAGTCTAGCCCCGACCCTCGTCAGTTCGCCGGCAAGGTGCCGGGCCTCGTCTTCGGTCTTCATGAATGCGCCCGATCCGACTTTGACGTCCAAAAGAATGGCATCCGCCCCACCCGCTACCTTCTTGCTGATAATCGAACCGACGATAAGCGGGATGCTCGGTACGGTCGCCGTAACGTCGCGCAGGGCGTACATCATCTTGTCGGCGGGATCGATGTCCGGCGACTGTGCGATGACGGCGACCCCTACGCGCGCGACCTGCTCGAGAAACTCATCCGGAGAGAGCTCGACCCGCATCCCGGGTATCGACTCGAGTTTGTCGAGAGTCCCACCAGTGTGTCCGAGGCCCCGTCCACTCATCTTCGCAATCGGCACCCCGCACGCTGCAACCAGCGGAGCAAGAACGAGGGTCGTCGTGTCGGCCACACCGCCCGTCGAGTGCTTGTCGACCTTGATCCCCGGGATCGAAGAGAGATCGACCACCCTGCCCGAGCGCACCATCGCGTCGGTGAGGCACACGGTCTCCTCGCCTGAAAGTCCGTTTAGGTACGCGGCCATGAGCCACGCGGCCATCTGGTAATCCGGCATCTCACCTTCAGCGTATCCGAGAACGATCCGGTCAATCTGCTCGGCAGTGTGCTCGTTCCCATCCCGTTTTGCCTCTATGAGCTCTTCGAACGTCATGCCTGCCGCACCTCCGCAAGAAACGAGGTACCGCGCCCACAGCGGCCGGGTATCCTGTAGAAGTCGAGCACGGTCTCACCGATGTCGGAGAAGGTGGCGCGTGTGCCGAGATCGACCCCGCGGTCGATTCCTTTGAGCTTCGCGATGAGCGGAGTGTGCTCCCGGCTGTGATCGGTGGAGGGCATGGTCGGATCGCAGCCGTGGTCGGCAGTGATGATGAGCAGGTCGCCGTCGATCATCGCGCTGAGCAACTCTGGCATGCGGGCATCTACGGCCTCCAGCCCGCGCCCATAGCCTTCTGCGTCGTTTCGATGCCCCCAGAGCATGTCGAAGTCGACCAGGTTCGCGAAGACGAACCCGGGTGTATCGCTGTTCACGCGCTTCACGAGCTTGCTGAAACCATCCATGTTGTCGGTGACGTGTGGTGACTCGCACACCCCCTGCCACGCGAAGATCTCGCCGATCTTGCCGATGCCGTACGTGTCCACCCCGATCTCCGCGAGGCGATCGAGCGCGGTGGGCTCGACGGGCTTGAGGGCGAAATCACGTCGCCGGTGTGTGCGAGTATAGCCTTCTTCGTCGGAGCCGATGAACGGTCGTGCGATTATCCTGCCCACTGCATGCTCCCCGACGCACACCCTCTCCCGGGCAATCGAGCAGAGCTCGTAGAGCCTCTCGATCGGGACGATATCCTCGTGGGCGGCGATCTGGAAGACGCTGTCGGCGCTCGTATAGACGATCGGCTTGCCGGTTCGCACATGCTCATCCCCGAGATCCTGGATGATCACGGTCCCGCTAGCAGGGTAGTTTCCGAGCCATCCGACACCGGTCTCGCGCTCGAAGGCCTCCATGACCTCGTCGGGAAATCCTTCGGGATACGTCGGGAACGGGCTCGTCAGGTGAAGGCCCATCATCTCCCAGTGGCCGGTCGTGGTGTCTTTCCCGGCGCTCGCCTCGGCATTGCGACCCCATGACGCCTGCGGCTCGTCAGTGGGTGGCACTCCGAGAATGTCAGTGATGTTTCCGAGCCCCAGTGCGCCGAGGTTCGGCAGGGACAGCCCACCTGCCGCGAGAGCCGTGTTGCCGAGGGTGTTGCTTCCCTCGTCCCCGTAGTCGGCCGCATCCGGCAGGGCGCCGACGCCGACGCTGTCGAGTACGAGTACAATCGCACGCAGCTCTCTCATGCGAACATCACCACTGCGATAGCCCCTTTCCGGCCCTGTTCAGCCAAGATATCCCGACGCTCAGAGATGCGTGACCGAGCTGCTTCTACTCACTGAGACTATCCCCGAGTGCGGGCGACGCTGAGCGCCCACTCGATTAGAAGAACGACGACGACAGTCAGCGCTGCTCCGACATCGAACACGCCCCCGTACGGTGTACGTGCGCCGCTGATACCCACTCGCAGGACGAGGAACTCCGTGAAGTCAACGATCGCGCGCCCCGCAACGGTTATAGCGAGGGCTCCGAAGAACTCGACGACGATACGGCCCGTCAGCAACACTGCGACCACGAAGAGGACGTTCATGAAGAACGTCAGAATAAAACGCGCCTGGGCGGAACCTGGCATCGCATCCCCCGGATACGGTACGTCGTTACACTCCGAGTATGGAGGGAACGGGCGTGCGATACCAGGTGAGGAGGCGTACCTAGCGCACCGAATCGGAGATCGCGCGGCCGATGATCTTGGCTGCAACCTCCTCGGCGGACGGAGGGTGAGTCTCCATCCGATCTTTCGCTTCGCTCACCCGCTCATCGCGCGTCTCGGGGAGGGTGTCGAGAACCTCTCGTACCCGCTTGAGCAGGTGTTCGGGAACATCGCCGGGAATCGAATGCTCATTATGTGTGTCATGTGTTCGCAGGTAGTCGACGGCGAGTCGGACCTGCTCCTCTGAGATAATCATCGCATTACTAGTATCGGCTCGAAGAACCGTCCTCTTGACCTTTTCCGCGAGACCGCACAAGGGTGTCCGGCGAAGGGAGAGCCCCAAGGCCGGCACCTTGAGGCTCAGGGGTAAGGGGTTGCATTCGCATGCAACTCAAAAACGATTCTAGCCCTCGAACAATTGTGATGCAAGACCCTTGTGAAAATCTTCCCTTGCCCTCAGGCGAAGGTCAGGACCCGCAGAACCGACTGCAGACCGAGGACCAGTGGCACGATCCCGATCGCGACAATCAGCACCGCGACGGTTGCGATCGCCACCTCGGATCCGCGGTCGGTGGTCCCCTCGTCACCCGGCTCGTGCGATACCGTTGGAGTCTCGAAGTATAGAGACCTCAGGACCGCACCGTAATACCCGAACGATACGACCGATGCGATGACCCCGAAGAGCGCCAGCCACCAGTACCCTGCCGAGACCGCAACCCCGAAAACCATGAACTTGCCCCAGAAGCCGGCCGTCAGCGGCATACCGATAAGTGAGAACATCGTGACAGTCACCGCGGCTCCGAGCATCGGGCGCTCCCGCCCCAGACCCGCAAGGGCCGCGATGGTGCCGTCCCATCCCGGCCTGGCGGCCCGGAATGCACCTGCTGCGAGGAACGCACCGGCCGCAGCTAGCGCATACGCCGTAACTAGCAGAGCAGCTGAGGTCATTGCTGGCGCGCCAAGCGCAACGCCGACGAGTGCGTATCCGATCTGGGCGACACCCGAATACGCGAGCATCCGTGTGTACGAACGCTGAAGCAGACCGCCGCTGGCTCCGAACGCCATCGAGAGAATCGCCAGGAGCCCGAACACCCACAGCTGGTACGTGGTGTCCAGGCCGGCGAACACCGAGCGTGAGAAGAGGATGATCATGGCGACTACCGCCGCCAACTTCGGTATGCCGGCCAGAAGCGCTGCGAAGTGCGAGGGAGCCGATTCGAACGCGTCCAGCGCCCAGGAGTGGAACGGGAACGCCCCTACCTTGTAGGCGAGCGCAACGGCGATAAGCACGAAGGCCGTGGTGACCGGCGAACCTGTTTCCGTGCCCATGACGCCACGTATCCATACGTAGGAGGTGGAACCACCGTAGAGCCCGAAGAGAATCGCCAGACCGAGAACGAAGAACCCAGTCGCGATCGCGCCCTGAACGAAGTACTTCACCGCAGCTTCGATTGCCGGGGCCGTGCGCGCGGACCAAACTAACGCATACGCGCAGAGCGCTAGCCCTTCGAGGGCGATCAGAAGTACAAGGATGTCCGCTGCAACCGCAATGGACGCGGCAGCTGCGACGGAGACCGTGGCAAGCGCAGCCAGTCCTCCACCGGAGCTAGCCTCTGTGAGCGGGCGCCATGAACCCAGCAAGACCAGAGCGCCGATGGCACAGATAATGCCGACGATCGCGGAGAACCCTGTCCCTGACAGCACTACGTCACCGGTCAATTCAGGCGCGCGGGCACTGCCCGCAAATGCGAGGACCGACCCGGCTACGAGCCCGGCAACCGCGGCCGCTATGGCAAGACCCCGGCGCTCGAACGCGTCGAATGCGACGGCGGCGGCGGCCCCGACGACGCATACGATCTGGGGCGCGAACGCGACCAGCATGCTGACCTCGGTCACGTTAGGCCCCCGTTCCGACGACGAGCGCGAGCGCGGCGAAGACGTCGCCGGTCATCGCGAGGACGAGCCTCGGCCACACGCCGAGGACGATGACTGCTGCAACGAGCAGCCCGACCGGAATCAAGTCCCCGGCGGTCAGG
Organism: Coriobacteriia bacterium; assembly: GCA_014859265.1. GTDB lineage: Bacteria > Actinomycetota > Coriobacteriia > Anaerosomatales > SLCP01 > SKKZ01. Next base: position 41,765 of record JACUUN010000005.1, read on the forward strand.
TCGCGAATCCCTGCCCACTCTCCCGCCACCTCGCCGTGGAGGACCTCTCTAACCGCACGCAGGTTGTACGCGGCGGCGAGAACGATGCCGGGCATGACAAGGGTGATCGGCCACGACCACGCACCGAATCCCTCGATCACCGCGAGAAACTCACCGGGAAAACCCGACAGGCCCGGAAGGCCGAGACTCGCGAGCGCCGCGAAGGTTAGAGCCGTCCCCCACCGGGGGGTCAGAGAGCCGAGGCCGCCGAACCGGGCGATCTCCCGCGTGTGGGCGCGGTCGTACAACTGGCCGACCAGCAGGAAGAGCAGTGGCGCGATAGCCCCGTGGCTCACCATAACAAGCATGGCTGCCGAGAAGCCCCGCTCCCCACCGGTCGAGAGCGCGAGCAAAACGAAGCCCATGTGCGCGACGCTCGAATATGCTACGAGGCGCTTCAAATCGGCCTGGACCAACGCGACCGCGGCTCCGTATACGATTCCCACGCCGCCGAGCACTGCGAAGATCCAGGACACCTCGGCAAAGACACCAGGAGCTATCGGAATGGCGAGACGCAGCAGACCGTAGCCGCCCATCTTCAGAAGCGCCCCGGCCAGCAGTATCGAGCCTGCGGTTGGCGCTTCAACATGGGCGTCGGGAAGCCAGGTGTGCAGCGGAAACGCTGGAAGCTTCACCAGCATGCCGGCAGCGAGCAGCCAGAAGACCACCATCGGATCCGGAAGGGCGACCCGGCCGGCAACGAGCGAGTCTATGCTCGTGGCACCGATGGTGAAGATCGCCATCAGGATGCCGACCAGCATGAGCGCGCTTCCCGCGAACGTATAGACGAAGAACTTCATCGCAGCGTGTCTGCGGTCCTCATGTCCCCAGACACCGATCAGGAAGTACATCGGGATGAGCACGGCCTCCCAGAACACATAGAGAAGCACGACGTCTGCCGCAAGGAAGACTCCGGCGAGCGCCGCCTGGAGTCCGAGGAGCAGCGCGTGGTGCACCGCAGGACGTTCCTCGACCTTCCACGAGGCCAGCACCGCAACGGGGCCGAGCAGCGCGGTGAGTACGAGTAGAGGTGCCGAAAGCCCGTCGATGCGCAAATCCCAGAAGGGCACAGACTCCTGCGCGACGCGCACGCCGGAAAGCGCCTGCCCGGTGAAGATCCCTTCTCCCGCCAGCGAGAGCAAGGCTGCAGCGAACCCCAGGGTGGCCGCAAGGGCCACCACACGCGCAAATGACGGAGCGAACCTGCCCGCAACCAGGCAGGCCACGACTCCGGCGAGCGGCACCAGTATGAGCAGCTCAAGTGCGATCATCACAACCCCCGTCCAACGTATGAAACGAGGGCGAGCAACGCTACGGCCCCGGCGCCAAGCATCGTGGCGTACCACTGGGCGTCCCCGGACTGAAGCGAGGTGAACACCCGTCCAAGCCCACGGGCACCCGGGGCGGCACCTTCCGCGATTCCGTCGACGACCCTGCGATCGACGAAGTCGTAGAGCACACGGGAAACACCGATGACCGGAGACAGGACGGCCCGCTCGACCAGCGTGTCGGCACCCCAACCGGTCCGCATGAGCGACGCGAGTCGCTCGAAGGATGGGCGCGCGAAAGCGGGGTGGTCGATACCGGCGACCTTCCAGCCCGCAAGCAGTCCGGCGACAGCAAACAGGGTCGACGCGAGCGCTATCCTGAGATCGAGAGAGCCTTGATGCGCTCCGACTACGTCTGCGACCGACGCTGCCGCAAAGCCCAGCCCGCCAGCGAACGCAGCGAGGATGATGAGTGGGATCCGCATGCTCCACCCGCCCTCGTGGGGATGGCCGCTCCCGCGATACACATCGAAGAACGCGAGCCGGGTGGTGCGGGCGATATAGAACGCTGTCATCAGGCTCGCACCGAAGAGGATGGCGGCCCACATCGGCTCGGCACCGGCGACATCATGAAGTATCTCGTCTTTGCTGAAGAAACCTGCGAGCGGCGGCAGTCCCGCAAGTGCTCCCGCGCCGATCAGCCACGTTGTGCCGGTCACCGGCATCTTACGGAACAGCCCACCCATCTCCTCGAGCTCCTGCGTGCCCGAGCCATGGATCACGCTTCCGGAGCCCAGGAACAGCAATGCCTTGAAGGCGGCGTGCGTCACCAAATGGAAGATCGCAGCGCCCCACGCGCCGACACCGAGCGCGGCGAACATGAAGCCGAGCTGACTGATGGTGGAGTACGCGAGGACCTTCTTGATGTCCGACTGTACGAGAGCGGCCGCGGCGGCACCGACGGCGGTCACGCCGCCGATGGCGAGCGTCACGGCAAGTGCCTCGCTCGAAAGAGAGAAAAGCGGCCACGCGCGAGCAACGAGGAAGACGCCGGCCGCCACCATAGTGGCCGCGTGGATGAGCGCCGAGACTGTAGTCGGGCCTTCCATGGCATCGGGCAGCCATATCTGCAGCGGGAACTGTGCCGACTTACCGACCGCGCCCACCAGAAGGAGCAGGCTCGCAGCGGTGACGATGCCGGGCGCCAGCGAGGGGGCCGCCGCGAACACCGCCGAGTACGAGAGATCACCGACCTCACGCCAGAGCAGGGCCAGCGCGAGGAGCAGACCGACGTCGCCGACCCGCGTGGTGAGGAAGGCCTTGACCGCAGCCTTGGCGGCAGCGGGACGGGTGAACCAGAATCCGATCAACAGGTACGAGCACGTTCCGACCAGCTCCCAGCCGATGAACAACCCTACCAGCCCGTCGGCCACGACGAGCATGCTCATCGCCGCCGTGAAGAGACAGAGTGCCGCGTAGTAACGAGGCAAGCCGTTCTCACCGTGCATGTAGCCGGCGGAGAACATCACCACGAGCGCGGCGACAAGGCCGACCACGACGAGCATCACCGCGGTCAGGCCATCGACGGCCCAACCCACCGTGAGGCCGCCGGCACCGCCGATTGTGAGCCATTCGACAGAGTCGGCGCGAGCGGAGCCGTGGACGCCCTCCACCAGCGAGAGTGCTCCGTAGGCTAGGACCCACACGGGAGCGACAATGGCTACCGCGGGGGTCAGGCGTCCGAGGAGGCGCCCTGATACGGCAACCACCACCGCGAGGGCCAGCGGAAGCATGACGACCGACCAGCCGGAGTCGAGGAAGCCGCTCATCTCAGCCTTTCACCTCCGCGAGCTCGTCGACGCGCGTCGTCTTGAACCGCCGGGCAACCGAGATCACGAGAGCGAGCCCGACCGCAGCCTCGGCGGCAGCAAGCACGATCACCATGACGCCTGTCGCCTCTACGGCACCCTCGTGCGCACCAACGGGCGTGCCTGCCGCGGCAAGACCGACAAGGAGTAGGGTCGCGGAGCCGAGCATCACCTCTATGCTCGCGAGAATCGCCACGAGGTCACGGCGTGTAAGAACCCCATACAGGCCCAGCGAGAACAGCCCTACCGTGATGACCAGCAGGCTCATCGGTCATCACCTCCAAGTATCACGACGACAGAGACCAAAACCGCCAGCAGTAGGACGCCACCCATCTCGAAATGAGTCAGCATCGGTCCGAGGAATGCCTCGGTGAGTTCGGCAGGCCCCGACTCTATCCCCTGGTTGACCGAGTCGGGCACAACGCCGCGAAGTGCCATGACGACCATGAAGAACAGCCCGCCTGCGACAGCGAGTGCTGCGACGTCATGCCGTGTCTCCAGAAGCGGGGATCCGTCGGGTGATCGGTGCACCAGCATGATGGCGAAGATCATCAGCACGAGCACGCCACCGATGTAGACGAACAATTGGACCACACCGAGGAAGGTCGCACCCCAGTACACGAAGAATCCGGCGACAGCGAGAAGGAAGGCGCCAAGGCCCATCGCCATGCGGCTCACATCACGCGCGAACACCGTCACGACCGCGCCGGAGACGGCGACAACGCCAAGGAGGGCGAAGATGATGCTCGCAAGGGTCACCGGGGCACCTCCCGGACGGCTTCATGCACACCATCGCGCCCGGTTGCCCGCGTGCCCGCGCCATCCCGTAGCATCTCGTGGCGGTCGAAGATGGTCAGGTCGCGGTGGAAGAAGCTCAACTCGTACTGCCCGGTATGGGTCAGCGCATTGGTGGGACACTGCGGGGCACACAGGCCGCAGAAGCAGCACTTCGAGAGGTCGAGTTCGTAGTGGGTCACCCGGCGCTCGCCAGGGTCGTCCACGCGCTCTACCTCGATCGCGTAGTCGGGACACGTACGCGCGCAGAACGTGCAGCCCACGCACACTTCGGACTGGCACCGCAGACAGCGCATCGCCTCGTTCAAGGCCTCCAGGTGGGTGATACCGAGCTCTATGTGGCGGAAGTCGGTCGCGCGCTCCTCGGGTTTCGCCATCGGCATCGTGACCCGGCGGCGGTTCGCTTCCACGCCATCGATATGAGCCACCTGGTACTTGTCGTAGACGGGAACGGGACGGGCCACGCGGCCCTCGGCAAGATCCAGCCCCTCCAGATAGCGGTGAATCGAGGTTGCCGCTTCATGACCGGTGGCGATAGACGCAATGGCACTTCCGGGGCCGGTCACAACCTCGCCAGAGGCGAAGACGCCCTCTTGAGCGGTGGTGAACAGAGTGCCATCGACCGGAAGCAGCCCACGCTCCGTGAGTGTCAGATCAGAGCCCGCCACCACATCCGCGAGTACCGGACCCTGGCCGACCGAGAAGACCACCATGTCGACTGCCACCTCGGTGTACTCGTCACCAAACTGAGGCGCAAAACGGCCGGATGCGTCGAATACCGAGATACACTCGCGCATGCGCATGCCCCGGACCTTGCCCTCGTCGTCGACAAGGACCTCCTCCGGACCGAGCGAGCACATTGCGATGACGCCCTCGTCGAGCGCCTCCTCGATCTCCCACGGGTGACAGGGCATCTCTTCTTCCCCTTCGAGGCACGCCAGGCGGACCTCGGTAGCTCCGGTGCGAAGCGCACAGCGGGCAACGTCGACCGCGACGTTGCCGCCGCCGATCACCAGCACGCGCTTGCCCTGCACGCCCGGGTCGCCCTTCCAGTTCGCGTCGCGCAGGAACGGCAGCGCCCCGGTCACGCCCTCGGCGGTATGGCCAGGAACCGGGATGATTCGGCTCTCCTGCAGGCCGACGGCGATGAGCACAGCGTCATACTCGCCTAGAAGGTAGTCGATCGGAACGTCCTTGCCGACCTCAACGCCAAGCTTGAACTCCATGCCGAGAGTCACCAGGTTGTCGATCTCGTCGTGGAGCACCTCCCGGGGTAGTCGGTACGAGGGCACTCCGGAGTACAGGGCCCCACCCGGCTTCTTCTCCTTTTCGTACACCGAGACCGAGTAGCCGAGCTTCATCAGGTCGTATGCGGCGGCAAGTCCGGATGGTCCGGAGCCGATGATGGCAATCCGCCGGTTGCGCGTACGCTCCAGCGGCTCGAGCCGCTCGCTCGCCACCTTGACGTACTCCTCGTACGCGTGACGGTGGAGCGGCCGGATAGCGATCGGCTCGTCGTAGTAGTTGCGACGGCATGCCGTCTCGCACGGATGGTGGCAGATACGACCGAGGACGCCGGGAAGGATGTTTCGGTCCCTGACGAGCTCGTATGCCTCGGCGGGCTTGCCCTCGCCAAGGTAGTATCCCTGGCCGCGAGCGTCGACATTTGCCGGGCAGTTGCCGACACACGGGGGCAGCCGGTCGGCACGGTAGAGCCCATCGATGAGAGCGTTGTACTCGGGCGGCGTATCTTCGATGATCGGGATGTCGTCGAGACCGAGAATGCCGCGGAGCCGCAGGGCGCCGCGCCACCTCGGTGATAGCGCGACCTTCTCGTGCGGGTAGCGCAGAGTCGTTGCCGGACCGAGCGCCTTCCTGCCCGTGATGCCCAGGCCGGTCAGCAGCGATTGCCATCGTGCGAAGAAGCCGGCGACACCGCCAGGGAAGTCGTCGGTGACGTTCACCGTCACGGGGACGACATGAGGAGCCTGCGCGGGCGCACCGATTTCGTGGTTACGGGTATCGGTGTTGTTGTGTGAGTTCACAGCCATGGGATCACCGCCCCGACGATCACAAGTTGCACGAGCGCCATCGGCGTCAGCACTTTCCACGCGGTGCCCATCAGCTGATCGGGGCGCATGCGCGGGTACGTCCACTTCACCCACATCATCGCCGTGGCAATGAGGGTAGCCTTCGCTATCAACACGATAACCCCGAGCGCGCCGGGCAGGCCGAGGTAGCCCCCGAAGAAGAACGCAGCCCCGAAGAGCGACGCAGCGACCAGGCCACCATACTCAGCCATCATGAAGATCGCCCAGCGGATGCCCGAGTAGTCGGCGAAGTAGCCCGCTACCAGCTCCGACTCTGCCTCGGGGAGGTCGAACGGACCGCGGTTGACCTCAGCGACCGATGAGATGAAGTAGACGACGAACGCGATGAGAGTGAGCGGAATCCACCACCACCGCCACTCGTCCATGATGTCGAGCGGGCGCATCGATCCCGCAAGCAGCACGAACGGCAGCACCGAGAGCGTGCGCGGCAGCTCGTAGGAGATCATCTGAGCCGCGGCCCTCAAGCCCCCGATGGTGGCGTACGTGTTGCGCGACGCCCAGCCGGCGAGCAGGACTCCGATGACGGAAATCGCCGGGACCGCCATGAAGAAGAGCACGCCGACGCTCGTGTCCAGCGGTGCAAAGCCGGCGGCGTATGGAATGACCGCGAGTGACATCGCGATTGGCGCGAACACGATGAGCGGCGCGATCCGGAAGATGCGCACATCGGCCGCGCGCGGGGTGATGTCCTCTTTGAGCACGAGCTTCACGGTGTCGGCGAGCGTCTGCAGAAGCCCGAACGGGCCGAGCTCCTGGGGCCCGATACGCATCTGGATGCGCGCGGACACCTTCCGCTCGCCCCACACCCCGATCAGCGCGGCCACCGCTATGACAAGGCCGGCCGCCAGGCCGTAGAAGGCACCCCATGCCAGGCCGCTCACCGATCCACCTCCCCGAACACCGGATCGAGGCTTCCCAGGATGACGACGAGGTCGGAAAGCATGTGGCCCTCGGCCAGCATCGGGAGGAGCGCGAGATTGCAGAACGCCGGCGAGCGCACCTTCATCCGGTAGGGGCGCACCGATCCGTCGGAGACGAGGTATACGCCGAGAGACCCGCGCGCAGACTCGATGTGGTCGTAGGCGTCACCGGGACGCGGCGCAAGCAGCCTCGGCATGCCGGACGCGTTAATGGGTCCGGGCTCCATCTGTGCCAGGGCCTGCTCGATGATGCGACAGGACTCGTAGCACTCGAAGAGCCTGACGCGCGCACGGTCGTAGCAGTCGCCGTTGGTGCCGGTGGGCACGTCGAAATCGAAACGCGGATAGACCGAGTAGGTGTCGTGTTTGCGGAGGTCCCAGTTCACGCCGGAGCCGCGCGCGACAGGTCCCGAGGCGCCCCAGGCCACCGCGTCCTCGGCAGAGAGGACGCCAACGCCCTTCATGCGATCTCGGGCGATGACATTCCCGAAGTAGAGGGCGTCGATATCGTCGAGCGCGGTGCGATGGTCGCGGCAGAACGCGAGCACCGACTCCGCCCACCCCTCGGGGATGTCGAAGCTCACGCCACCGGGACGGACGTAGTTGTACGTGAGCCGGGCGCCGCACAACTCCTCGAATGCTTCGACGATCCTCTCGCGCTGGTCGAACGCGTAGATGAACATCGTGAATGCCCCGGTGTCGGCGGCGGCAGAACCGAGGGACATCATGTGACTCGCGATGCGTTGCATTTCGCATACGATCACCCGCAGGTACTCCGCACGCTCGGGTACCCGGATACCGGCAAGCCGCTCCACGGCACGGCAGTACGCCCAGTTGGCGTACATCGAGCCGACGTAGTCGAGCCGGTCGGTAAGCGGTACCACCTGCAGGTATGTGCGGTTCTCGGCCATCTTCTCGATTCCGCGGTGCAGGTAGCCGATGACCGGCTCGGCCTTGGTGACGACCTCGCCGTCGAGACGCACGATCACCCGGCAAACGCCGTGAGTCGAAGGGTGGGAAGGACCGATGTTGACGACGAGCTCGTCAACGCTGGGCTCGACCTCGTTCACGAAGCACTCGTCCTGCCCTATCTCTGCGGCCATGGTCCCACCCCCTTCAGATGTAGTCCGGACGGCGAATGACGGAATCGTCCCGGTAGTCCTTGCGCAGCGGGTAGCCCTCCCATTCCTCGGGAAGGAGGATTCTGCGCAGGTCAGGGTGGCCTTCGAACACGATGCCGAACATGTCGTAGACCTCTCGCTCCTGCCAAAGCGCGGCGGGCCAGAGATCGACAAGCGAGCGAGCCAAGGGGTTGTCACGCTCGACGTTGCACTTGAGGAAGAGTGCTGCAGACATCGAACGCGAATGAAGCCTGTAGACCAGCTCGAAGTACGTGAGACGGTCGACAGCCGTCGCCATGCCGAGCCGGTCGAAGCCAAGCTCTTTCAGGTTGTCGGCCGCATCGAAGAGGCGATCGCAGTCGACAGAGAGAACCCCGTCGCCGAACTCTATCGAGAACAGCGGGCACAGATCAGGATATGTGGCACAGAGATGCTCGCGAAGTTCGGTGATGTTCAGCGGGACTCACCCCCTGTGTCCGGGCCGCTTCCACCGAGGCGGGCACCGAGGGAGATATCGCCGGGCATCGGCAGGGTGTATGAGCCCTCTCGACGGCGATCCGGAGCGATAGACTCGGTCGCGATCCGCTCGCGGAGTCGCAACACCGCATCCTGGAGGGACTCGGGACGCGGAGGACATCCTGCGAGGTAGACATCAACCGGAAGGAACTCATCGATGCCGCGGACGACGGAGTACGTGTCGTAGTAGAAGATGCCGCCCGAGATGGTGCAGTTGCCCATCGCTATGACCCACTTGGGGTCGGCCATCTGCTCGTAGAGGCGCTTGACTGCAGGCGCCATCTTCTTCGTGATCGTCCCGGCGACGATCATGACGTCGGTATGGCGCGGATCGGGACGGGGGAACGTGCCGTGACGGTCGAAATCGAACTTGTTGAACGAGGCGGCTATAAGTTCCATAGCACAGCATGCTGTACCCATCGGCATCGCCCAGAGCGACTTGCCCCGTGCCCAGTCAACCAGCGAATCGACAGTGGACAGGATGATCCCTCCCCCTTGCCCCCCCTCGAGAGCCTCGCCGAGGCGATCGATCAGCGCCACTGCAGGACCCCCTTGCGCCACGCGTAGAGAAGGCCAAGAGTAAGCAGACCGACGAAGATGCCGACGGCGATGACGCCCCCGGGCGACCCCCGTAGGCCGCTTGCGACGGCGAAGAGCATCGCCGCCTCGGCATCGAAGATCACCAGCAGCAGGGCTATGGCGGCGAAACGCAACCTGACCGGCGCCCAGGGCATCCCGGCCTGCGGCATGCCACATTCATAGGGTTCGACCTTCTCGGCCGTGGGGTTTCGCGGTGAGAGAACGGTGTTAGCGAGGAAGACGACAAGGATGAAGGCGACGGCGGCCGCTGCCAGCCCCACCACGAACAGAACGCTTTCCGCATACGCACCCTGCATGCGTTCCCCCTGGTTGACCCCTTGTGCCCGCAGCCTCGCCAGCCACGACACAGACGAGTCCCATAGTCCCTGCAAATCCACTGCACACGACGCCAAAGAGCGTCGGTCCCGGCGCGGTTGGGCTGATTCTCGCAGAACATTCGGTGTTTGTAAACATTGTTACAAACATTGTTACAAACACCGAATGTCGGAGGAAACACGCAGGTGACTACTCTACTCGCCCGCTTCTGCCTCCTCTATGGAATCAGCCAGCTCAATCCATTCGCGTTCCATTTCCGCAAGAACTGACTTCAGTTCTGCGTATTCCTTCATGGCAGCCGAGAATGCGTCGGGATCCTCGTAGAAAGACGGGTCCGCCATGAGGGATACGATCTCGTCGTGCCGGTGCTGGCCGCTGGCGATCCGACTCTCGAGCTCGGCCAGACGTCCCCTGTTCTCGCGGGTAGCACGGTAGGTGCGATTGCGTACCTCCGCCTCGGCACGCTTCTGTTCTTTCGTCTTGCGCGCGACACCCGGTGCACCCGGACCCTGCTCTTCCGACACCGCGCCATCCCGTGATCGCGCACGCGCGCTGATGACAGGCGCCGCAGGCCCGCTCTGCACCTCGGCATCGAGTTTCGCTCGCTTGAATAGGTAGTAATCGTAGTCTCCGGGAAACACCGTCGACCGCCCGCCCCGCACCTCGACTATCTTGTTCGCCACCGACCGAATCAGATGTCGGTCATGGGTGATGAGCACGATCGTGCCCTGGAACTGTGCGAGTGCAGCCTCCAGTACGTCGGATGACGCGATATCGAGATGGTTCGTCGGCTCGTCGAGACAGAGGAACGGCGCAGGCTCCACCAGCATCTTCGCGAGTGCCAGCCGGCAGCGCTCGCCGCCGGAAAGAACACGGACGTGCTTGTTGACGTCGTCCCCACTGAAGAGGAAGGCGCCGAGCAGCCGGCGGACCTCGGCCTGGGTCCAACCGGGCGCCACGGCATCGAGCTCGTCGAACACGCTCTTGGCTCCGTCGAGCGCCTCCAGCTGATGCTGGGCGAAGTAGGCGACATCGACGTGGACGCCGTAGCGCCGCTCTCCGGCATCAGGCTCGAGCACCCCGGCAAGCATCTTCAGCAGCGTCGACTTACCGGCACCGTTCGGTCCGACGAGGGCCACTTTGTCCCCTCGGTAGAGCGTGAGGTCGAGTTTGTCGTACACGACGTTGTCCCCGTACGCCTTGTGGACGCCGGCGAGTGTGACGACCTCTTCACCGGTTCGGGGTGGCTGAGGGAACGCGAACCGCACGGTCTTGCGCTCCTCGGGCAGCTCCACCATCTCTGCCTTGACCTTCTCGATGCGCTTGACGCGATCCTGTGCCTGACGCGCCTTCGTGTTCTTGTAACGGAATCGGTCCACGAACGCCTGCATGTGGGCGATCTCCTTGAGCTGCCGCTCGTGCGTGACGCGCTGCTGCTCGCGGACCAGCTCGCGCTGGGCGAGATAGCGCTCGTAGGTGCCGGCGTACGTGGCAACCCTGCGCTGATCGATCTCGGCGACGTGGTCGACCAGGCCCTCCATGAAAGCCCGGTCGTGGCTCACGAGGACGATGGCTCCCTCGTAGCCACGCAGGAACGACTCAAGCCACGTCACGGTTTCAAGGTCGAGGTGGTTCGTTGGCTCGTCGAGGAGCAGGACATCGGGCTTGGCCAGCAGCAGCTTGCCGAGCGCGAGTCGCATCAGCCAGCCGCCGCTGAACTGTTCGGTCGGGCGCTCCAGGTCCGCCTCCTTGAACCCGAGCCCCGTGAGCACCGCGCGCGCCTCCGCTTCGACCCCGTAACCGCCTGCATGCTCGAAACGGTCGCGCAGCCGCCCGTACTCGGCAAGCAGGCGATCGGCCGTGGCCGGGTCCTCATCCGACAACGATACCTCGGCAATCTCGTGCTCGAGCAAACTCAACCGATGCTCGAGGGTGGTGACGTCGGCTGCCGCAGTGAGCGCCTCGGCGAGCACCGTTCGGCCGTGCATCTCGATGGCTTCCTGCTTGAGGTAGCCGACTACGGCATCCTTCGCGAGCGTGACCGAGCCCTCGTCCGCTGTCTGCTCCCCGGAAATGATTTCGAGCAGTGTCGTCTTGCCCGCACCGTTGGGGCCGAGCAGCGCGAAGCGGTCGCGTGCGCCGACACGCAGTGACGCCCCCTCGAAGAGTACTCGCTCGCCGAAGGTTTTCGTCACTGTATCCACGGAGATAATCACCGTGACAGTCTACCAGGGAGGATTGGTCGTGTGAGCGCCAAGGGCAAGATCGTCGTGATAGGGTCCGGAGCGGCAGGGACCGGAGCGGCACGCACGCTGGCTGCGGCAGGTTGGGACACCACCGTGGTCGAGCGCGACCGCGTGGGAGGCACCTGCCTGTGGCGTGGTTGCATGCCGAAGAAGGCCCTCTACAACTCCGCACGCGCCCGACGCAATGCTGACCGAGCGGAGATGTTCGGCCTCGAGGGTGCCCGGGGTTTCGACTGGCAAAGCGTGCTGGCGTGGAAGTGGCATAGCCAGGAGACGTACGCGGGCGACCAGGAGGCCGGATTTACGGACCGGGGCATCCGGCTTGTGAAGGACGATGCCCGCTTCGTGTCGCCTGACGCTGTCGAGGTCGCTGGGGAACGTGTGTCCTTCGATCACGCGATCATCGCGACTGGCTCCCGGCCTGTCATTCCGCCCATCACCGGTATCGAACTCGCCGACACCAGCACCGGCGCGCTCGGTTATCCTGAGCCACCTTCGTCGCTGCTGGTAGTCGGTGGAGGGTTCATCGGTCTGGAGCTCGGGGCGATCTACGCCTCCTTCGGCACTGAAGTCACCATCATTACCAGCGCCGTTCGACCGCTCGAGATGCTAGATGAGGAGATTTCCGCAATCCCACTCCGCCGGTTGGAGCGACTCGGGGTGGCATTCCATACTTCCTGTCGGCTCAAGAGTCTCTCCGGCTCTCCCGGCGCGGTCACAGCGCGCTTCTCCGATGCTGCCGGAGCGTCACACGAGCGCACATGGGAGCGAGTGCTCGTCGCAGTCGGTCGCAAACCCTCCGTTGACGATCTCGATCTGGCAGCCGCGGGCGTGGAGGTCGACGGCCGTGGGGGAATCGTGCTCGACACGTCCCATCGCACCACAAATCCCCGCGTGTGGGTGGCAGGCGATGCGGCCGGTGGCATGATGCAGACCCCGATCGCTAACTACCAGGGGCGGACGGTGGCGGCATCCATCGACTCGGGCGCCGCAAGCGAACTGGACGACTCAATGGTCCCGACGTGCCTATTCACAACACCACAGGTGGCCCAGGTCGGACTCACTGAGACACAGGCACACGCATCTGGGATCGAGATCAGCATCGGACGCGCATCCTTCGAGTTCCTGGGTGCTGCAGTAATCGAGGATGAGCGCGATGGCCTGGTGAAACTGTTGTTCGCCGAGGACGACGGCAGGCTCGTTGGAGCGCATATCGCCGGACCGGCCGCGAGCGACCTCATCTACGCGGCGGCGGTTGCCATGCGATGCGGTGCCACTCGGGACACCCTGCGCGCGACCATCGGTATCCACCCGGCGTTTTGCGAGGCGCTCAACTGGGCCGCGGGGTAAACGCGACCTTGAGGCTCATGCCTCAAGGTCGGCGCATCTCTCGACTTCACACGAGAGCAAGTCGAACAGCCGGTCGAACTCCCGGTCGTTCTCGACGACCGGCTCTGGCTGCTCGGGCACGTGCGTCAGCCTGTGCAGCTTGCACGAACCCCCTCTGTGGCACGGCTTACTCGGTCCCGGTTCGATCGTTGTGTTGCCTCCAGCTAGAACTTCTTCGATCTCAAATGCGGAACATGGATGCGAGAACAGATAACCCTGCACATGGTCGCAGCCCGCATGTCTCAGGTACTCGAGATGACATGGTTTCTCGACGCCCTCGGCTACGGTACGCAAGTGGAGCTTGGATGCCAGAACGAGGATCGTATCGATGATTGGATGTGAATCTGACTCCGCGCACAGGTCCGAGACAAAGGACCGGTCTATCTTCAGGATGCTGATGGGCAGTCCCTGCAGACGTTCAAGCGAGGAGTGACCGGTCCCGAAGTCGTCCAGCGCAAGCCCGACACCCATCGCTCTCAGTTGCTCGAACACCGGCGAGACCATATCGATCTCCCGCATCATCGCTGTCTCTGTGATCTCCAGCTCGAGATCTTCAGGCTTCAGGCCGGTATGGGCTAGAACCTCAGAAACCTCGTGGATGAGATCCCCGTCAATCATCTGGACCGCCGAAAGGTTCACCGCGACCCGGGGCACAGCGATGCCCGCCTGCCTCCACCGAGCGAGTGTCCCACACGCCTCGAAGAGGATCCACCGGCCCATTGGAACGATGAGACCACTCTCCTCGGCGATATCCATGAACTCCTCCGGGCCAAGTACACCCCTTGTGGGGTGTCGCCAGCGCACCAACGCTTCGACGCCAGCAAGCCTACTGCTGTCGGCCGTGATGATGGTCTGGTAGTGGATCTCGAGCTCTCCCTTGTCGACGGCATCGGCGAGCTCGTTCTTTGTCCGGAAGCGCTCCGAGATCGCCGTCTCCATGCTCGGCTCGTACACCTCGAAGCGGTCACCGCCTGCCTTCTTCGCGACATACATCGCGCGATCCGCCCGCTTCAGTGCCTCACTCGCCTGCATCCCCCTCTCGCAGTGGCAGATTCCAATGCTCGCGGATGGCCGCACGGTAAGCCCGCCTATCTCCATCGTCTCCGAAGAGAACTCCAGCAGCCGCAAGGCGATGTCCTCCGCGTGCGCCTTCGCTGTGACATCCGGCACTATGAGGACAAACTCATCGCCGCCAACCCGCCCGAGCGTGTCGCCATCGCGTGTCACCCAGCTGAGCCGGTCGCCCATGATCTTGATCAGCTGGTCACCCGCGTCATGGCCCACCGTGTCGTTCACCGCCTTGAGATTATCGATGTCCACGTAGATGACGGCGAGTCCTTCGGCATCTCCCCGGTCCAGGTGAGCAAGGGCGCCGTTCAGCCGCTCGCTAACGAGGCGCCTGTTCGGAAGGCCCGTAAGCGGATCATCGTAGGCCATCTGGGAGACGAGCTCCTCCGCCTGACGACGCGCGGAGACGTCTCGCGAGACGTTCATAATCGCCGGGCCGCCGTCGAACACCACGAATTGGCTCCTCACTTCGACGGGTAGACGCTGACCGCCCTTGCAGACGTTCATCACCTCGTAGAGCGCGGTGCCGGACTCGACAACGGTTCGCCGTTGGTTCTCGCGTGCATCCTCCTGCGACTCCGGCGCGATCCACGAGAAGGGCTCCAGCTCCAGAAACTCCTCGCGCGTGTAGCCGCGCATCTCGTGTGCCGCCTGGTTGAGATAGAGGATCCTACCATCCGGGCGAGTCACGATGACCGAATCGTGTACCGAGTCGAGCAGATGGGACTCGGAGCGCAGGCTCTCCTCTGTGCGCCGCCGCTCTGTCACGTCCTCCCCGTACGAGATCACCTGCAGGACATCACCGGACTCGTTGAGCGCCGCCGAGCGGCTCCACCGCACAATCCGCTCCCCGATGCACGTGCGGACAGGGTACTCAAGGGTGGCACCAACCTGGCCGCGGCTCTCACAGAACCGCTCGAATTCGTCGCGCGCGTAGATGTCGGCTGCCTGTGTGCCCCAGAGTTCGAACGCGTCCTTGCCTACGACATCGTCCTCGGCGACGCCGAGCAGTTCGAGGCCGTACCGGTTCATATGCCTGACCGTGCCATCGGGGTCCAGCGTCGCCACCACAGCTGCAACACCATCGGCGTAGGTGCTGCGAACTGACTCGATCCGAGCGAGCAGCTCTGACGTTCGGCGAGCGTCGAAGGCCTCTGCACGGAAAGCGAGGGCGCCCCACACCACGCCGGTCGCCTGTACTACGCGCAGAAAAGCAAGGACATCGGCTTGATTCGTAACGCTTCGCCCCAGGAGGACGAGCGACGCGGCGATGCCTGCGACACACGCGGCAGCAAAGGCGACAGCAGCCCTGCGCCACCGTCCCCGCACGGACGATGCGCGGAGGGCAAACACGATGACTGCGAGGGCGACCGCATGTATGAGGAGTGCAGTCCAGTGCAGAAGCGCTTGTCCGGGCATCTTGCGAATCCTTTGTCGAAACCGTGGTCCCTAGCGAGTGAGTCATGAGTTACTAACCCTATCGACCTGCCGATGTGCCAACTTGAACCCCAAGGCCGGTCGCACCATGAGGCTTTGGGGGACGGGGCAACACCGAGAGCAACACAAAGGCCGGGAGCGATACGCTCCCGGCCTCATCATCCATGGT
>JACUUN010000148.1 GCA_014859265.1 Coriobacteriia bacterium
ACCCGCGCATCCAGCAGACGGCGACCAGCGCTATGCTGACGAGTGAGCGCATCCGAAGCTGCTGACGCGCCTCAACGTTCGGCCGACACTCCTTCTCGCATGGCCTGCGAATGTCAGTTCGATTCGTACAATCGGGTCGGGGCAGTATCCAACCGATTGGAGCGGCTGATGTTTCAGCAGGCATGCGAACAGGCACGCAAGTACACGTGTCCCTACGTAGGTCTCCGTCGCAAGCACGACGGAACGGTCTTCTCGACCCTCGGGGCATTCATGGTCATCAACGGTGATGGGTGGGCGATTACGGCAAAGCACGTGTTCGAGGAGATTCGTCGCGCTCAGAATTCGATAGCCGGAGCCGACGGTATCGACCAGGCAATAGCGCAGTTGAGTGCGCAGAAGGGCGGAAACGCTAAGCATCGCAACCGTGAGATTCGAAAGCTTGAAGGACAGAAGCGAGACTCGCTTTCGAACCATGCAGAAATCTGGGCCGCTGGCGCGAACTGGCAGGCCGACAAGCCGCACGCAACGGAAATCCGACTCCATCCCGTCGCAGATCTCGCCGCCTTCAAGATCGAGCCGTTCGTTCCTACAAGCGAGCAGGCATACCCTGTGTTCCGATCCGAGCCAATCACGCCAGGTCTTTCCGTCTGTCGAATCGGATTCCCTTGGCACTCCGTTGAAGCGGAGTTCGCGGACAACAGCTTCGACGTCAAGAGCGGCTTTCCCGCACCGTTGTTCGCGCTTGACGGGATGATCTCGCGGTTCGCCGTTGTGGAGCAGCCTGACGGGTCGAAGGCGACCTACATTCAGACTTCCACTCCCGGCCTTCGCGGACAGAGCGGTGGCCCTGTCTTCGACGTGAATGCTCAGCTGTGCGGTCTTCAGTCCTCCACCACACATCTCGACCTGGGCTTCAATCCGACGTACCAGGTGCAGGGGAAGACTGTCGTCGAGCGGCAGTTCCTGAACGTTGGGCAAGCGGTCCACGTGGACGAGATCTCCGGCTTTCTTACCTCGCACGGAATCGCATTCGAGTCTGCATAGATCGGGGCGAAGAAGGTTCATCGGGCGGCCGAACCCGCGGATCGAGCGGACAGACGCGCTACACTCCAGGTTGGTGCTGGGCAGCCGCTCATCCGCCTAGACGTTGGGCCGACCCTCGCCGCCCTTGTTCCGGACGGCCGTCGTGACCAGTACGGCTATCATGGAGGAGAGCTGGCGTCGAGTCGAAGAGGGAGCAGGCGTGTCTGATCTCACGAACTTCGAGAAGCTGCGTCTCGAGCGGGCCCTCGGCATGTCAAGTGGCTACGTCCTGGGATTCTCAAACCGGACGTTTCGTGACTTCTTCCTAGATGCCGTCGGAATCGACATCTACGACGACAAGTACGACCGGGGCAGTGGCTCCAAGGCGAATCGAATGCGGGCGTTCTGGGATACGGAGGGCAAAGATGTAGTCGGGGACCTCCTCGGTGCCTTGTTCGACAACTGGGACCTGTACGGCGCGGACGGGAGTGAACCGCCCGCGAACTGCACCGCTATAGCCGCTTGGCTGTAGTCCGGCGCGAAGCTGGCGACCCCGGCGACCACCTCCGCTCCGAGTCCGCGCCACGTGTCGGAGAGAGCGTACATGGAGGCGGCTGTCGCTGAGGCCCGCAAGTCCGTCGGCGAGGGCGGCAAGGTGTCCCCCAGGGTCGGGGCCCTGGTCGTGAGAGACGGGGTGGTTCTCGGGCAAGCATTCAGAGGGGAGTTGGCGCCCGGAGAGCATGCCGAGTTCACTCTCCTTGAGAGGAAGCTCCCTGATGAGGCGCTTGCGGGCTCCACACTCTACACCACCCTCGAACCATGCACTTCCCGGAACCACCCCAAGGTGCCTTGCGCCAAGCGAATCATCGAACGGCGGATTCGTCGTGTGGTTATCGGAACGCTCGATCCGAACGAGCACATACGGGGACGCGGTGAGCTCATGTTGAGGGAGGCCGGTATTGAGATTGGCCGGTTCGACCCAGACCTGATGTCGGCAATCGAGGAGATGAACAGGGACTTCGCGAGAGATCAGGCGGGTGCCTCGGTCGCCTCAGCGGCTCGCACCGCTGGGGCCGGTCAATTTGCCTTCGTCTCGAAGACGGAGGCGCCGTCGCCCATGCTCCGAGACTCTGAAGTCGTGTTGACGCAGGGCGAGGTCATTGTGGGGCAATGCTGGGAATGCGTCCTCCAGGACATGCTCCACTCAGGCGGAGTCGCGTTCTTGCTACGGGGCCCGGGCAAGTTCTCCTTCAAGGTCAGAGACGGATGGTGGGCACGATATCGCAACGCGACCTGGGATGACGGAGAGCAGCTGCTGCAGGAGCAGCTCGACTCTATTCTCGTGCATGGGAACTCGCCAGCTCCGAAAGCGGTGAGACTACCGAACGATGCCCCGGAATGAACTCGGGCGAGAGGGCGAGCTCGTGTGCGGGTGACTGGCGGCCCAACCCCGGCGTCATTAATGTCACTCTGCCCCGGTGGGATGCCCGACGGTGGTCGGGTAGCC
>JACUUN010000149.1 GCA_014859265.1 Coriobacteriia bacterium
AACGGTGTAGCGCGTCAGCTGCGGCCGAGCGCCTCTCTTCGAAGGATACCGCTTGCGCCGTCGGCTGGAAGCGCTTGTTCGGCGACCGGCCTACCGTCCCAGAACGACGTCGATGCCGAATAGCACCAGATCGAGTTTCTGCTCAGGCAGCATCCCGGCTCTGTCGGTGAGCGCAACCTTGTCGAGCGTGACGACCTGAGAGACGTTGGCGACCGAGTCCTTAGGCAGCCCGGTATCCTTGCAGGTGAGTGCGACGTTGCCGGGTGCGCCGGCGAGTCGCTGATTGCTCGTGAGCGGGACACAGACGACGGTCGATATACGGCTGCGGTTGAACGAGTCGCTCTGCACGACGACGACTGGCCTGAGAAAGCCCGGCTCGGAGCCTCGCGGCTCACCGAGGTCCGCCCACCATACCTCGCCTTGCGAGATCACCATTCGGACCGCTCGAGGGTACGGCGCGCGGCGGCGGTGGCGAACCCGGTGTCGGCCGGCGCCTCCTCGCAGACGCGGTCGAGCGCTTCCGTAACCTCGTCCGGCGAGTGGCGCGCGACGTACTCCCGCACGGCTCGACTGTAGATCTCGCTTCGCGACTTGTTCAGCCGCTTGGCGAGCCGGTCCGCGTCATCGAACACGTCGTCAGGGATTGAGATCGCTGTCTTCATACCGCGAGTATAACCAGCCGAGGAGGGCCCGTAAACAGCCCGAGGGAACGACTGCGCCGTGTTCGCGGAACGTGTTTGCGCATAAGCTGCGAGCCACGCGAGTCGGGTTGATCCGCGGGTTAGACCCACCCTATTCCGATATGTACTCCTCAAGGAAGAGGCGGCGGTCGTGCAGTACCGCGAGAATCGTCACCTGGGAATCGTCGTGGTGATAGGGCACCCGGTACGGATCGACGAGAATCTCGCGGATCTCCGAGCGCTGAAGCTCCGGCACGATGCGCCCAAGGTCTGGGAACCGTTCGAGAGAGCGCACGCGCTCCATCAGTTCGTCGAGCCAGGCAAGGGCTGCTGTCGGGCGGTCAGCGGCGATGAGGTCAAGTGCCTCGTCGAGCATGGCCTCAGCCTGCCGGGTCCAGACAGTCCTCACCTGTCGAGTCTCCGGCGTGCCCGTGCCTCGACATCCTCATGGACGATCACCTCGCCGGCGGCCATCTGCTCTTCACCTGTTCGCACGGCGCGGAGGAGTTCGACCTCGTCGAGCAGGCCCTCGTAGACGTCCACGTCCATCAGCACGGCTGCACTCCGCCCGTGCTGCGTGAGTATCACGGGACGCTTGGTTACCTGGACCTGTTCGAGCACCGCCGACGTGTTCGCGCGAAACTCGGTCACTGGACGGACATCCTCAGACGGACGGAATCGAGCCATGGGGCACCTCCAGTAAGATACGCTATACCGTACAGCATACCGTACTTACCCCGGTCGCAACAGCCCACAGCGCAAACGTGTTGGGTCTAACGCCTAGGCGGATAAGCTGCCGCCCATCCACCACCAAGTAGCGTACACCGTTCGTGCGGTCAGCTGTTGCTCCTATGTCAACCCTACACCGCGACTGCCAGCCCTTCTGTGCCGAAGTCCCCGTGGAGCACCTGTCCGGCCCGGGCCTTCTCGACACGCAACATCGTCTTGAACAGCGTCCTGGGGAGGTGCCGCTTGAGGCAGCGCAGCGCCTCGCGGTGGCTCATCCCGTCGGATTGCCTGCGCTCCACGTAGGCGATCGCCGGAGGATGCATCCTCGCTTGGGTGAGCGCGACCATGTGGATCACCGAGTTCAGGCGACGGTTGCCGCAGCGGTTCAGGCGGTGGCGGCTCGAGCGCCCCGACGATACCGGCAGAGGCGCCGCGCCAGCGTGCATCGCGACGGCTGCCTCGCCAGAGAAGCGCGACGCACCGGCGGTCTGGGCGATGAGGTGCGCCGCGCAAATCGCCGAGCAGCCCGGGATCGCGAGCAGTTCGGGGGGCGAGCTCGCGCATGCGAGCGCGTATCTCGCGCTCGAGGGAGCGGATTTCGATCGTGAGCTCCCGGCACCGGGCGAGCTCGGATAGCGCGATTCGCCGCCGCGTCGTCTCGGGTAGCGCGATAAGCGCGACTTCGAGCCGGTCGAGCCAGACGTAGCGGTCGAGCACCCGCGGCGGCAGATCCACTCCGGCTTCGAGGTCGTGGCAGTGCCACCGAAGGCGCTTCTGGATGCGTTTGCGCTCGCCCACGAGGTCGTCTCTGTGATCGGCGAGCAGCCGGATGTCGTGCTCGGGGCCGACGAGCGCCGCTTCGGGAAGTGCCGGTTCGCGCAGTGCGGCGCGGGCGACGCATGCCGCGTCGATCGGGTCGGACTTGCCGTAGGTGCGGGTTGGGCGGGACCCGCACGACTCTCTCGCCTCTGGGCAGCAGATGACTCTCAAGTCTGCCGGAGACGTGCCGGCAGTCCTCGATGGCGAAGTAGCGCTCTCGGCTCAAGCTGCGCGCCCAGGTGCGTATTCCGGTCGAAGCCGAACAGCCGTTACGCTCGAAGCCGAACACTGAT
>JACUUN010000044.1 GCA_014859265.1 Coriobacteriia bacterium
GGAAGAACCTTGCCCCGGCGCGGACCTTCTTCTCGAATTTCGCAAGCTGGGGTGCCTGAGGCCGTGCGTCCGGGGTCACGACGGCTCCCGCGAACAGGTCTGGCACACCGTGCAGCTCGTTGCCCGCGAGATCCGTGCCCGCGTTGAGCTTCGAGACGAGTTCGAGCAGCTGCACGGACTCAAGGTCGAAGACCGCCTTCGCTTGCGGGTGATCGCCGACGACGACGTGGTCCCCCGTGAGTGCCAGTACGGTCGTGATACCGAACGACGCCGCGCCGAGCAGGTCCGACTGCAGCGAGAGACGGTTGCGGTCGCGGCACGTGACCTGGTAGACGGAGTCGAAACCGCGCTGCTTCAGGTGGATACACGCTGCGAGTGTGCACAGCCGCATCACGGCCGCCTGGTTGTCCGTCACGTTGAGTGCGTCGACGCGGCCGTGGATTTGCCCGGCGATCTCGAGCATTTCGGACACGTCGATGCCCTTCGGCGGCCCGATTTCGGATGTGACCGCGAAACGCCCGGACTCTATGGCTTCGCGCAGGCTCACGGCTTCTCTCCCGGGTCGCTCTCTTCCATTCCGACGATGCCGAACGCGGGGCACTTCGTGTGGATCGAGTGGTCCTTCGGCTCTGCTATCTCGGCAATCTCCTCAGTGCGGCCGAAATGCTCCAGCCTCTCGTGGATGAGAACCCAGGCGCAGTCTCGATCGCCGAGTTCGCAGCGGCCGTCAGACACGCCACCGCACGGGCCGTTGAGTATGCCCTTAGCGCACCGAGTGATCGGGCAGATGCCCGCGGTCTTGCCGAGCACGCACTGGCCGCACGCGGAGCACTCGGCCTCCCAGCTGGCCAGGCCCTGCGAAACCCCTATGAACATCGTGTCGAGTGCCGGATAGACCGGGACGTCGATCATGGCGGCCAGTAGCGACACCCCTGCTCCGCACCCGAGCGACAGGAGTGCGTCGTAGCCTTCCGCATCGAGCTGCATGACGTATTCCGGCTCGCACTGCCGCTGCAGCAGGGCGCCCTCGAAGATCACCTGCGAGCCCTGTCGCCACATAGCGAGTCTCAGAATCTCCGCGAGCGTGCCGACCTCCTTTTCGCCTCCCGCGAGCGCGACCGCCGCGCACGTGTTGCAGCCCACGAGTAGGACCCGGCGATGACGCGCGACCATGTCCCGGATCTCGGTCACCGGTTTCTGTCTCATCACGATCATGGAAGATGCCAATCGAGCGCGTCGTCATACTCGGCCAGGAAGAACGCGTCGGTCATGCCAAGCGCCTCGAGCAGAGCGGTGATGCGCGCGGCGCGCTGACGCACGAACTTTCGCGCGTGGGGGAACCGGCACGTGCTCTCGACGCAACCGGCGAACACGACGCGCGTCGCGCCCTCCTGGAGCGCACGCAGGACCGTGCGCTCGCTTGCACGCAGGAGGCACGTGACTGTGAGCGTGCGCGTGTCACCTGGCGCGATGTTTGGAAGGATGGGCGTGGAGCCGCACGCGAACATGAGTGTCGTCTCAAGGGACGTATTTGTGAGCTGCCGCTGCACTCGCTGGATCATCTCGTCTTCCGAGTGCCCTTCGAGCGCGATGGCCTGGGCCGGGCACTGCGATGCGCACGCGCCGCACGCGTGGCACGTGTCGGCATCGAAGTACAGGTAGCCGCCGAGCTGGAGCATCGGGACCCCGTGCGGGCACACCCGCATGCATGTGAGGCACGACGCACACTTCTCCCGCGTCAGGCGTGCTCCACTCGTGCACGAGAGGCACCTCTGCGCCTCCCGCGCCGCTTCGTACTCGGTGTATCCGGACTCGATTTCTTCGAAGCTTTGCACGGACTCGAAGTACTCGAGACGTTCCATCATGATCCGCCGTCTCGTCTCAAGCTTCGAGGCCATCGCATCGGGTACCTTGCCGAGGACCGCACTCTCCTCGTCGAGCTGCTCGAGTGGGCGGGCATCCCCGGTCAGGTCGCGGTAGATGAGGGCCGCAACCCTGTGACCAGCTGCGATGGCGTCGATGACCGTGGTGGCCCCGCTGATGACGTCGCCTGCGACGTAGACCTTCTCGGCGGGTGAACGCAGCGCGAGCGGGTCGACCTCCAATGCGCCGCGCGGTGTGAGTGGTAGGGCCAGATCGGTGACGTCCGCTGCCTGACCGATTGCAAACACTATCGTGTCGGCCTCGAATCGCGTGACCTGCTCCTCGTCAATCGTCGGCTCGGCACGTCTGCCTTCGCCGGGAATCGATGTGCAGCGTGCGGCTATCAGAGCTCGCACTCTGTCATCGCCGACGATAGAGACGGGTCCCAGTGAGCAGTGGAGTGTGACACCCTCGCGTTCAGCTTCCTTGACCTCCTGCTCGGACGCGGGCATCTCCTGACGGGTCCTGCGGTAGACGAGGTGGACCTTGGTCGCTCCGAGCCGACGCACGGTGCGTGCCACGTCGATGGCCGCGTTGCCGCCTCCGACCACTACGACGCGTGAGCCGACCTCCACGCGCTCACCTCTCGAGATGGCTGCGAGCAGGGGGAGCGCGGACATGACGCCTGGCAACTCCGCGCCGGGGATCGGCGGCGTGCGACTCAGCGGGAGGCCCACAGCCACCAGGACAGCGTCGTTTTCTTCGGCGAGCTCGCTCACGGTCACATCACGGCCGACCCGCACCCGGGTCTTCGCCTCGGCACCGAGGGACAGGATGTGGTCGATATCCCGGTCCAGAGCGTAGTCCGGCAGGCGGAAGCTTGGTATGCCGTAGCGAAGCATCCCGCCGAGGAGCGGTTCGCTCTCGAGAATGGTCGCGTGCATCCCCCACGATACGAGGTCGTAGGCGGCGGTGAGACCGGTCGGCCCGCTCCCCACTATGGCGATAGACTCGGGCCGTGGAAACGAGCGCTTACGCACCGGGTAGGCGCCGAAGTCGGCGGCAGCGCGCTTGAGCTGCGCAATCGCGACGGGTTCGTCGAGCAGGCAACGGCGGCAGCCCTCCTCGCACGGGCGCAGGCAGATGCGACCGCACACGGAGGGCAGGGGGTTGCGCTCGAGCACGATCTCCAGCGCGTCAGTGAAGCGCCCGTCGGCGATCGCGGAGAGGTAACCCGGCACGTCGATGTGGACCGGGCATCTCGCACGACACGGCGCGGAGAGCCGCGTCGTCCCTTCGCGTATAGCATGCATGTGGATGGCATTAGTCGCGCACATCGTGACCACCCTGTCAGGGTGCCCTTTCTATCCGGCACGAGCCTTGAGGAACGCGGGGATGTCGGCAGCTTCATATGGCCCGACCAGCACATTCCAGGCTTCCAGCTCCTCGGCGAGCTCCCCGCTTATCTGCGCGACCGCCCCCGGGATGATGATGTCGTGATGTGACACGTTCTCGGCGATAGCCGAGTCGTTGACGAACTTGGCGATGCGCTCCGGCACGAACTTACCCGCGGCCCACGCGGTTAGGACCGACAGGCCTTCCGCATCGACCACGCCGAGGTACGCGGGAATCTTTGACGCCTCGATCTCCGAGGAGACGATGAAGTACGTCAGCGAGAAGTTCGTCGTGACCAAGAAGGGCGAGTCGGGTCCCGGCGCGCCGATCTCGTAGACCTTGGCCTCCGCCCGCATCGGGCGCTGGGGGTCGGTGTAGACGTTCTGCCGGAGAACGAGCAGCGGGAGCATGCGCCACGGCTCGGCCCCGCTGAGCACGATGATGCTGCCGTATTTTGCGACATCGACCGCCGCGTAGACCGTCTCGAGCATCGGGTCGCCGTCAGCGTGGTCCCCAGGGAAGGTGATGACCGGGTAGCCGAGCGGAGCGAACTTCTGCTTGAGCGCTGCGCGGCGCGCGAACACGTGGTCGCGCAGCGCAGCCGCGGCGCTCTCGGGTGCGCTGTCGATCACCAGTTCCTTGAGGCCCGCGGCCGCCGCCTTCTCGGTGAGGGCCGCCACCGCGTCGAGGCCCGAGGCTCGCACCGCGAGGGGGCATGAGTGCTCGCTTGCCAGTGCAATCATCGCTTCGGCGTTCGCCTCGGTCGCCGCGTGGATGAGCGGGCGGCTCGGGCCGACAGCGTCGAGTGCGGCCGACATGTGCTCCGGGTCCTCGGCCATGAGGACGAGCGGCAGCCCGGATTTCTCGGCGACATCGGCCGCGACGGCGGCGAAACGTGCGGCGTCAGCTGTCGAGCGTACCGCGGCGAATCCGCACGCGAGATGCTGCTGCACGCGCTCGAAGGCGGCCGCTTTGGTCGTAGCGACCGCAGCGGCGATCTCGTCATCGGAGGTGCCGGAGTCGATTCGCGGGCCTATCGCGCAGGGATGCACGAAGGTCTTATCGTGGCGGAAGAGCACTGTCTCCTCGCCGACGGTGAAGGCCGCATCGCCGGTGCCGACGGTCACGGCGCGCATGGGAGGCGCAGCCGCGTCGCTCAAGGCTGCCGCCGCCTCTTCGGAGACATGCGGGCACTGGGAGAGCTCGGCTCCGCCCTGGGCGAGCTTCATCGCGAACGCAAGGCAGGTCGGCACGCCGCAGTCGCCGCAGTTCGTCTTCGGGAGCTGCTTGAAGATGTCCAGTCCGGTCAGTGCCATGGATCGGTCACTCCTCGGGTCGGCGGCCCGCTGTCAGAACAGCGGGTCCATCGTCAGGGCAGGATGCTGCGCGGTGGTCAGGTACTCGACCACCGCCTCTTCGGTTTCAGCGATCGTCTCGTCGGCCACTTTGTCGAGGAAGTCAGGGTCACCCATCTCCTCGAGGCGCGGCGCGAGCGACGAGGCCATGATCTCTTTGAGCTGCTTCGGCATCCACACGACGCGGCTCAGACCGCCTTCGGCGGACAGGAACTTGCGGCTGGCGATGTAACCGCGGCCGATGCCCATGAAGCCCGGTGCCTGCACTCCGCCGCCGATCATGCCCGCGAGTGTAGAGAACTTCATACCCGAAGGCGTCATCCCAGCGAACTCGCGGTTCACGACCATCACGCCGTTGCACATCGGCAGCAGCGCGATGATGCACATGAAGCAGCCACACGACGTCATCGGATCTGTCAGCAGGGAGTAGCAACTCATCCGCTCGACGGACTGGTTGGACTTCGCGTAGATGAACTCGTTGACGCCCGACCACTGACCCAGGGTCGGGTCGAGTAGTTCGCCCTTCGAGATCGGTTGGTTCGGGCCGGCCGGGTTGAGCTCGTTGCTCGCCTTCGCGTCGAGCCAGTTGTACGCTCCGCACAGGCCCAACCTCTCGGGCGTGACCACACAGAGGTGGTTCGGCGCAAAGCTCTGGCATAGACTACACGAGTAGAAGACGTCCACGGTGTCGTCGGTCAGTCCCGCTATGCGCTCGTCGCGTACGGCGTAGGATTCCTCGGCCTTCTCCCGCCACTCGTCGACCTTCGCTGGGTCCGTGTATATCGTGATCTGCACCTTGTCCACAATCGCGTCGAAATCGTCGAGAATCTTAGCGTGCAGGATCTCTCCGATGTGCGCGAGTTCGAAGCCTGCGCGCTTCGCCGAGGAGCTGATGCGCAGCCAGATCAGGTCTCGCTGGCCCATGTGCAGGACGCCCTCGGCATAGTTGAGGAAGTGGTGGATCTGACGCTCGAGCACCGGCTCGAAGTCTGCCTGCATCTTGCGCCCGGTGACGTCCACGACGATGCCGATTGGCATGACCGAGCCCGCCTCGACGTCGTCGATATCGGGGCCGACCACCTCGATGCGGCCGTCGGTAACCTCCGAGGCGTCGACCGTGCGAAGCCACTCGAACGCAGTGGAGCGCTGACCGCCCATCTCGACGTAGGTGTCCTCCTTGCGCACACGTTCGCCCTCGAAGGCCGGGCCGTACGCGACCGGGATCGGAACCTCTGTCACCTTGATCTTGAGCCCGCGCACTTCTATGGCCTTCTGCACGAGTTCGTCGCACGAGATGTTCGAGACGACGTGTTCGTAGGTGCACACGCCGGTGGGCAGAATCTGCGGGATGTCGGATGTGGCGATGGTGGGGAAGCCGTAGGAGATCGCGCCCGCTGCTGTCGCGTACCACTCGTCGGTGACCTCGCCCATCGCGAGCACGAAGGCGAAGATGCGGTTCTTGTTGTAGCGCAGGATGCGCTCGAAGTCGCCTGGCTGGACCCCGCCGAACGCCATGGCCGCCCGCGTGGCGAAGCCGAGCGAGTAGATGTGACCGTAGACCTCCGTGTCGAACGGAACGAGCCGGGAGTCCCAGCCAAGCTGGACGCCCTCGGCGTCGAGCTGCTCTGCGAAGCTCGTAGCGCCGTCACGGCCCGCCATGAAGACGTAGAGCATCTTCTCCTGCATCTCGCGAGCGAGACGCACGGCGGTCGCATTGTCGGGTGCCGCTCCGACGACCGCGGCGAACCCGGGGGCGGTACCATCCACGAACTCGACGCCGCGCGCGCGCATGATGACGTCGTCGGCGGCGCCCAGCCACAGCTCGTTGACGGGCGGGGGGTCGTTGGTGACGTAGCGCATCGCCTCGATGCACTCCTCGGCCAGCAGCGTCGCTATACCTGCGTCGAGCGTGTCGCCGAGGTAGGGGAGCCAGAGCCGCTCGGACGGTGACTCGGGCAGCAGGTCTTGCGCTATGGCCAGGACGCGGTCCATGTCCGAGAGTCTCTCGACCTTCTCGCCGGTCAACCCGTAGATGACTGGCAGGTAGTACGCGGTGTTCGGGAACTCGACGGCTGTCTCGGCACCGTAGGCCTCCTTGGCCCGGGCGAGCGCCGCCTCCGCCTTGCCCACGATGCTGTGTGCGCCGCGGATTGCCGCGCTAGCGATGATCTTAGACATCGAGCTCCCTCCTCATCTCCATGTCGAAGAGCACGCGCTCTCGTGGTGCGTCGATCTTGAGAGCGGCCCGCTTGGCGTCGATCGTATCGAGCGCGCTCGCGACGATGGCCTCATGGTCTTGGATGAACGCGAGCTTGCCGCCGACGCGCTCCTCCCAGCCGGTGATCATGTAGTCCATTAGTTCGAGGCTTGCCGCCACTGGAGAGCCCACCCCGCCGAAGATGACGTAGGCACCGCTCGCGACGCAGTACGTTGCGATGGCGATCGCCTTCTCGCTGAACCACTCAGGACAGATGCCGATGGCCGGGAGGTCGCTGATGTCCTCGCCGAGCCCGCCCTCCTCGACCACCTCGGAGAGCACGGTGAGGATTCGGGAGTTGTCGACACATGAGCCGACGTGCAGGACTGGCGGGATTCCCACCGTTTCGAGCACCTCTCGCAGTCCGTCGCCCGCGTACTCCATGGTCTCCGGTGCGAGCAGCCCGTACTTGCCGCTGGCGATGGCCGCACAGCCGGTGACCACACACAGCACGTCGTTCGCGATGAGCTCTCGCACGATGTGTACGATGCCGGCGTCCTGCTTGGTGCGCGGGTTGTTGCAGCCGACGACTGCGGCAAGCCCGCGGATCCGCCCGTTCATGACGTTGTCGTTGAGGGGCCGAAGGGACGCGCGCATCTTGCCACCGAGCATGTGGCGGATGTACTCGTGCGAGAACCCTGCGATGAGCTGACCCGTCTCGGTCGGGATGTGGATGTCACCGCGGTTCGGGAAGTTCTCAATCGCGCGACGGACGATCTCGTCGGCCGCCTGCACGGGACGGTGCTCATCGACCTGGATGTGGACGACGCCGTCGCCCTTGATGTGCGCCTTCTCGGAAGTCGTGATGAGCTTCGTGTGGAAGTACTCGGCCGTCCTGGCGAGGCCCTGGAAGACGCACTGCACGTCCACCACCATCGCTTCGACCGCGCCGGTGATTATGGATAGCTCCTGGTGGAGCATGTTGCCAGCCGGCGGCACGCCCTGGCGCATGAGGTTCTCGTTGGCGGTGCAGCAGATGCCGACCAGGTTGATGCCGGCGGCGCCGACCGACTTCGCGAGCTCGATCATCTCCGGCTTGCGCGTCGACTGTACGATCACCGAAGAGAGCAGCGGTTCATGACCGTGGATCACGATGTTGACCTGATCCGGGGAGAGGACACCCAGGTTGGCGGCGCTCCGCACCGGCTCAGGGGTGCCGAAGAGGATGTCGGACAGGTCGGTCGCGATCATCGATCCGCCCCAGCCGTCGCCGAGCGCGCACTTCATCGAGGCGTCGAGGATGTCCTCGTAGTCTTGGTCGTTGCCCGCGTTCGTCCGGTGCAGGAGTTCGACCACGTCACGATCGATACCCCGGGGCGTAATCCCCAGGTTGCGCCAGAGCGCCTGGCGCTTCTCGGGTGCGCGCCTGGCGAACAGCAGCTCGCCGGTCTGCTGGCCGAACTGCGAGAGGGCGACGTCGGCGACTTCTCCCGCGATGGCGCTCACGTCCTTGCCCTCGATCTCGATCCCGAAGTCCCGGGCGACCTTGGCGAGCTTCACCTCGTCGGTCACTCGCATGCCCTCGATCTCGCCTTCGGCGACCGCCTTCAGCGTGAACGCCACGTCCCGACCGTGGTCGGAGTGGGCCGACGAGCCTGCCGCGACCATGCGCGCGAAGTTGCGCGCCGCAATCGTCTCCAGCGTCGCGCCGCAGACGCCTGTCTTGCCTTCTTTATCCTTGCCGGAGATGCGGCACGGACCCATCGCGCACAGCTTGCAGCACGCACCTTCCGCGCCGATAGGGCAGGGCTTCATCTCGGCGGCTCGGCTGAACATGGTTGAGATGCCGAGCTCGTCCGCGATAGTGAGCATTTCCGCCGCGGCCGGGTCGACCGTGAGGTCGCTGCTCGTGCAAAGCTCGCATCCGTATGTAAAGTCCTCGGATGCCTTTCTCTGCTCGTCAGTCATTCCGCACACCTTCCTCCTTTGCGTCTTGCTACTTAAGCGGTCAGACCGCTGAGCGCCTTGCGTACGACCGCCACCGCGTCAGGGTGGCGCATCACCAGCACGTCGGCCCCGCCCACGGCCAACGTGATGGCCGTGGTGGCCTCCCAGAGCACGCCGCGTTTCGCGGCGTCGCCCCAGGCCGGCTCGTCTTGCTCGCTCGCGCGAGCCTCCTTGCTCCTCCAGACCTCCTTGCCGAGGTTGCAGATCATCGGCATCTGCGTCATGTCGTCGTTCTGGACGAGCGCCGCGAGGCGCAGCCGCTCCATGACCGTGTAGCCGTACTCGACGCCGTAGCCGACGGCGCCCGTGGAGGGGTCGACGATGATGCGGTCGGCGTCGAGGCCCATCTGGGTGATGAGGATGTTGAGCTGCTTGGCCATGTTCACGTCGATGGGCGTCTCGGCCACGACGACATGGCCGTAGCCGAGGGCAGCGGCTGTCACGGCCTTGTAGTTGTCCTCGGTGGCGGGACCGATGGCGAGCACGGTGTCCGTGACGGTCTCGGCCACCTTCTTCAGCACATCGGCGTCTCTCTCAGCGTTCCCGCAGCCGTACACGACGACTGGCACGCGGACGGCGTCCGCGACGGCGCGCACCACGGCGGCCGCGTCCTGCGGCGTCGCGTCCGCGCCGTTGGGGTCGGTGGAGGCGAGCTGCACGCACACCATGTCGGCTCCATGCTGTTCGACGTTCGCGCGTGCCCAAGTGGCCGGGTCGGACATCACGTCTCCCAGTGCACCGGTGAGCGCCGGGGCCCACTCGGCCGGCGTGGCGTCGAAGACCTCCATCGCGATCATCGGCCGCCGCGGCGCCTCTCCGTCGAACCAGTGGAAGGGCAGGGCGGCCGCCCCACCTATCGCGACCGAGCTCTCACCGGCTCCAACGGTCACCTCGCGGATGCGGCCGTTCGCGGACTCTACGGGTTCCGTATAGGGCATTCTTCCGCCTCCTTCTTCACTGCGGGCGTCCGGTGGCGCGCTCGGCGGCCAGGACGGTGTTCTGCATGAGCATGGCGACGGTCATGGGGCCGACGCCGCCGGGGACCGGGGTGATGGCCGAGGCACGCTCGGCGGCGGTCTCGAACTCGACGTCGCCGACGAGCCGTCCGTCTTCAGTACGGTTGATGCCGACGTCGATCACGATGGCGCCTTCCTTGATCCATTCACCCTTGACCATCTCGGGACGTCCCACTGCGACGATGAGGACGTCCGCGAGGCCCACGTGACCGGGGAGGTCCCGGGTGCGCGAGTGGCACTGTGTGACGGTCGCGTGCTGTGCGAGGCAGAGCAGCGCGACGGGTTTGCCCACGTTGTTGCTGCGGCCGACGACCACGACCTCATTGCCCTTCAGGTCCACGCCGGTCTCCTCGAGGATCGCCATCACTCCGGCGGGGGTGCAGGAGACGAGCGTCTCCTTACCGACGAGCAGACGACCAATGCTCTCAGGATGGAAACCGTCGACATCCTTTGTGACGGGGATAGCTTCGACTACCGCGTCCTCGTCGAGGTGGTCCGGCAGGGGGAACTGCACGAGCATGCCGTGGATGTCCGACCGGGCACTGAGCTGTTCGACGACCGCCATCAACTCCTGCTGGGTGGTCTGTTCAGGCAGCTCGACCTTCTCGGAGCGGATCCCCACCTCGGCGCACGCCTTCTCCTTGTTGCGCACGTACACCTGTGACGCCGGATCCTCGCCGACGATGACCACGGCGAGGCCAGGCGTGATGCCGCTCCGGGCGAGAGCGGCGACGCGGTCCGCGACCTCCGCGCGCTTGCGCTGCGCGATGGCGTTGCCGTCGATGATGGTTGCCGTCATCGTTCCTCCTTACGATTCAATCGCGGATGCCTGCGGCGCTCTCGGGCGAAGCGACGGGACCGCGGCCAGCAGGAGTGCACGGGCCGCGACGAGAGCCGGCGACTCTTCGGGCAGGTCGAACAGGCCAGCGCAAGCGAGATCGCATCGCGTCACGCCTGCGTCGGACGGGACTGTGCCGAGGAATTCCAGGCCGGTCTGTCCGGCGGTGTCCTGCAGCACGGGCTCGAGTGGGTCCTCGGCCCGGTTCACGACGATGAAGCGCGAATCCACGCGGATGGCAAGCTCGTCGGCGAGCTGACTGAGCCGACCGGCGGTGCGGATGCCGCGAACGCTCGGATCGGAGACGATGAGCAGGAGATCGACGTCCCGGGTCGTGCGGCGCGAGAGGTGCTCGAGACCGGCCTCGTTGTCCATGACCACGTATGCGTAGCTGCGCGAGAGGCTGTCGATGCAGCCCCGCACGAGGTTGTTCGCGTAGCAGTAGCATCCTGCCCCCTCCGGGCGGCCCATCGACAGGAGGTCGAAGCTGGGGGTCTCGACGATGTAGCGCTGGATGTTGTACTCGACCCACGTCTCCTTGCTCATGCCGCCGGGCTGCGTCAGGCCGCTCGACATCAACATGTCCTCGGTGATCTCGCCGACCGAGCGCTCGACCTCGACCCCGAGGGCTTCGTGTAGTGTGGAATTCGGGTCGGCGTCGACGGCCAGCACGGAGCCAGCGGCAAGGTCATCAAGGGCGCGGACGATGAGAGCTGCCAGCGTTGTCTTGCCGGTGCCACCTTTGCCCGCGAACGCGATCGTGTACGTCATCGTTTCAACACCCTCCTCGCCTCACGGAGCCGCTTGAGCAGCCGCTCGGTCTCGGGGAAGAGTCTTGCGTCGGTGTGCGGCAAGAAGGATGCCGACACGAACGACTCCATGAAGCCGGCGTTCACTGAGAGCTCGATGTAGGTCATCTTTTCTGACACCGACTTGGCCATCGCGAGCATCCGGCGCGATGAAGCGACGTGGCGTGCGCCGAGCAGTGAGCTGTTCCCGATGAACACGAACTTCTCCCGATCGAGCTCCGGGACCATACCGAGCACGGTGATCCGCTCGAGGTCGAGGTAGTGGCCGAAGCCACCCGCCACGGCCACTTCGGCGATCTCCTCGAACGCGACGTCGGTGCACTCCAGCAACACCGAGATTCCGGCGAAGATTGCCGCTTTCGCACGGATGAGGTTCTCGACGTCGGGCTCGGTGACCACGATGTCTGCGCCGGTGCCGCTCTCTTCGGCGAGCACGAGCACGTATTCGGGCCCGCGCTCTCCGTGCCGGATACTGGCCGAAGAGTCAGCTTCGGCGAACTTGCCGTTGCGGGCGAGCGCTCCCGCGAGAAAGAGTTCCGACACGCAGTCGATAAGGCCGCTGCCGCAGATGCCCAGCGGTTTCACGCCGCCGATCGTCATGATCGTCGGCTCGAGGGTGTCTGGATCAATACGCACCTGCTCGATGGCTCCTGCGGCTGCCCGCATGCCGTGGAGAATACCACCGCCCTCAAATGCCGGACCGGCCGAACACGAGCACGCCACGAGCCAGTCCTTGTTGCCGAGTACGATCTCTCCGTTCGTGCCGATGTCGATAAGCAGCGTGAGCTCGTCACGCCACGGGATGCCACTCGCGAGCACCCCGGCCACGATGTCGCCGCCGAGCCAGCTCGCAGGACAGGGCAGCGCGAGGAGCTGCGTTGCGGGACCGCCCGGCAGCGACAGGTCTCGGGCGTGCGCGTAGGGGAACTCGGAGGCGGCCGGGATGTAGGGCGCGGCGCGAATGTGCCGCGGCGTCACACCGAAGAAAAGGTGGGTCATCACGGTGTTTCCGGCGGCGACGTAGCACATGATGTCGTGCGTGGCGACGCCGGCGCGTGCGCACAGGGTCTCGACCAGTTCAGCGATGGTGTCAGCGGCCAGAGACTGAAGCTCGCTCAGCCCCTGCTCGGTGCTGGCGAGTATGATACGGGTAATCACGTCCTCGCCCCGAGAAGTCTGCCTGTTGTACTCCGCCGCCTGTCCGAGGACTGCTCCGGTGACGAGGTCTACCAAAGCGACCTCCACGGTGGTCGTGCCTATGTCGACCGCGATGGCGAGCTGGCGCGAGGATGTGTCTCCAGGCTGGAAGCCCGCTATCCACGCGTCCGACTCCGTCGGCTGCGTGAGCAGCGCGGTGACGGTCCAGTCGCCCTCTCGTGCCGCATCAGGAAGTTCTCGCAAGGCCGGAAGGGGCACAGCCACGTTGGCGATACCGCGCTGGCGGCGCATCGCCTGACGTACGCGAGTGAGGTCGCTCGAGTTGTTCGACAGGTCGGGCGGCTGCAGTGTGATGACGGCCTTGCCGATGGGGGCGGGACCAGAGGCATCGTCGGCGACCCGTGCGGCGCAGTCCTCCGCGGAGAGCACGGTATTGGCGACCCGGCTCGCTGGTTTGGTGGCAAGTGCGCTCGATCGTGACTCGGGGGCGATGCGGACGACGACGTCATCATGGATCTCAGCGAGGCATGCGAGGACATAACCTTGGGCGACTTGCGAATCAGAGAGCTTGGACGACGGCCGTGCGTCGACCGCCCCCTGCTCGATGATCACGCGGCACTTACCGCAGGTACCATCTCCTCCGCAGGAGGCTCTCACTCGGACGTCGGCAAGGATAGCGGCTCGCAGCAGGCTCTCGCCCTGTTCTACGAGTATGCTGACGTCTTCGGGTATGAACTGCACCCTTGGCATTGCGCTCTGTCCAGTCACGATGCGTCATCACGGTCAGAAGAGTCCGATCACAGATCCGGTCGAGTCGATATCGATTGCGTCGCCTGCCGGGGTCTTGGGCAGGCCAGGCATGGTGCGCATGTCGCCGCAGAGCGGATAGAGGAATCCGGCGCCGACACTCGCGCGGATGTCGCGGATCGGGAGACGCCATCCCTTGGGCCGTCCCTTCCACGTCGGTTCGTGGGAGAGGGACAGGTGGGTCTTGGCCATGCATATCGGCAAGTCCGCGAGACCCAGGTCCGTGTAGAGTTTGACCTTCGCCTCGGCAGCCGGGAGGTAGTCGACGCCATCGGCACCGTAGATCTCGGTGGCGATGGTCTCGATCTTGCCCTTGATCGGCATGTCGTCCGGGTACAGGAACCGGAAGTTCTTGGGCATCTCGCACGCCGCGACGACTGCCTCCGCCAACTCGACACCACCAGCGCCGCCTTCGGCGTGCATGCGATGCGAGACAGCGAAATCGGCTCCCGCGGCAAGTGCGCGCTCCTTGACGAAGGCATGCTCGGCCTCGGTGTCCGTGGGGAACGTGTTGACGACGACCACCACGGGGATACCGAACTTCTTCATGTTCTCGACGTGCTTATCGAGGTTCACGATTCCTTCGGCCAGACTCTCGAGGTCCTCGGACATGAGGCCCTCATCGAGCGGCTTGCCCGGCGTGACCTCGAACTTGCCCGAGTGCGACTTGAGGGCGCGGATCGTCGCGACTATCACAGCGCAGTCAGGGTGTAGCCCGGAGGCGCGGCACTTGATGTTCAAGAACTTCTCGGCACCCATGTCGGCCCCGAAGCCCGACTCGGTCACCACGTAGTCGGCGGACTTCAGAGCGATGTGGTCGGCGATGATCGAGTTGTTGCCCTGCGCGATGTTGGCGAACGGGCCGGCGTGTACGAACACCGCGCCGCCGTCGAGGTTCTGCAGGAGATTGGGCTTGATGGCGTCCTTCATAAGCACCGCCATCGCGCCGGCGCACTTCAGGTCCTCGGCGGTGACGGGTTCGCCCGAGCGGTTCGTGCCGATCTGTATTCGCCCGAGCCGCGCGCGCATGTCCTGTAGGTCGCTCGACATGGCGAGAACGGCCATGACCTCGCTGGCCACGGATATGTCGAACCCGGATTCCCGCGGGACGCCGTCCATCTTCCCGCCGAGGCCCACCACGACGTGGCGCAGCGCGCGGTCGTTGAGGTCGACTACCCGGCGCCAGGTTATCGAGTGGGGGTCGATGTCCAGGTCGTCGCCCTGGTAGATATGGTTGTCGATGTAGGCGGCGAGCAGATTGTTGGCCATACTGACCGCATGCACGTCGCCGGTCAGGTGCAGGTTGAAGTCCTCCATCGGGATGACTTGTGAGTACCCGCCGCCCGCGGCACCGCCCTTGATGCCGAAGACCGGCCCGAGGGAAGGCTGGCGGATGCACGTCACGACGCTCTTCCCGATATGCTTGAGCGCCTGGCCCAGGCCGACGGTCGTGACTGTCTTGCCCTCGCCGAGTGGGGTCGGGGTGATTGCCGTCACGTCGATGTACCGTCCTTGCGGCCGGCCGTCGATGCTCTCGAGGACATCGAGCGACACCTTCGCCTTGTAGTGGCCGAAGAGCTCGAGGTGACTCTCTTCGATACCGATGGCCGCCGCGACATCCACAATAGGTTGCAACGTCGCCTGCTGCGCGATCTCCAGGTCGGACTTCACCGGGCACCTCCTAGATCGTCGGTACTGTCCCTCGTCGGACCTGAGGTTGTATGGCACGTCACCCGCAACTTCTGCAAATCGCGGGTGACGTGGATATGAACCACTAACTATACCCTATAGTTATCGTTACACGACGGGAACGATATGCTCGCCGGTGGTGGTCATTCGTCGGTTGACGGGCGTTTCTCGGGGGTGAACGGCATTCGTGCCGGTGAAACCTCCGAGAACGTGCAGGGTGGCTTTCCCGACTCGGTGATCAGATCGCA